>JAXHVL010000001.1:0-6527 GCA_034189225.1 Thermodesulfobacteriota bacterium
GCCGTAGTTAGTGCCCATCCATAAATTGCTATTTTGCCCGATTTCTGCGTCAGGCTCAAATTTTAATCCTCAAAATACGCAAAGTATTCCTCCGGTTAAAATTTTCGCCTTCCTTGAACTCAACCAAAATATCTAATTTCTGGACGGACACTAGTTAAAAAAGTGCCGTCATCGTTTGGCGTTGTCCATGGCCGCTTGAAATCCGGTGGCCGCGTTTTTAATGGTATCGTCATCCACACAGAACGAAAGGCGTAAATAACCCGGACCGCCGAAACCGCTGCCCGGCACCGCCAGAATCCGTTCGTCCTGGAGAACTTTCACAAATTCAACATCGTCTGCAACGGGGGATCGCGGAAAGATGTAAAACGCGCCCATGGGTTTTGTGAATTCATATCCGCATTCGGCAAGAATACCACAGATCAGTTCCCGCTTGCGGGCGTATTCGGCGGTATCCACGTGCCGCCCCTGAATTTTTGCCACCACCCGCTGCATCAGAGCCGGGGCGTTCACAAAGCCCAGCACCCGGTTGGTGAACCCCATGGCCGCCAGCAGGTCGTCTTTGTGCCGGGCCGCCGGATTGACGGCGATGAAGCCGATGCGTTCGCCGGGCAGTGACAGGTCCTTAGAATAAGAGGTCACGACCAGACTGTCCGGATAGGCGGCGAACACCGGCGGCACCGTCATGCCGTCATAAACGATTTTCCGGTAGGGCTCGTCCGCGATCAGGTAAATGGTCCGGTTAAAGGCGGCGCTTTTTTCAGACAGCATGGCACCGAGGCGGTTCAGGGTCTGCCCGGGGTATACCGCGCCGGTGGGGTTGTTGGGTGAATTGATGATCACGGCCCTGGTGTTTTCCCCGATGGTCCGGTCCAGGGCATCAATGTCCAGATCAAAGTCGGGTTTGACCGGTGCAGTGGTGAATTCACCGCCGTGGTTTTGTGCGTAAAATTTGTATTCCACAAAAAAGGGAGCCGGCGCGACCACGCCTTCGCCGGGGTTTAGAATGGCTTTCAGGGTGACGTTCAGGCCGCCAGCGGCGCCGCAGGTCATGATAATATCGGATTCGGAAAGTGCGGCGTTCTGCTCTTTTGATACCTGGGCGGCCACAGCGGCCCGGGTCTCCGGATAACCCGTGTTGGGCATGTAGGAATGATCAATGCTTGAATCCGCTGCCGTTTCCGCCAGCGCCTCTTTAAATGCCGGCGGCGGCGGAACATTGGGGTTGCCCAGGCTGAAATCATAGACGTTGTCGGCCCCGTAACGGGCCTTGAGTCGGGCGCCCTCTTCGAACATTTTTCGAATCCAGGAAGAGGCGGCCAGACTTTTACTCACATTTTCTGCAATCGACATGGTAGCCCTCTGTGTTTAAGGCCGAAGGTCCCGGCAGCTGAAAATTAAGCCAGAATGGTCGATTCGGGCCGGTTGATTTTTCCATCATTTGATGGACATTTTATGCAAAGGAGATAATATTTGTCAAATATTTTTGATATGATTTTTGGATATTCACCGCTGGGATAATCCAAATCGAAATCGGGATCGCTATCGGGATCGAAGAGATATGGCGTTTGGACACGAGAAACTGGATGAACTCGACCGGATGGCCGCGATGCTCAGCCGTCTCGGCGGAAGAGGCTACCAAGTTCGAGAGGATCAAGCGGCCTACAGCGTCGATTCCGATCCCGATAGCGATTCCGATTCCGAAGAAAGAAAATCCCAACAAACGGATGCACTGGACGCACATTCTTCGCGCCAGTGATTCTGAGCGTTGAGCCGCAGAGGATGCAGAGAAAACAGGAAAACAGCAATGCCATCGGCGGGGCGCTGCCCATTTGAGGAGCCAATTGCAGCGGTTCTCCCGCAGGAGTGTGGCAATGAGAAAAATTGATATGTTTACAATTCACGGAAAGGCACAGAAGGGATTATCTGTCTGCCCTTTCCGTATTTTTCCGTGTGTTCCGTGGTTAAAAAAGCTGAAATTTTAGTGCGTGCCCCATCCATAAATTGCTATTTTGCCCGATTTCTGCGTCAGTCTCAAATTTTGATGCACTCGTAAAAAGTCAATTTTGGGACAGCAAAGTAAAAAGTTCAAGTTCGAGGCGCGCAAATCTCGAGGAATGGAGCGTACTTAGCTGTACGTGACATGACGAGAGATGCAGCGCAACAAAGAAATTGGACTTTTTACGAAGCCGTCAAATTTTAATCCTCAAAATACGCAAAGTATTCCTCCGGTTAAAATTTTCGCCTTCCTTGAACTCGACCAAAATATCTAATTTCTGGACGGACACTAGTGTACAGGCGGCGGTTCAGTCGACCTTTTCCACGCTTTCAACGCTGCTGACCTTGCTTTTCAGATAGCGCTCGATGCCGTCTTTCAGGGTAATTTCAGACATGGGGCATCCCGAACATGCGCCCTTGAGGCGAACCTTGACAATGCCGCCGTCGATTTCAACCAGCTCCACATCACCGCCGTCCGCCTGCAGCTGCGGCCGGATCTCGTTTAAGGCTTCCGTGACTTGGTCTTTCATGGTATGTCTCCTTATGGGTTATGGGGTGTCTGGGCCATTTTTTTCATACTACAACCAATGAAAGAAGAAATTGGAAATTGGAAATTAGGCATTTGTATCGAATTTCCAATTTCAACGCATCATACTGTTGTGAAATCTGTTTGAATGTTGCTGTGAAACGTTGCATAAAACGCAGGGAACGCGCCTTCGCAGATCGCGTTCCGCATATCCTTTACCAGATTTATATAATAATAAAGATTATGGAGAGTTGCAAGCCTGTAGGCAAGAAGTTCTCTGGAGATGAACAAATGCCGGAGATATGCCCGGGAAAAGCGGCGGCAGGTATAACAATCGCAGTCCGGGTCTACGGGGCCGGTGTCATGAATGTGGCAGGCGTTGCGGATGTTGATGGCGCCGAAGGCGGTGAATAGCTTGCCGTTTCTGGCGTTCCGGGTGGGCATGACGCAGTCGAACATGTCCGCGCCCATGGCCACCAGTTCCACCAGTTCCGCAGGCGTGCCCACGCCCATCACGTACCGGGGTTTGTCTTTTGGCAGGCGGGGAAGGGTGTGGTCCGCCACCGATAACCGGGTCTCTATGGATTCGCCCACGCTTAGGCCGCCCACGGCATAGCCGGGGAAGTCGAGCGCCGTGAGCTCATCGGCCGATTGATCGCGAAGATCCTCAAACATGCCGCCCTGAACAATGCCGAACAGCGCGCTTTTCTGATCTGAACCGGTTCGACGCCAATGATCAATGCACCGGCCGGCCCATTGGCTGGTCAGGTCGGAGGCCTTGCGCACTTCCTTTTTGTCCGCCGGGTACCCGATGCACTGGTCCAGGCACATCTGAATGTCCGACCCCAGGCAGGCCTGAATATCCACGGCTTTTTCCGGGGTGAGCAGATGACTTGATCCGTCGATATGGGACTGAAACAAGACTCCTTCGTCGTTTATTTTCGAAAGTTTCGCAAGAGAAAACACCTGGAACCCGCCGCTGTCAGTGAGAATGGGCCGGTCCCAATCCATAAAGGCGTGGACGCCGCCGAATTTATCAATCACCTCGCACCCCGGCCGGAGATAAAGGTGATAGGTGTTGCCCAGAATGATCTGCGCCCCGCACTCATGCAGATCCTCCGGGGACATGGATTTCACCGAGGCCAGGGTGCCCACCGGCATGAACACCGGTGTCTCCACCGTGCCGTGAAGGGTGTGCATGACACCGGCGCGGGCGCGGGTGCCGGTGCACTTTGCTGTTGCTTGAAAGTTAAACATTTAATGAAGCCTTTCAGGTGACATATCCCGCATGGCACAATCTCAGTCGGCTGTTTCTGCAATCTGATGAACGAACTCACTATCCAGTGTACAATACATGACCCGGTTTTCTCCATGCTGGCGTTGGTAAGGTGTTTTAACATTGGGGCTTAGTACGTAATTTTTTCCGTGTGGATATATATCCCGAAAAGCAGACAGCGTGTCCGGGCTGAAGTTGTCCACGTTGATCTTACATTCAACCACATGAATGCGGTTTTCCCGTTTTTTGATCACAAAATCGATTTCCCGTCCGGATTTATCCCGCCAGTAATAAAGAGAGCCGCTGGTGGTGTTGATTCGGAGTTCATCCAATACAAGATGTTCCCACAAGATTCCCCGGTCTTCATTCCTGAGGTTTTCCCACCCCCGGACAAAACAGATAAAACCGGTATCAAACGCATAACATTTGGGCCGGCTGATGATTTCTCTTTTACCGCTCCCATGAAAAGGAGGCAGCAGGCAGACTGCATGAGAAATGCTCATGGCTTCCAGGTATGATTTGACGGTGGGTCGACTCAGTTCGGCGGATTTTGCCAGTTGTGTATAATCAACCAGTCCGCCGCTTTGAAACATAAGAAGCTGTAAGAGTTTTAAAAAACCGCTACGGCTGCGGACGCCGAACAGTTCCTGTACATCCCGGGCGTAAAAGCTGTCTATCCACTCGGAAAAAAAGTCAGTATCCAGAGTGTCTGACAACAGGGATTCGGGTAATCCGCCATGCATCATCCGTTTGTCTAAGTCTTTGATGCCAAAGCCGGTATTGCACTCCAGCCAGCTAACGGGAGGGAGGTATATCATTTGTTTTCTGCCGGTAAGCGCATCCCGGAATTTTTTCGTTGCGGCCAGGGTGGAGGATCCGGTGGCGAGAATTTTCAGGTGAGGATAAATATCCGCGCCGATCTTGAGAATCCGGCTTGGATCATCAAGGCGATGAACCTCGTCAAAGATAACCCGCCGGCCTTTTTTAAGGCTGTCATAAAATAATTCCGGGTCTTGCAGCTGACGAACCGTTGACGGCAGGTCGCAGTTTAAATATCTCGCATCCTCAAACATTCCTGCCAGTGTGGTTTTACCTGCACGCCGAACCCCTGAAAGCCAGGCAACGGGGCGTTTATTCCAGGCGGAATTAATTTTTTTAATCCAATCCGGTCGGGGTATGATCATATGTAATCCTATTTTACATTTAGTCGTCTAAATGTAAAATAGGATTACGGAAAATGCAAGAAAAAAATTATGCAATCAGCATGGCATCTCCATAACTGTAAAACCGATATTGCCGGGCAATGGCCTCTTGGTATGCGGTAAGGACCCGCTGTCTGCCGGCAAAGGCGGAAACCAGCATCAGCAGGGTGGAACGTGGCAGGTGAAAGTTGGTGATCATGGCGTCGATCACCTTGAATTCAAACCCGGGATAGATGAAAAGGTCGCATTCGCCACGGGTTTCGGCAATGCGGCCGTGCATCCCCATGATGTATTCCAGTACCCGGACCACCGTCGTGCCTACGGCAATCACCCGCCCGCCCTTCTGTTTTGCAGATTTGATGGCGCCGGTCGTTTCTTCGGACAGATAAAAACGTTCCGAGTGCATGGTGTGGTCCCGGATATCGTCCACCCGAACCGGCAGAAAGGTGCCATACCCTACGTGCAGGGTAAGGGGCATGACAGTCACGCCCATGGACCGGATTTCTTCCAGCAGGGCCGGTGTGAAGTGAAGCCCGGCCGTGGGGGCGGCAACAGCACCTTTTTCCGCGGCATACACCGTCTGGTAAGTGCCCCGGTCCTTTTCCACGGCCTTGCTGTCTTGCCTGTGAATATAGGGGGGCAGGGGCGGCCGGCCCACCGCGTAAATCAAATTTTCGAAATCGTCAGGATGCAGAAACCTGACGATATAGATGCCGTCGCGGAACGCCTCCACGACGGCTTTCAGCCGGTTTTCAAACACAACCGGCGTTCCCGGTTTTATCTGTTTTGACGCCTTGAGCAGGCACCGGCAGCGAACCCCGGATGCCGTTGCTTCGCCCGGGTAATCAAGTATCAGGGCCTCCACCCGCCCGCCGGTTTCTTTTTTCCCCAGCAGTCTTGCCGGCACCACTTCGGTGTTGTTGACAATGATAATGTCGTCCGGTGACAGGAAACCGGGCAGTTCATGGAAATGGTTATGGGCAATGGCGCCGTTCCGACGCTCCAGCACAAGCAAACGGCTTTGGTCCCTTTTCTTCACAGGCGTCTGGGCGATAAGGGTTGGTGGCAGATCATAGTCGTAGTCGTTAAGGGAAAACATGGGGCTCTGAAATTGAGGATTAGATATTAGATTATGCACTCGTAAAAAGTCACTTTGGGACGGCAAAGTAAAAAGTTCAAGAGCAAGGCGCCGATGCATCTTGAGGAATGGAGCGTACTTGGCTGTAGGTGACATGACGAGAGATGCATCGCAGCGCAGCTATTGGACTTCCAAGGAACTAAATCGCTCAATTTATTTCAACCATCCAATTTTATTAGATTTTCAGTTTATTGCCAGGCTTTTCAGTTTGCCGAAAAGAACTGAACAGCAACACGGGCCCAGCCCCTTGCAGCGCAGCCGAGCAGGGGCGGTTTTTTCGGAAGACGCGGGCAGACATTGTAGGGGCGGCCCCCTGTGGCCGCCCGACTGATGGGCAACCACAGGGGGTTGCCCCTACAAAAGCACCGCAGGTGAACGAGTTTCTGCCCG
>JAXHVL010000010.1:0-3342 GCA_034189225.1 Thermodesulfobacteriota bacterium
TGCCATGGGCGAGCTGAAAATGCACCAAAACCGCCAGTCTGAACGTGTATTTTTCTTCCAGTAGTTTTTATTCTTCTCCATTCAATATTTTAAAATATTCTTCCTTTTTCTTCCGTGTATCTTCTTTGAATTTATAGTTTTTTTACTATAAAAAATCAGCCACACTACTCCCCAAGGAGGTTTTTTGGGGATGAAATCTATAAAGCGAATTAAATGCCGCCATTGCGGCAAGTTGTTTATTCCAGATGCTCGTAACGTCGGCCGGCAGAAGTATTGCTCTACTCCGAATTGTCGTAAAGCCAGTAATGCCGCGAGTCAGAAGAAGTGGCTGAGTAAGCCTGAAAACCAAGATTACTTCAGCGGCCCTGATAATGTGCGGAGGGTTCAGCAGTGGCGACAAGAGAATCCGGGATATTCACAGCGTAAATCGTCAAAGGAGAAAAAGGCGTTACAAGAGCCCTTAATGGCGCAAGCAGTTGAAAACAAAGGCGATAATGCCCAAAAAGCAGCCTCTGCGTTACAAGATTCCTTAATAACGCAACCAGCTGTTTTACTTGGGTTAATAGCCCGTTTTACCGGAGGGGCATTACAAGATGACATAGCCCGGACCATCTTTTCTTTGCAACAATTGGGGTTAGATATTTTAAACCGATCGCCCCAAGACAAAGGAGAAAAAAACTATGATCATCAAAAAACCGATTTTACCCCACCGGGTACGACAGGTACCCAGGAGCTTCAGCTGGATAGATCATCGTCTGGTCCGGGAGCGCCACCTTGATTGTTGCAGTCACGAAGCCGCGGCCCTGTATCTGTTTTTGGTCTGCGTAGGCGACAGCCGAGGCCTCAGCTATTATGGCGACAAGTCTATTTCAAAAAGACTGTCCATGAAGCCTGATTTGCTGGCAAGTGCCCGATCAGAGTTGATCCGCAACAATCTTCTGGCTTGGGAAAGACCTGTTTACCAGGTTCTTTCTTTAGAGGCCAGAGCTGTGGAGAACCGCTCCGCATCAAGAGCTACGCGCTTGGGCGAGATACTCAACCAGGCTCGGGAGGAGGTGTCCCATGATTGATTATGAGACTTACGTGCAGATCAGAAATCATCTCGACCGGGATAAGCTTAAATATAATCAGATTGCAGAAAAGCTGGCCCTGGATCATCGGACAGTCGCCCGCTGGGCTAAAGAAAAACGCTATCAACCCCGTCAAAGTTCGCGTCGGCCCAGTAAGCTGGATCCGTTTAAAAACGATATAACGCGAATGCTGGATAAGCACAACTACTCTGCCGCTCAGATTTTTCAACAGCTTAAAGAGGATGGATTTACGGGTGGTTACAGCATAGTCAAAGCTTATGTCCGTCAAGTTCGCCCCCGTAGGATCAAGGCTTATTTGACCCTGCATTTTGCGCCGGGAGAGTGCGCCCAGGTGGATTGGGGCAATTATGGGTCTGCTCCCGTAGGTTCCACCAGGCGCCGTTTAAGCTTTTTTGTTATGGTCCTGTGCCACAGCCGAATGATGTATGTGGAATTCACTGTTTTGCAGACCATGGAGCATTTTTTAGCCTGCCACCAAAACGCTTTTAATTTTTTTGGAGGCGTCCCTAAAAAAATAATGGTCGATAATTTAAAATCAGCCGTGTTAAAACGCATCGTTGGCCAGGACCCGTACTTTAATCCCAGATATCTTGATTTTGCGGATCACTACGGTTTTAAGGTCGCGGCCTGCGGCGTGGGCAAGGGCAATGAAAAAGGCCGGGTGGAGAGCGGTGTCGGCTATGTTAAAAAGAATCTTCTGGCTGGCCTGGATATCTCTGATTTTAAAATCATGAAACCAGTGACGCAGCACTGGCTGGACAACGTCGCTAATATCCGCCGGCATGGCGAGACCGGCCGGAAGCCGATTGACATGCTGCCGGAAGATCAAAAATGTTTACAACCTGTACACCCAGAGCCCTATGATGTTGGTGTCATTAAACAGGCCAGGGCCTCCAAGATGTTCCGGATAACAATAGACGCCAATCGTTACAGCGTTCCGGCGGAACTGGCCGGCCGGCGGGTAACTGTCAAGCAATACCCTGATCGGATCTGCATCTACAACGAGGATAAACTGGTGGCTCGTCATGTCAGGAGTTATGATCGCCGTCAGGATATTGAAGATCCGGATCATCCTAAAGAGCTTCTGGCCCATCGCAAAAAGGCGCGGGACCAAACAATACTCATACGGTTTTTAAGGTTATCTGATAGAGCCGAGGAGTACTACCGGCAGCTCGACCAACGCCGCCTTAACACTCTCCATCATATCCGGCAGATCGTGGCCTTAAGCGAAATATACTCCCCGGATCAGGTGCAAAGGGCCATTGCCGACGCCTTTACCTTTAATGCCTTTTCTTGTGAATACATCGCCAATCTGCTGGAGCAGCGCGCCCGCCCGGTACAAGAACCGAAAGCCCTGCACCTGACCCGCCGCAGCGATCTTCTGGAGTTAACCATCACCAGGCCGGATCTTAATATCTACAACCACTCAATCAAGGAATAAACAAAATGACAATCAGCAAAAGAAACCTTACAGAGCTGTTGAATTATCTGAAGCTTCCCTATATTCGAGATAATTGTGAATCATGCGCCAAAATGGCCGCACAAAAACAGTGGGATCACCAGCACTATCTGGAGGAGTTAATACAGGGAGAGGCAGACGCCCGGCGGGATCGCACCATCCAACGCCGCATCCGGGTCGCCCGGTTCCCGGTTATCAAAACCATAGAACAGTTTAACTGGTCCTGGCCCAGACAAATCAACCGGGCACAAGTCCAGAACGCCTTTCATCTGAAATTCATCGAAGATAAAAGCAACATCGTCTTTATCGGCGGGGTCGGCCTTGGCAAAACCCACCTGGCTGCGGCCCTGGGCTATCAGGCCTGCCTCAAGGGCCACACCGTGCTTTTTACCTCGGCCATTGAAACCATTAACAACCTCTCCTCAGCCCAACAGGCCGGGCGTCTTAAGCAGGAGTTTAAAAAATATTTTAAGCCGTCTCTATTGATACTTGATGAGCTGGGCTACCTGCCCATTGATAAAACCGGCGCTGATCTGCTGTTCCAAGTGATCAGCCAGAGATATGAGCAAGGATCCATTATTATCACCACCAACCGGGTGTTCCAGGACTGGACGCAAATCTTCAACAACGACTCTACCCTGACCTCGGCCCTGCTGGACCGGCTTCTGCACCATACCGAAGCAATCGTGATAGAAGGAAAAAGCTACCGCATGAAAGATGTGATAGAAGAATAACGAGCAAAAATCGGTTCAGCAAAAGCAGTCGCTGAACCGATTTTTGTTATACATTTTT
>JAXHVL010000100.1:0-3650 GCA_034189225.1 Thermodesulfobacteriota bacterium
ATAAACAGGTCATGAGAAGGATTTGAGCAAATCCGGCATCATGGCTGCCAGGGCATCTCGCCTTTCAGCTTGCTTGTGAGGTTCAAAGGCCTTCAAGTATTCCACCGCCTCCGGGAAATTACAATGTTTGACGATCATCACCATATCAATGGGATTGAAGTTCTTCTGGCAACTAAAGCATCTGGCCAGATTGGTTCCGGGATTGGTGGCCGTGGTAAATTCGTTGCAGACAGGGCAAAGAAAACGGAAGTATCCTCCTGATATTTTATTTTCCAATTTTAAGATATCAGCAATCACTTCGGATATGGGGATTTCATTTCTGAGTCGTCTTAGCAACTCTTTGGAATAGGCCATGCGGCTGCCTCCTGTTAAATTTGAAAATCGGCAATGGTGTCGTTGACGATTTGTTCGTTTATGGTTTGGGTGTTTTTGGCGGCCGCCTGGATCAGGCAACCGGTGGCGATATTGTTGATTTGCCGGGGGATGCCGCCGGCATAATCATGAATAAGGGCTTTGGCCTCCGGATCGAACAGTTTATCGGACGCCCCGGCACAACGTAGACGGTGGTCCATATAGGTGCTGGTCTGGGCTTTTGACAGGCTGTGCAGCCTGAGGCGAACAGATATGCGGTGAACCAGGTCGGCATGGGCGGTGCGTTTTAAAAGGTCGCCAAGGGTTTCCTGGCCACAGAGAACAATTTTTAACGGAAGCCGTTTTTCCAGTCCGATGTTAATCAGCAGACGCAAGTCGGTCAGGGTCTGGGCTGCCAGCAGATGGGCTTCATCGATGACAAGCAGCGTGTCGATCTCCGAGGCCTGGATTTTGTCCGTGATTTGCAGAAGCAGGCGATCTTTGCCCAGCCTGGGAGACTCGCCGAGTCCGACGACAATCATGCGCAAAAACGCACCGGGATTGATGCTGGTTTGAGACACGTACAGGCGATGAAATCGATTGGGCAGCAAGGCGCGGGTAAACAGTCTCAACAGAGAGGATTTGCCGACCCCGGTCTGGCCCATGATCAGCGCAAAAGAGCCCCGGCCGGAGAAAAAGTCGAGGCGGGCCAGGGCCTGCTCAAACCGCTCATCGGTGAGCAGCCATTTTGCCGGTGGATTTTCGGCAAAAGGGTTGTCGGACATATGAAAATGGTTGAAGAACATATCAGGCCTCCTTTTGAATGATTTGTTTTAATTCGCGGATGATGTTGGGCACCGACGGTGATGGCGCCCTGGCGATGGCCTGCTCGACCATTTCTTTATGGATGTCAGTGCTCTGGTGGTAGGTTTTTTTCAGCAGTTCCAGTTCATCCGCAGAAAAAGCGGTCAGTTCGCCTTTTCTGCCCATTGCCCGGGCAATAAGATTGGCCAAGGCATAAAAGGGCCAGGGGCGATTGGCAGTGACGTTTCGGTAGTCGATGCCTTTGGTCCGGTCATTGAGCTGCTGTTGATGCTGCCGGATCAATAGTTCCAGATAGTTGTTTTGCGGCTTGGCGGCCGGTGGTTGCACAGTGACCGCCGGGGCGGCTTCCCGTTGGTGTTGTTTGCCCTGGCCCAGATAGCGGCCGTGAAGATCATAAATGTCCACGGTATCCAGATGACCGTAGGGATCGTAACGGACCTCAACCTTATCGCCCCGTAACTCGGGGGCAACGCGATAAAACACATTATTCAACCGGACATCGGAAAAATCCGGATTGACCCGGCGTTGGACCTTTTCCATGAAGGCCGCCAACACATCATGGAGATCAACCTGACGGGTATGCCCGAGTCCCTTCTGATATTGGGTTTTCGGGGTTTGTCCGATTTCGGAGTGGGGCTCGACATGATAATCCACGGTCAAAAACGCGGCCAGGGCTCGATTGAGTTCGGCCAGGGTCAGGATATCGCCGGCCCGGACTTCCTTTTCAAAACGGTTTTGTATGGTCAAAAACAAACGCTCAATAATGCCGCCGGGCGAGGGATCGCCTGCCGGTCGATAAATCAGGCGGGTCTGGATCGTATAACAGGCCCGTTTCAGGCCCCGGGCATGATAAACCTTAGCATTGTCCAGGTATAACGCCCGGGGAGCGCCATGGACTGATAAGCCGCGGACCAGGGTGTCGATCAGCACCGGCAGATTTTGCCGGAGGTAGTAGCGGGCCGCAACCACATACCGGCTGTGACAGTCAATAAACGCCGACAGATAAGTAGGGACCACTTCTTGTTGCTCAATGACGTACGGCCCCTCTTCAAAGTCACCGACCCACAAATCATGGGTATGCTCCCGGCTCCAGCGTTTGCGGACCTTTTTACCGGAGACACCAAGTTTGATCCGGGTGGCGCCGGATTGCTTGAGATGCCGATACATCGTTGATCGTGCAAGCGTTACGCCCTGGCCCTCCCTGAGAAAACGGTTGATGGTTACATGGGAGCGAGACGGCTGCTCTTTTTTCAACGTGACCGCTCTGTCGGCCACCTCGGGCATTATCGCCCGGGGTTGCCCTCTGTCACTGCGCGGCTTACGGCCGAAAGCCGCAAATCCGCCGGAGCGATACTTTTTCAGTTTGCGTTTTAAAGTCGACAATGACGGCTTGCCGGTGCGGCCATCCGGAAAAACGACTTCCTTTTGGGCTATATTTTTAAGGTGCGAATGAACGGCTTCGGGTTCAATTTCATCGAAAATGATTTCCCGCAACAGGTCGCACCAAAAAATTGCCCACTTTTCCTCGTTTTGTTTCATGCTTACCTCCTTTTTTTGGGGTTCGGAGGCAAGCCTATCTCATAAACGTCCTTTGGCCGTTGCCAGGTTGGGGAAAAATGAAAAACCAAAACAATTTCGGTAGGCGGCATCCCCATGCAGAACCCGCCGGCATTGCCTCAACAACTTCTTGCGGACGCCGGTGGCATATTTTTTGGCCGGCACCGTCAAAGCGGCCAGGTGTCTGCTGATCACGGACGCCGGATCTGCCTGCAAAATCATATCCTGGGCTGACGCAATATGCTTTTCATAGCGGGCGATTGTCTCAACCCAGCGCCAGATGGAAACATGGCTTAATTGCCGCTCGTCGTTGTCATGTTCCCGGTGGCCAAGCCACTCCCCCTTGAGAATATCCCGGTAACTTGACTGATCATTCTCAACGTATTGAGCCACATGTTCCATGATTGCCTGCCGGGGATACCGTTTATATGGCAGCATAAAATCAGGGTACTGAGGAAGACGCTTGTTGCATCCGGGGCAACGCCATCGGACCAGAAAACAACACATGGTCCGGATAATCTGCGCTACCGGCACCAGAAGTTGTCGCTTTCTGGCGTCATGTCGTTTGAAATATTCCGAAAGGGTCTTGCAGGCCGGACAAAACGGGATGGTAACCTCCACCTGGCCGTTGCGGGCTCTACGCGAATAATCTTCTATGTCTTCCAGGGAAAGATTTGAATTTTTCTTGTCAGCCGGGTTTTCTGTGGTATAGTTCATTTCATAGCCTTCTTTCTTTGTTGTTGTTTTTATTTTCTTTATCTTTATCTCTTTATGGAAAGAGATACCAATCCATCAACAAAAAAAGAAGGCTTTTTTTACTGCGGGGTAGGCGGGGGAAGTGTTTTAAAATTACATGGCGGGGTAAGCAGGGTCAATTATTCTGGGAATCGCCGGGTCAATTATTGTGGGATGTAGGA
>JAXHVL010000101.1:0-88749 GCA_034189225.1 Thermodesulfobacteriota bacterium
CAAAAAAAGAAGGCTTTTTTTACTGCGGGGTAGGCGGGGGAAGTGTTTTAAAATTACATGGCGGGGTAAGCAGGGTCAATTATTCTGGGAATCGCCGGGTCAATTATTGTGGGATGTAGGACCTTTCTGCTGGGGATAAATGCATCACACTACAAACGTCTCATCCGACCGCTTCTCGCTGTCGTAGTAAGTGATCTGCGTGTGATAGGTGTACAGATCGATGCGGGCGGTGGCATGGTAGGGCTGGTTGACCCAGGAGAGGATGACCTGGTGTTTTTCGGAATCTTCAATTAAAAAATCGCCGCTGAACACCGGGTAGCTGCTGCGGAACTCCATCAGCCGGATGAGCCGCTGCACCACTTCTTTTTTCACCTCACTGTCGATCTCGTCCAGGGTGTAGTTATGACGGTTGATGTCCCGGCCGTTTTTGGTCTCTTCCACCATGGCGATATCGTTTTTCCCGGCCAGAAGCCCCACATAATATACATGGGGAATGCCCGGCGTGAAAAACTGAATGGTCCGGGCGGCAAGATAGGAATCGTCGTTGCATTCCAGGGCCGAGTAATAGGTGCAGTTCACCTGGTAAATATCCAGGTTCTTATAATCGGCGCTGGAATAGATCGGTTTTACGTTGGACCCTTTTTCATAAAGCCCGTTCACCGTGCGCTCGATCTCCTCCTGGGTCATCAGATCCGCCACATCCACAACCCCGATGCCGTCGTGGGTGTCAAGGGTGGTAAACTGATTGCGCGGACAAATGTTCAGCCAGTTCAGCAGCCGCTCATTGGTATGGTGATACAGGGTGTGCAGCACCAGCATGGGCAGCATGAAATCATACACCCAGTACCCCTTGTGGGCCAGCTTCAACTGGTAGGAATAGTGTTCGTGCACTTCCGGCAGCAGCTGCACATCGAAGGGCGCGACAAACTCCTTGAGCATCTGCAGCAATTGCCAAACCTCCGGCTCCACGAAAAAGCAGTTGGTACCCAGCTTGATGGTGGTATAGGCAAATGCGTCCATGCGGATGAATTCAGGTTTTTTCCGTGAAAGAAAGATCAGAAAATCCCGGAAGATTTCCCGGGTTACCGGGGACTGAAGGTCCAGGTCGATCTGCTCATAATCGAAGGTGGACCAGATCACCTCGCGGGACCCGTCCGGCCGTTCGATTTCCTGGTACGGGGGAGATGGCTTGCGCGTATAAACCCGTTTCAGGTCTTCCTCGCTGACCTTGCCGCCGGGCGCCAGCTTGTTGAAGCTCAGGAACATGTCCGCATACCGGGACTTGTCCCCGTGCTCGATGTAATCCGTAAAATACTTGGACTGCCGGGAAATATGGTTCACCATGAAATCGATGGTGAGACCAAAGTCCTCCTGAATCATCTCGATGTCGCGCCATGTGCCGAAGGCCGGGTCCACATTGTAGTAGGTGATTGGCGCAAACCCCCGGTCCGCTGATGAGGGATAGAACGGCAGAATGTGCACGCCGCCGGCGGCATCTGAAAAATACCGCTTTAACACATAGTGAAGTTCCTGAAGATTTTTGCCAAGACTGTCCGGATAACTGATAATCTGAATCTTGTTGTTGATACTCATGCTTTGGTGGCCTTTTCAATAAACTTGTAATGACGAATGCCCTCGACAATCCCGCCGGCACAGGGCGCCTTGGCAAAATAAACATGCCGGCTCCCCTTCAGGGATTTCAGTTCATCGCTGTAGTTGCCAACCACCACCGCCTTGACATCGCCCTTGAGCATCTCCTCGTCGTTGCCGGAATCCCCGCAAACCAGGAAATTGGCAAGGGGTATCTTCCATTTATAGCTCAGATACCGGATGGCCTTGCCCTTGGACGCCCGGTATGGAAGAATGTCAAGATATTGGCCGTGAGAATAAATCAGGTTGTACCGGCATTTGTTTTTCAACAGCATGTTATGGACCTCTGCCAGCCTGTCTTTTCCCGGATCCATGTCATAGCTGATCTTGTATTTCCGCTGGGTATCATCTTCCTGGTATTCAAGAAAATCAAAGTCCTTCAATAAATTATATATTTTTTCCCGGTCCCAGTTCTTGGAAATGTGGGTGGCCCAGCCATTTGAAAAATGAAGCTCCTTGCCGTAATAGAGCTCGGAGCCCACGGATGAAATAATCACATCCGGCGGATCAATGCCGTATGACTCCAGATGCGCCACCGCGGATTCCATGGTGCGGCCCGTGGCCACGCCGAAACCGATCCTGTCCCGGTTATCCTTCAACAGTTTCAGCAGCTCTTCCAGGTGGCCGTTGTCCTGGCCGATCAACGTATTGTCAATATCCGTTATGAGGAAATAATCCAGGCCCATGATCCGCCGGCCGATGGCATCCGAGGGCTGCGCCACATCCATGCCGGTTTCACCCGAACGCTGAATCACATCTCTTACTTCCTGAATATACTTATCGGCATGGCTGTCCCAGGTATAATGCTTGCGCACATTGATGGTCCCGTTCTTGGAATAGGTTTTCCAGAGTTCGCTGTCCGTTATAATCTTTTTAATGGCACCGCTGATCTCCCCGGTTTTCGTAGGATCCACCAGGATACCGCAGTCACAGTTCTCGATGATATCATGGGGGCCGCCGTCGTTGGTGGCCACAATGGGCAGGCCCGTGGCCGCCGCCTCGATGAGGGTTAATCCGAAAGGCTCGGTGAGTGCAGCATTGACGAACACCCCCTTTTTCTCCGCCGCAATCCGGTACAGCTCCGGCACCTCGTATTCAAAATCATGTTTCTTGGGTATGGCCATCTTGCCGTAAAGGTCGTATTTGTCCATATTCAGCAGCATCATGGTCAAAACTTCTTTTTCATTCTCTTCCTTGTCGGTGATGTCCTTGCGAATGCCGGCAAAAACGGCCAGATTGGCGATGGAAGCAAGCTCGCGGTCTTCTCCGTAAGCCTTGATCAGGCCGGAAATGTTTTTCCGTTTATCCGGGCGGGACAGGGCAAGGATAATCGGCCGGTCCGGGTGCATCAAAAACCGGTCCAGCTCTTCGATGACCGAGGCCCTGGCAAACCGCTCCTCCTCCTTTTTGCCATTCGTTTCCGAGACAATATCGTGGTAATAGGGATAAAACCGTTCAATGTTCAGCCCGGGTGGAATAACCCTGAAGTTCGGCATATGGCTGTCCACATAAGCCCCGTATTGTTCATTCACTTCCTGCCGGGTGCTGGCAATAATAAGATCGGCGGTCTTCAGCACATCCTCTTCCACTTTTATCCGGTAGTCGATCTTGTAGGTTTTGATGATATCCGCCTCTTTCATGCCGTCATTGAGCAGCCGGGCCTTTTTCGACCGGCCCAGGGAATGGCCGGTAAAAATAAAATTGATATTAAACAACTGGGCCAGCTGGGACGCCACGTATCCCGCATCCGCGTAATGACCATGAACGATATCCGGAATCCGGTTTTCGGATTTGATGAACTGAATGGTCTTGTCCACGTATTCGTCCAGGTGCGGCCACAGGAGCTCTTTGCGCATGTACTTCTTTCCGCCGCACTGAATCCGGACGATCCGGAACTTGTCGTTCACCTGTTTCACGGGCTCGGCATAATCCGAGGAAACGGTCTTATCGCTGACCAGCCGGGTGAAAAGATCCACCAGCGCCACATCCTCCCGCTGACTCAGGTGCCGGGCCAGTTCAACGACATACTGAACCTGGCCGCCGGTATCCGCATCCCGGCCCATCTCCATGTTTTTTTCCCGGACCAGCCCATGAATGCTGAACATTTGAATATAAAGCTGTTTTTCGGTCATGACGGTAAAAACCCTTTATTTAAAGCATTGTATATTTCCGTGCCTTCCGGTACGGCCCCCTGAATTTCGCACATGCGCGCCGCAAAATCACTGGCCGCCGTCAACGTTGCGCCCAGAGGCCTGCCCTTAAGATACCCGACGGCAATCACCGCCGCAAAGGCGTCGCCGGCCCCTACCGTATCAATACAGTCATATCCTTCCGGTACGCCGGTTGATGCATAATCGTCCGGGGTAAAAAGCTCGCTGCCGTCTATCCCTTTTGTCAATGCCACCATGCTCAGCCCCCACCGCTCCATGAAACCGTTGACGATTTTATGGGCATGACCGGAAACGCCGAACATATCGGCCAGCACCTCAAGTTCCTCGGCGTTCAGTTTCAAAATATCCGCCGCCCGCAGTGAGTCCTGAACCGCTTCACTGGTATAACAATGGGGACGAAGATTGACATCGTAAAAAAAGGGCACGTCCGCAGGTTTCGCCAGAAACACGTCCCGAAGGGTCTGGCGGCTTTTTTCATGCCGCTGCACCAGTGTTCCGGTATAAAGAAGGGAAGGCCGGGCAGTGAGCCGGCGGCCCATGACATCCGTGTACGCGATATGGTCATAGGCCACGTCCTGGACAATATCAAAGGTCGGCACCCCTTTATCATCCAGCTGTACCATGACCTTTCCGGTCTCACGGCTGTCGTCAATCTGGACATCCGTCATGGAAAAACCGGCTTCCTTCATGATATCCAGAATTTCACGGCCGTTGGCATCATCGCCCACACGGGTGACGAAATCCACGGGAAACCCCATCTGCTTCATGTGAAATGCAAAATTGAAAGGAGCGCCGCCAATGCGCTTGTATGCCGGAAAAATATCGAACAGGACTTCACCGATAACGAAAATCATATGCCGCTCCCTTTGCAGATCACCCCGCCAGTGCATTGAGTTGCATAAAGTCCACCCGCGCATATACACCCCGCACACATATGTCTGCACCCATACGGCGGCATCACAGCCGCTTCCTGTGACATGCAGGACCTTGAGCGAAAGGCAACAGTCCGGGAAATAATAGTGTTCTCAGCGGGATTCTGGTCAGTGACATGTTCATAAAGTTAACCTCTAAAATAATACACGCCCACCCGAAAAGTCAAGAACATGGCCCCATTCTCTGTTGACAGCTTCCCCAAAAGGCGTTACCACTATTGACAATAACCTGTGTATATCCATCAGCACTGGCTGGAAGGACGATTTCATGGCGGGACGCAAAATAATCATCGACTTCGGGGAATTTGAACTGACGGCGACCCTGTTTGACACCCCGATTGCGGGCCGGTTCGCCGACACCCTGCCGAAAACGGTATCCTTCACCCGGTGGGGCGGGGAAATGTACGGCTCCATCGGCGCGGACCTGGGCGAGGAAACCCTGGTCGGCGATATCCCCTCAGGCGGCATCGCCTATACCAACCGGGGCAACTATGTCTGCATCTTCTTTGGCCAGCGGCCGGCCTGGCCGGTGGACCACATCGGCCAGATTGACGCGGACCGGTCCCCTGAAAAAATTGCACAATTGCTGAAACAAACCACTGCCGATCACTTCACCATTCGAAGCGGCTGATTGGCACAAAACGGCATGCCATGGTCACCCCGAAAAGCGGAAACACACGACTGAAAAAAATCACAACGGTGATTGCCCTTCTGCTGGGAATCTATGCCCTGGCCGGATTTATCGGTATCCCCCTGGTGATGGAAGCCGTCGTGCCGGGCAAGCTATCCGGTCACCTGAACCGACGGGTGACCCTGGAAAATATTGCACTGAACCCCTTTTTCCTGACCCTGACAGTGGAGGGTTTGAAAATCGCGGAAGCCGGCACAACCGATCCCGCAGACGATGCCCCGCCATGGGCGCAATGGGAACGCCTTTTTGTGAATGTTCGCCTTTTTTCGGGGATAAAGCCGGTGCCGGGCATCAAAACCCTTCAACTGACAACCCCCACGGTCCGAATCACCCGGCAGCCGTCGGGAACATTTAATGTGGCCGATCTGCTGACCGGCGGCAAGGCAGCAGACGAGGACATGGCCGGCAATAAGCCAGAGGCGCCGCAATCCAGCGAAAACAATCCCTTTATACCGGCTATCGATACCCTGAAGATCATTAACGGCCGGGTAAGTTTTATTGATCATGCCGCCCCCGGCGCATCAGACGGGCCGGCCGTCTTCACCCTTGAAAATATGAATCTGCGGGTAACCGGCTTTTCTCCGGAGCCGGAAACCGTTGCCGATACAGCGCTGCACTTTCGGCTCGACCCGTCCACCGCTATCGATCTGACCGGCACGTTCGACATTATGCCCCTAGCGGCAAATGCCCATCTGGCCATCAGCGATCTTGAGGTTCCCCTGGCGCAGCCTTACATACCACCTTCCATCCGGCTTCAGGTCACCGAGGGCAGCATCGACATATCGGCGGATATTCAAGTAAAAACCGACCCGGAAACGGGGCTGTGTGCAATTTTTGAGGGAAAAACCGGGTTCAGGGGGTTGACTGTGGTGGAACGGGAAAAGGGGGAGCCGTTTTTCGCCCTGGACGAACTGACCATTAAGGGCATCCGCATGAACTCTCAGCCTATGGCGATCCATGCGGAGCAGATTCTGCTGGCCGGTGTCAACCAGAGGATCACAATTAACCAGCAGGGGGAGCTGAACCTGGCCCGGGCCTTTCAGAAAAAATCACCGGCATCTGCAGAAACAGAAACGGAATCCACCGACACGGAGAAGGAAAAAACAGCGGCGCCGGCCTCGAAAGACAAGGCAGCGCCGGAAAACATGATCCCCTTTCCCGTTGACATCGGGGAAGTGGTATTGCGCGATATTGCCACCGATTTCACGGATAAAAACATAGAGCCCAATTTCGCCGCCCGGCTCACCCTGGCCGAAGGCCGCATTGAGGGCCTTACATCCCGGTCCTTTTCCGGGGCGGACATGATGATAAAAGGGGCGCTTGACCGGCATGCGCCGCTCTCCCTGTCCGGCAAAATCAACCCCTTTCTTCAGAACATCCTGCTCGATGCCGCCGTCCGCCTTCACAACATGGAACTCAGCAGCATCTCACCATATACCGGCAAATACATCGGCCGGGCCATTGAACAGGGAAAGCTGAACCTGAATCTGGCTTACACCCTCAGGGATCAGGCCCTTACGGCCGAAAATCACATTCTGCTCGATCAATTTACCCTGGGGAAAAAAATCCAGAGCCCGGCGGCACTGAATCTGCCCGTAGGCCTTGCCGTTGCCCTGCTGAAAGACCGGCAGGGCGAAATCAACCTGGACATTCCCGTATCCGGCCGGCTGGACAACCCTGAATTTTCCGTGGCCGCCATTGTCCTTCAGGCCCTGAAAAACATCCTGGTCAAGGCGGCGGCATCTCCCTTTGATCTGGTGGCCTCTCTGGTGGACGGTGGGGAGGAACTGCGGTTCATTGCTTTTGATGCCGGCACAACCCGACTCACAGAACAGGCCCGGGAAAAACTCAAGAACATGGATGAGCTTCTCTACAAACGACCGGCCCTGCGGCTGGAAATCTCCGGCTGCGTTGATCCGGTAGAAGACAGGAACGTACTTACCCGGACAGCGCTGGAGCGCAGGCTGAAGAAAATGAAATGGCGTTCTATGGACGGCAACCAGAAGAAAGACGCCGCAGACGATATAACGCTGTCGCCGGCAGAATACAACACCTACCTGCAAACCCTTTATAAGCAGACGATCGACAGCAGCACCGGCACTGACCAGCAGGTGGCAGACGGCCGGAAAGACGCCGCGAAAAGCGACCCGAAGCCCGACCGGCGCGCCATGGAAACCGCCCTTCTGGAACAGTTAAGGGTCAAGGATGCCGAACTGCTGTTGCTGGCCCGGGACCGGGCCCGGGCCGTCAAAAACCACCTGATCGGGCCGGGCCGTGTTGAACCGGCCCGGCTGTTTATTCTGGACAGCCGCATCATCACCGAACCATCCGATGACGCCATGCCGCCGGCCCGGGTCACTTTGGGACTGCGATAAAAAGTGTGCAAAATAGAGAGCGCCCAGAAGCTGGGCCTTCGGCTTCCCTCGCAGGAACGGTTTTTTCGGCGCGGGCAGAAACTCGCCTGTCATTTTTTACAGAAGCGTTAAATCTCGTCTGCTCAGACAGTCTGCCCGCGTCTTCCGAAAAAACCGCCCCTGCTCGGCTGCGCTGCAAGGGGCTGGGCACGTGTTGCTGTTCAGTTGTTTCGGCAAACTGAAAAATTGGGTAAAATTGATATTTTTACAATAAATTGGCAGATTATTCCTTGGAAGTTCAATATCTGCGTTGCGCTGCATCTCTCGTCATGTTACGTACCGCCAAGTACGCTCCATTCCTCGAGATGCATCGTCGCCTTGCTCTTGAACTTTTTACTTTGCCGTCCCAAAGACAACTTTTCAAAAAACCATCATGGGATTAATAAAAAGGGGGAGGGGATATGATTTTTACAACTTTTTCGAAAACCGGCACACCACAGAAACCACACCCACGACGATATTTTGCCGCCGGCATTTCCGGCGCTCTGTTTCTGCTTCTTTTCTTCCTTATGTCCGGCTGCATCCTCAATGACATTCAGCCGGGAACCGGGTATGCGGCAAAAAACATCTGCACCGGCCTGTTCGTCTCCGGCATTGAGCGGCGGACCATGGCCAATGACTACGTGGCGCCGGAAGTCGATCCGCTGCATCTGGTCTGGGAAATCGACGTCAATCGTTTCAAAAAAACCGTTACCGTCCGGGATATTTTCTTCAAAGATTACTATGCCACCACCGCCGTTTACAGAGAAGGGCTGGGCTGCACCTGCCTGATCGGTAAAACGCGGCGGCAACTCATGCGGCAGATGCCGGACGATCCCCCCCTGCTCTCCCTTCCCGACCATCTGCCCTGGCCCCGCGGCACCGCCGGCATTCATCCGGACATACCGGCCAATGTTGACATGGCAGCGGTGCAAACGGCCATTGACGAAAGCTTTAAAGAAGATGCGGATGCCCCCAGGCAGACCGTTGCCGTGGCGGTTGTCCATGGCAACAAGCTCATTGCCGAACAATACGCCGAGGGGTTTACCCCGCACACCCCCATTCTCGGCTGGTCCATGTCCAAATCGGTCACCAGCGCCCTGGTGGGCATCCAAAGCGGCATGGGCCTGCTTTCCGTGTCCGATTCTCACTTGTTTGAACAATGGGAGGGTACCCCAAAGGCCGATATCACCATTGAACACCTCCTGCACATGAGCAGCGGCCTGGAGTTTTATGAAGAAAGCCGGGGCGACAACAACAACCTGGCGGAAATGCTATACAGCACCGAAGACTACGCCCAGTACATGATCGACAGAGAGCTTTACAATCCCCCTGGCACGGTCTGGCACTATTCCACCGGCGAAACCATGCTGCTTGCCAGAATCGTTCAGGACAATGCGGGCGGCACCCTTGCCGATGGGTACCGATTCATGCAGGAAGAATTGTTTCACAGAATCGACATCGCCAATGCTGTGGTGGAATTCGACCCGTCCGGCACTTTTTTCGGCGGCGCCGGCTTTATCATGCCGGCACGGGACTGGGCCCGTATCGGCCAGCTTTATCTGCAGAATGGCGTCTGGAATGGGGCACAGGTACTGCCCGAAAACTGGGTGGCCTATTCCTTGACACCGGCGCCGACCAAGGCCTCATACGGCACCCAGATATGGCTGAACATCCACCGGAAAACCTGGCCCGAACTGCCCGAGGACACCATCTCATTTCTGGGCCACAACTGCCAGCGGGTGATCATCGTCCCCTCTCATGACCTGGTGGTGGTACGGTTGGGATACACCTTTGATTACAGCGTCGATCCCACGGAACAGCTGGTGAAACAGATCATGGCGGCCATCGATTAATTACAAAGAAGGGTTCTGCGAACCGCAATACTGAAAAAAAGCCAAAATGTTTGAATGCCTATATTCTGTATAGCTCCGGCCGCCGGTGAGGCAGGAAATAGCGCATGCGGTGGTTTCTGATATCCGACAGCGTAGCCGCGGAAAGGTCGGCCACCAGCACCCCGTCATCTCCTTCGCGGACTTCCATCACATCGCCGGCGGGCCCCAGCAAAAGGGCCAGCCCGGGGAATTCAAGGCCCTGGCCGTTGGGGCCGGACTGGTTGCAGGCAATCACAAAAACGCTGTTATCATAGGCCCGGGCGGGAAGATGGCGCAGCCAGGAAACTTTTTTTTCTGCCGGCGTCCCCCTGGGCGACGCATGGGGGAAAAACAGAATATCCGCCCCGTTCACGGCCATACGGCTGGACAGTTCGGGGAAATGGGCATCATAACAAAGCTGGATACCGAATGCGGCTTTGGGAATATCAAATATGGGGACGTCATCACCGCCACAAAGCAGGTCTTTCTCCGGCGGCGCGATGTGCAGCTTATGGTAGGCGGCAACCGGCACTCCGGGCCGGGCCACGAGCTGAACAGCAGAAAACCCTCCCGCCTGCAAACCCTTTTGAACGGTGCCGGCAATGATGGTGATGCCCAGCTGATCCGCCATAGCCCTCAGGTGTTTCACGACGTGATCGTATTGTACGGCAGCCTTTTCGTATACATGCCGATCAAGACAATACCCGGAAATATTCAGCTCCGGAAAACAGGCAATGTCCGCCTTCCGGCCAGCGGCTTCTGCCGCCCATGCTTCTGTGACCTGAAGATTGCCCTCAACGTCGCCGGCCGGGCAATTGCACGTCACCACTGCAATGCGAACGTCTTCCATGGCAAGCCTTAAAGCGTAAATTCGGCCTTGATTTTAAACACTCTGGTCGCCGGCAGATTGTAAATCTCCGTTATTCCGGTCTGCCGCGAAATCTCATCCAGATTTTTCTGAATCATTTCCATGGAGGGGGCGATAAAGGTGAACCAGACGTTCAGCCGGTTGTCCCGGATATAGTTGTGGGTCACGCCGGCAAAGGCATTCACGGCCGCCGCGAAGTCCTCGATCCTGTCTTCCGGCACCCTTGCCGCGCATAGAGTGCTGACATAACCGAGCTTTTCCGGCACAAAGTTGCCGCCGATACGCCGAATAATCCCGTTTTTCTTTAATGCCGCAACCCTCTCAAGCACCGTACCCTCTGACAACCCCAGGCGCTGACCAATCTGTGCATACGGCTGCGGTGTCAGCGGAAAGTCCGACTGTATAAAATTCAGTATTGCCTTATCCGTATCATCCAGCTGCATACCACCTCACCAGCCCTTTCGCACAATACCCCTGCCGGGACGGCTCATCCTCTGAAAGACACCCCCTGCTCACTGCTTTCTTCTACAAAAAAGCCCTGGAAGACGATTGTCTTCCAGGGCTTTAAAATTCACGTATAACAACGAGGGCTATTATACACAGCCCGTCGGCTTGGGAAGACCGGCCATCTTACAGGCCCCTTTGCCCGGTCCTGAGGGGAACAGCTCATAGATATGTTTCAGTTTGAAACCGGTCAGCTTGGAAAGAATACGCACCATCGGCGCAATACCGTTCTTTTCGTAGTAGTCCTGAAGCACCTGGATAACCTTGCGGTGTTCCTCGTTCAGCTCGTCAATGCCTTCTTCCTTCTTCACCCACTGAACCCATTCTTCACAGAAATCATCATAGGATTCAATAAAGCCGTCTTCATCCACATTGAATGTCTTGCCATTAAATTCAACTGTAGCCATTTAAACAACCTCCTTTATTGGTTTAGTTTCTTCTTGATAACGGTCATACCCGGGATCGTTTCAAATCAAAATTCAAATCAAAATTCAAATCAAAATTCGAAATAATCATTAACGTAAATTTTGCAAATAGTCTAAATTTTCTATAATATCTTCTTTTTTGCATTTGTCAACCAAATTATTCCCACCCAAAAATTATTTTTGTCACAACCAGCAGCGAAAAAAAGAAAAAATATTTGTTTATGAAACCCGGATATGATATAAATGCATTTTTGCTTGGTCGGCCCTCATAAAGGGAAAGCACAAGTCTGAACAGGATGGCTAGACAAAATGTTCAAGGCGAACATGCCGAAGATCGATCGCTCCCGGCACTCCGTAAAAGGCCGGGGGAAAACAGGCAATGCGTACAGCGCCTTGCTGTAATGACGATGCCATCAAAACAGCTTACGGAGGATACTTAATATGGCGGAAGAGGTAATTAAACTTGGAAAAAAGAAAGAAAGCAGTTTTATTGACAAGGTCAAGGAACTGCTGCCGGAGGGAGGGAATCTGAATCTCTGCCTCACCTGCGGTGCCTGTTCGTCCGGATGCCCTGCAACCGGCCTGAACGACATGGATCCGCGTAAATTTCTGCGCATGGCCGCCCTTGGCATGGACGAAGAAATCAAGCAGTCCGACTGGCCCTGGCTCTGCACCATGTGTCAGCGATGCATCTATGTCTGCCCCATGTCCATCGATATTCCGCAGCTTGTTTACTATGCCAGAGCGCAGCGGCCCCGTGAAGAGCGGCCTAAAGGCATCCTCGGCTCCTGTGATATGGCATTGAAAAATGACAGCTGCAGTGCGATGGGCGCCTCACCGGAGGATTTCAGTTTCGTGGTCGAAGATCTGCTGGAGGAATACAGGGAATCTCAGCCCGAGTTTGCGGAAATGGACGCCCCCATCGACAAGCAGGGGGCCGAATTCTTTCTCAATCAGAATTCGAGGGAGCCCGTAACCGAACCTGACGAGCTGGTTCCGCTCTGGAAAATCCTGCATCTGGCCGGTGTGGACTGGACCTATGGCAGCAAAGGATGGGGCGGCGAAAACTACTGCATGTTCCTGGCTGAAGACAAGGACTGGGAGCATATTACCCGTACCTCACTGGAGCATGCCCAATCCCTTGGGTGTAAGACATACCTGAATACGGAGTGAGGGCACGTCACCTTCTCTGTCCGGGCCGGACAGAAAAAATTCAACATCGACACCGATCTTGAAATCAAAAACATCTACGAATTTTACGCCAAGTGGATCCGTGAGGGCAAGCTCAAGGTCAACTCCGACTGGAACAAGGACCTGGGCATCAAGTTCACGGTCCAGGATCCCTGCCAGATCGTGCGCAAAAGCTATGGCGATCCCATCGCCGACGACCTGCGCTTTGTGGTGAAATCCGTGGTCGGCGAGGAAAATTTCATTGACATGACCCCCAACAAGTCCAATAACTTCTGTTGCGGCGGGGGCGGCGGTTTCCTTCAGTCCGGGTTCAAGGATCAGCGGCTGGAATACGGCAAAATCAAAGACGACCAGATTCAGCGCACCGGTGCGGATTACTGCATCGCGGCGTGCCATAACTGCCACGCCCAGATCCACGAGCTCAGCGAACATTACGAAGGTCACTATCACGTGGTGCACCTGTGGACCCTGATTGCCCTTTCTCTTGGCATTCTCGGCCCCAACGAGCGGGAATACCTGGGCGACGACCTCAAAGAGGTCAATCTCTTTCATCCGGAGACGGCCATTTAACGTTTCAAACGGTATAAAAACAAAAAGGGCGCTTTTTTCCAAAGCGCCCTTTTTTTGTCATTTTAGGATCCTTTCAGACGATGTGTTTGGCGGCGCCCCGGGGACAGCTTCATAAAATGCGGTTGCTTTGCCTAAATCTGCCAGGTTTTTAAAAAGTGATTTCCGGAATGATGATGTATTTTCCTGAAGTGCAACCGCCTCATTGATCTGTACGTCCATTTTCTGCCTCCCTTGTCAGCATCTAGTGGGGTTTCAATGCCGATGCCCCCTTGACGGTTCTCACAAGTCTGCCAACGGTGCGTTTTCTCCCGGCCATGTCGGTTTCCGGCGAACTTTTCCGCAGTGCAACCAGATTGCCTCTGAGCGCCATGGTGACATGCGTCATCTTGCCCCTTGTTTTATGAAAAGGATTGAATTGCGTTGGAAGCCTGTCAAAAGTAAAAAGCTCTACTTTTCACTTTATGGTGGTGTGCATCGTTTGTCAATCTAAAAGAAAGCTGCGGGGAAAAACCAAGTCTCGCGCACAATACTTACTGCAAAAACGCCGCGGCGGGGTTGGAAGCTTTTTACGAAGCCCTCAAACCAAAACCTGCATTTTTTCGAGAGAAGCCATTAGGTCCGACTCCAAGGCTTCCAATTCAACTTCAGCCAGTCCTTTCACAATCCCTTTTTGATATTTCTGCCGTGTTCTTTTTACCTGAATGGAAGGCTCCCGGGGCAGGTAGATATCCAGCGGGTCAGCGGTGTAGGTAAAGAGAACTTCATCTTTCACTCCTAGGAAAATTTTTTTCAGATAATCTGGAACATCGGCAGAGCTCATATTGTCGTGCTGCCAATCAATAAAGTTGCCTTTCAGTTGATAAGCCTTCCTTTCGCTTTTAGAATAAATTGGCGATAACGGTATCAGCACAAAGGGGGCGATACCAACATAAAAGGTCGCATTTTTTTCTGTGGGCAGTTGGTTGAGGAAATCGATGGTATTGTTGATTGAGTCGCTGTTTTCCCCGGGGAACCCCAGGATAAAGGACGCACGGATACTGATATCCAGCTCTGATAAATCATCCAGTATCCGCAAATACTGATCCCTGGTTACCTTTTTGTTCATGTTTTTGAGAATGCGATCGTCACCGGATTCGATCCCGACCTGGACATCGACACAGTTGGCTTTCTGAAGGAGATCCAAATCCGTTCCGATAAACGTATCCAGACGAATAAAGGTTGTCCAGGGGATATCCATCTTCTCTTCTATCATGATTTCACAAAGGTTCTGCAGCACCTTGCCCGGCATGCTATCGTCAACGAATCTGATCATTCTCACATTTGGCAGCGACTTGATCCCTTTCAATTCGCGCCTTATTGCTTCTTTAGATTTCGTGTAGCAACGTTGTTTATGGTAAAAATTGCAGAACTTGCAGTTAAAGTTGCAGCCCAGAGAAAGCTGGACCGGTAATATTTCGGGAATATATTTCTGTTCGATGTTGTTCCACGCGATAACCTGATTGTCCAAATCTATTTTTTCGGGATTTTGAGGATTGAAAATCAGTTCGTGATCCAGATAGTAAGCCGTGTTCTCAAAACTGCGATAGTCTTCTTTGTCTTTGATGGCACGTAACACCTTTGAAAGCGTATTGGTTCCGCTGCGGTCGACAATAAACATATTGATGTCTTCGAACAATTCAGGCTCCTGATTAATAAAGAAAAACATTTCATCGGTTGCCTGATGGTCAAAATCCTCATCATCCATTTGCTGATAGGCGCGATAGCTGTTATAGATAAGAACGCCTCCCACGATCACAGGAACTTCCGCATCATAGTTCCGAACCAATTGCGTCACCTTTTTGACTTCACGAATGCCAATCGTCCAGGTTGTCGAGACAAGAACAGCATGGGCCCCTTCAGAAAGCAGAGACGTCAATTGTTCTTCATTCTCCAGAACATTGGAAACAAGCGCGCAATTAAAACCGGACTTTTTCAAATAGTCGTAAAGACATATTCCGTTTAGTTTGCCGCATTCTTCCAGGCACAGGGTTTGATTGACAAACGACTCACTTTTCGCCGGATGAAAATGCTTCATCAGATTTGGCAACGCCATTATTTCTTCATCGATTCTTAAGTTTACAAGACCAAAATCGAAGGCCACATTCTGATATGAAATTAAACTGTCGATAATTATTGCGTCGTACTTCATTGAAAAACCCTCCAACATTAAGGAGTTTCAGGCGTATGGTACAAAACAAAGGCCAAAAGCGCCTACTTGATAAGCGATAACCGGTTATGCCGTTTTCTTAAAAACAGGCCTGTCGATCTTCTGTGTTTACGCACTTTTGCATACATCAATATGAACAATCGCGATAAGTTGTAAATGGTAACCCTGGGCCAGACAACCACCATCATTGTGTCACCGGCATCGCGATCCAGTACTTTATTAAAGTATTCCGATACACTGTCTTTTTTTGGGAATTTAAAATTATTCCCGTACAGGTTTATGCCGTATGCTCTTCGACAGACAGAGTGCTTCTCATCGTATTGAACAGGGCGATCCTTAGAAAGCATATCTGAAACATACTTTGCCAGCCCCAGCATCTTCGGCCGCATACCTTGTTCACAAACATAGTCAATTTCCGGAAGAATGTTGGGTTCAACGATAGGAATAAGGCCTTTGTAAACAGCCGGGTTCTGAGACCTTAATGCAAACGGTATAAAGCTTTTGGTTCTCCATGAATTTACTATCCAGCTTAAGAACAATATAATCGACGCAATACCATTGGCCTGATGTTTTTTTGAAACATTAAGCGTGTCAAAATAAATGACATCTGTATTTTGATACTTGAACTGTTTAATCCCGCAAAAGCCAATAGGCGATTCATCCCTGGCGACCAGCCAGTATTGAGTGATTTCATCAAAATAGCGAGTGCGGGCCTGAAAATAACTCTGTTCCTTTTTTTCAAACGTGTTCTGGATTAAGTCAGAGGTGAAGTTAAACAAAAAGTTTTTTTGTTCAGCATTGAATAATGCTGATGGGTTGTTGAAAATATAGTAGGTATAATGGTTTAATGTAAACTTCCTGGAACTTAATTTGACAATACTTTGTATTAAATCTTGCTCCATGATAGTTCCCCCCTCCCATTTTTTACTGGAATTTTTTAGAACTGATACCGGAACAGCTGAAAATTAAAACAAAGCACTCCATTTACTGAACTTGAAGATATATTTCAAACCTGACAGAAAAACACAATCGGGGAAACCCTGATTTTAATGGTTAAAAATCCTGAAAAAGTGGTGTTTTCAGCGGATATCAATATCGGGAAAATCCTGATTCTAATGGTCGAAAATCCTGAAAAAGTGTTTTCAGGATGGGGGATGTGGCGACCAGGGGATGTTCGAGCTTACCCGTATTTTTAACGGAAAATACCTAATTTCGAGATATTATCTATATTTGTGCATGTCATGCTATCACAAAGGCAGTGAATATACGGCATCAGGGATTCCCTGAACAGGGGGTGATTTCTGTGGCTGATTATGGGAAAAAACCGGGACAGTTCTTAATGAAAGCCGAAAGGCTTCCGCTACATGGGCCGGGGCCGCCCTATACCGAAGCAGGCAGTAGTCCTTGTACGGAAACATAAAAAGGCCCCGCTTTTTTATCAGGCGGGGCCTTTTATAAGTATATTTATGCAACGCCATGCAAAATGCAGGTGCGTTGCCACTATGGGGCTTTTTACGAAGCCATGCGCATGCTGTTCACCGCATCGGCGAAGTCCGCGCCCATGTTGGCGGCCAGGGTGACGAAGGCCAAACGGTTCTTATCAAATCCGGTTTCCTCCAGCATCCGGGCGGCTTCCTGGGCGCGCCATCTGGCGTAATTGCTGCCGAATTCCGACTTGCAGTTGCCGTCGTGACAGGCGACAACGAGAACGCCTGAGGCCCCTTCCACAAACGCTGTGAGAATGTAGTTGATGTCCACCTTGCCGGCACAGGGGACGGGGATCGTCTGCAAGGTTTCGGGCATATCCATGCCGAATGTCTGCGCGGCCCTCGCAGCCTCCACCGCTGAATTTTCACAGCAGAAGGCGATAATCCCTTCGGGCGATTTTTTAAGGGCGTCCTTTACCCGCGCGTTAATATCGTCATCGGAAAAACCTTCGATCTGAATGGCTTCCTGAGGACATTCGCTGGCGCAGATGCCGCAGCCCTGGCAGGCCACCGGCGAAATAATCGCCTTGTCATCCCAGTAAATAGCGCCGTGGGGACAGCACCGGTAGCAGGTCAGGCAGATGGCGCACTTTTCCCGGTCCACCACGGCGATGCGCTCGGTGGGCAGCACCTCGGTGGCAAATAACATTTTTAATTCCGGCAGCACGCTGTCCATATCGGTTACACAATCGGTCAGCCCCTTGATGTGCCGGGCAGGGCCAACGACGAAGATACCCTCTCGGTTGGAATTCACCGGGAACCGGTGAACATTGTCTTTCTGAAGGAATCCGGAGGGCGTCCGGTGCAGACCGAGGACTTCCGCCAGTTCCAGGTTCAAAGGGTTCGGTGCCAGTGCCTCGTCAATAACGAGCAGGTCATGTTCCGTGGTGACCTGCCGGCCAAGCACAGTGTCCTGGAAGGTAAGGCTGGTCCCTTCTATGGCCGGGCATTCCTTCATTTTGAAATACACGGCCCCCTTGTCCCGGCCTTCTTTGTACAGACGGTCCAGGCAATTATCGGCCAGCTTCAGATCATTCACATAAACCGAGGCGCTGCCGCCGTCGGAAAGGATGGCCAGCACGCTTCTGAAAATCCGCTGCATGGCCAGGGGAGAAGCGGCACCGCCGAATCCGGAGAGAAAACCGACACTCATGCCCTTAACGGCACCGGCCGCCACCTTCTCCTCAAGCTGCGTCTGGGTCAGCACCTTGTCCGATAAGGTTACGCCGTAAGCCCCGTCCAGCGGCTGGATCACTTCATCGGTGGTCACCACTACGGCGCCCACGGTCTTTTCCGCTACACCCTTGCCGTTTGCCAGCCGCACGGAATAATCACCGGCCACACCGGCGGCACGGGTAAGCCGGGTATTATCGAGCACTTCGATTTTGTTGTTGGATGCCGCCTGGTCCGTCGTTTTCCGCCAGTCCGCGAGCGCCTGCGCACTGACCCCGAACAGGGCATCCGGCGGGTTGTCTGCGCTGCCGTCCTGTTTCGCAAAAATAACGTTGTATCCGGCATCGGCGAGCCGCACCGCGGTGCCGGCACCGGTTATCTGGCCGCCGATCACAAGAACATCCTTATTCATACTGACTTTTTCCATGGTGCTATTCTCCCAGATATTTCAGTGCTTCATTTGCCGCCTGATCGGCCTGTGCTATTGAAGCGTCGATGGTTTTGGGTTGCTGAGCGGTTCCGGCAACAAACACCCCTGCTTTTGCGGTGGCAGTGGCGTTGAGCTCTTCGGAAAGGGTAAAAAAGCCGTCTGAATCCAGGTCAAGCCCGAGCAATTCGGCCAAACCGGCATTGTCCGGATTCGGGGTGATGCCCACCGACAGCACCAGCAGGTCAAAGGTGTCATACACCGCCGCAGGTCCGCCGGGCGTTTCCGCCGCCTCGTCCGCCTCCGCGGCTTCGGCAGCGGCTCCTTCATCAGCAACGGCACTGCCTTCATCATCAAAAAACCGAATGGAGAGCTTATCGTCTTTCGTGGGAAACACATCCACCGGAATCATCCGGACAAACCGGAAATCTTCCCGGCAGCTTTCATAAAAGACGGGAAATTCCTTGCCAAAGCTTTGAATATCCATGTAGAAAACCGTGATATCAGCCTCCGGATCTTTATACTTGAGAGACTTTGCCGACCGCAGGGCATAGGGGCAACAGACACGGGAACACCAGAGGTTGCCCAGTTTTTCGTCCCGGCTGCCCACACACTGGATAAAAGCTATTTTCTGTGCCGCGGTATTGTCCGACGGCCGCAGCAGCGCGCCCTTTTCCCGCTTGATGCGCTCCATGTCGAGCCCGCTGATCACGTTGGGGAATTTGCCATATCCGTATGTGGATTTGATCCCCGCGTCAAACGCCTTGAAGCCTGACGCCACGATCACGGCATCCACCGAAAAGGTTTCCGATGTCGCCTTTGCATTCAGATTGATCGCCCCTTCCGGGCAGGCATCGGCCAGGGGGCCGCATTCATCGATGCGGTCTTTGTTGATGGCATACAAGGGCTTGTTGTGCTGGGAATAGCCGCGCAAAACACATCCTTCCGCCGGTGCCTTCTCGTAACAGACACCGCAGTTGTTGCATTTTTCCGGATCAATGAACATCGGCCCCTTATCCAGCGTAATCGTAAAGCCCTTTTTCTGTTCCACCTTTGAAACAATGGCAGAACGATGAACCTGAATATTGGGGTCGGCCGTCACATCCCGTAAAAGCATCTCCACGCTGCAGGCGCCGCATTGAAGGCATGTATCGGCCGCCTTGCAGGTGTAGCCTATGGCATGTCCACCCAGAAAATCGCTCTTTTCCACAATATGCGCGTTTGCACCGGATTTCGACAACGTACGGGCCGCCGCCAGTCCGGCCGCCCCGCCTCCGATGATCAATACATTTTTCTCAGCCATCAGCTTTCATGCTCCTTCTGTCAAATGATTAAAAACAGGGCTCAGACTTCGGGTCTGGGGAGAACGCCGGCCCTCTCCGCGATTTCAGGAACCTTGTGCTCCCACTCAATCGCCATCAGGTGTACACCGGCCACCCCTTTCATTTCCTTGAACTCCTCGATCTGTTCACAGGCGATGGCGATGCCTTCGTCCGCCTGCTTTTTCTTGTCCACCCCCTGAAGGCGCTTGATGATCTCATCGGGGACATCCATCCCCGGTACGTTCCGTTTCATGTACCGCGCCATACCCAGACTCTTCATGGGCGTGACACCGGCCAGGATGTAAGTTTTTTCGGTCAGCCCCATGTCGTTGGCCTCTTTTACCCATTCCCGCATGCGCGCCATGTTAAACACACACTGGGTCTGGATAAAGTCGGCACCGGCCGCAACTTTTTTGGCCAGACGATGAACGCGCCATTCATAGGGACGGGCGAAAGGATTTGCCGCGGCACCGATAAAAAGTTTCGGCGGGCCGTCGATGTCTTCGCCATTTAAAAATTTACCTTCATCCCGCATGGTTTTGACCATATTGATCAGCTGCATGGAATCGATGTCAAAAACGCCCTTGGCCTGAGGATGATCGCCGAATTGCTGATGATCGCCCGAAAGGCAGAGCATGTTTTTAATGCCATGGGCATAGGCGCCCAGAATGTCCGCCTGCATGGCCAGACGGTTCCGATCCCGGCAGACCATCTGAAAATTCGGTTCCAGCCCCGCCTGTATGGCCAGCAGCGAGGCCCCGAAACTGGACATCCGGACAACGGCCGTCTGATTATCCGTGACATTGACCACATCCACCATGCCCTTCAGCGGTTCGGCTTTTTTCATTAATGCCTCAATATTGGCACCTCGCGGGGGCCCCAGTTCACCGGTAAAAGCAAAATGTCCCGCATTGAGTATCTTCTCCAGCTTGCTCTCTGATTTCATTGTGCCTTAATCTCCCGATCTAATTTTTATCCCCGGTCTGTATACCCGGTCTTTATAGCCGGTTATTACAGCCGGTTATTTTTCTTCGGCAAACGCTGCTTTTCTGTCTTCATACCCCGGCTGAATCAGGGTCTGCGGCTTCTGGTTGCGCCAGTCATTGGCCGGGAATATCTCCAGGATATGGTCCAGCCGGCCCTGCCGTGCAAGCCGCTCATGAATCTTGAACCAGGCACAGGGCTGATCCTTGTGAATCTCACAGCTTTCGTTGTTCGTGCCGCCGCAGGGGCCGTTAAAAAGTGATTTGGCACACATGGTCACCGGACAAATGCCCGCCGTCTGGCTTAAAACACAGTTACCGCAGGCCCGGCACTTTTCTTCATACCAGCCCACATCACGGTTAACACCGATAAACCGGGTGTTGACCGCAGCCATTACCGGCTTGTCCGGATAGCGTTCCGCCAGAAACTGGATACCGGCGCCGCACGCCATGGAGACCAGAACATCATATTCGGGCACCACATCGTCCAGTTCCGCCAGAAACTCCATATCGCACTGTCGCTGTACAGTTGCTTCGCCGAATGCGGCATCTTCGCCGGCGCTTTTGGCTTTCAGCCGCAGTTCCGAAGCCAGTACACCGACCTCCTTTTCACCACCTGCCAGACAAACCGCCACACAGGTGGCACAGCCCGTCACCAGAACCTTTTTATAGCCCTGAACCGAGGCCGCAATTTCATCAAATGGTTTACGTTCCGCAACAATCATGAGGCGTTCCTCCTAATATTCATACAATAACACCCGCAAAACCAAAATTTTTTATATCCCACATCTTTTTGAAAATATCAATAACTTTTTTATCAATATTTGGCGGAAAACAAAAACATTATGCGTAAAGGACCTAAAGTGCAGCCATCATCGGTATCCAAACATCCATTATCGGTTATTGCTTACTTTCAGGGCGATTAAAGCCATTACCCCCACAGAAGCACAACAATAAGGTATTTAAAGCTAATAAGTTTTAAAAATACCTATTCTCTAGGGTCTCTCCGTTCTTTTCCACCGTGCTGCGCCAAAAAGTCGGCAAAAACCATTGACATCATCTATTCAAGGCGTTATTCATAAAGTTTGACAAAATTGCCACATGACACCGGTACCATACGGAAAACGTGTACGCATATTTGCCGCATGAGGAACCGCAACCACACAGGCGGAGGTGCTCCTGAAAATGCTTGACCAGCAACGCCGGCAACCAGCCCGCAACAACACCTGCGACAATACCGGGGCCCCTAAGCTGATAAAATCATTACCCGAGGTGGCCAGATGAATCAATATACCGAAAGAATAAGAGAAATCGCAAAAACCCTTTTACGCGAGGGCCGGGTCGACGTGGTAATCGGCTTCCGGAAAGCCAGCCTGCCTTACATGGCAGAACCCGTCGCCATCACCCGGGAAGCCGAAGCGGACCAGCTCATTTTTGACTGCAACTGCCGAATGAACCTTGCCAATTATGTCACCGAGCGGACGGATAACATCGGCATTGTCGCCAAGGGGTGCGACAGTCGCAATCTGGTGAACCACATCATCGAGAACAAAATTGCGCGGGATCAGCTTTATGTGATTGGCGTTCCCTGCACCGGCATGGCGGATAAAAACATGTTGCTGGAAAATGCCGAAGGGGGTATCACAGAAATTACGGAAACCGACGGACAGGTCACCATCAAAAGCGAGGGGGAGGAAAAGCAGGTGGCCAAGGCGGATATTCTTCAGGCCAACTGCCGCACCTGCATCCGGCGGAATCCCGTTATCTACGACGAACTCGCCGGTGACGAGGTGGCGGAACTTGAGTTGACCGACCGGTTTGCGGACGTGGATGAAATAGACGCCATGCCGCCCGAAGAAAAATCCACGTTTTTCGACAATCTGTTTGCCGCCTGCACGCGCTGCTATGCCTGCCGCAACGCATGTCCCCTGTGCTATTGCCCCACCTGTTTCGTGGACGAATCCCGTCCCCAGTGGGTGGGCAAAAGCGTGGACCCGGTGGACGTAAAAACCTACCATTTTCTTCGGGCGTTTCATGATGCGGGCCGGTGCACCGACTGCGGGGCCTGCGAGGCCGCCTGTCCCATGGACATCAAGATGCGGTATCTGACCCGCAAAACCATCAAAACCTGCGTGGACCGTTATGGCTGGGAGGTCGGCATGAACCTGGAAGACCGTCCGCCGCTGGACACCTACAGCCCGGAGGATCCCGACGAATTTATCAGATAGCCTGCCATGACGGGGCCTGAAATATAAACAAGGAGCAGTCATGAAAACCATTAAAATAAAAAAATCTGAATGGGCCGGGGCCATGGACAAAGCCCGAAACACTTACCGTTTGGCAGGGCCTGTAAAACACCAGGACTACCATGTATTCAGGGAACTGGAAGCGGCCGGGATCCCGGATCTGGAATACGGCGACCTGCGGATATCGCCCAAAACCGTAGTCATGCCTCAGTCTGAGCCCATGTTTACCTTCAACCTGGATGAACACAAGGAAGATCATCACGTTCTTCACGAAGTGCCCTTTGATGACACGCCCCGCGCCGTTGTGGGTATCCGCCCTTACGACGCCAGGGCCATTCAGATACTGAAAAAAAACTTTGATACGGATGACTATCAGGACCCGTATTTTCTGCGGCGCTACAATTGCTGCACCTTTATCGGGCTGGCCGATACCGACCCGTCCCCCACGAACTTCAGTCTTTCCTGCGGCACCGGTCCCTTTGACGAAACCGATCTCGACATGCTGCTGGTGGATACCGGGGACGACTACATCGGCAAGGTTCTCACCGACAAGGGCGAGGCATTTGCCGCGGCAGCCGGGTTTAAAGAGACCGATGCCGCCGAAGCTGACGCCACCATCGCGGAAATGAAAACGAAAGCAGAAGCCCAAATTACCACCGGTGTCGAATACGACAACATCGCGGCCATGGACGAACTCACGCTCCACCAGGCACCGTTCTGGGAAGAAATCGCGTTTGCCTGCATCAATTGCGGGACCTGCACCTTTGCCTGCCCCACCTGCTGGTGCTTCGACATTCAGGATGAAGTAGAAGGCAAACACGGAATCCGCATGCGCAACTGGGACACCTGCATGTCCGAAGTATACTCCCGTCATGCATCCGGCCACGATCCCCGCGGAAAACCTTTTCAGCGAACCCGCAACCGGTTCATGCACAAGCTTAAATACTTTCTCGACAAATACAATGACGGCATCATGTGCGTGGGATGCGGCCGCTGCATTTCCCAGTGCCCGGTCAATATCGACATCCGGACCGTATGCAAGACAATGAACGATTACCAACCCGAAAACTAGCCGTCAGGAGGATTGCCGTGACCCTACCAAATCCCTATCAGCCATATCCGGTCCGCATCGATAATATTAAAACCGAAACAGAAGACAGGCTGTTGAAGACGTTTACCTTTGTTTTTCTGAACCCGGACGATGAAGACAAATTCAACTATCAGGCCGGCCAGTTTGCCGAACTGTCCATTCCCGGGCAGGGTGAAATCCCCATCGGCATCGCCTCTTCACCCACGGAAAAGGGGTTTGTCAAATTCACCGTGTTTCGAACCGGCAAGGTAACCTCCTTTCTTCACTCCATGGAAGCCGGGGATATCATGGGCATCCGTGGCCCGCTTGGCAACTGCTACCCCTGGGAAACCCTCCAGGGCAAAAACATCCTCATCATCGGCGGGGGATTCGCCTTTACCACCCTCCGCTCCTCCATCAAGATGATGCTGGACCCGGTCAACCGGGACCGGTTCGGTAATATCGACGTGGTCTACGGCGCCCGCAACCCCGGCCTGCTGCTGTATCTGGACGAACTCAAGGAGTGGGAGACCCGGGACGACATCAACATGCACATCACCGTTGACGGCACCGATGATCCCGACTGGCCTTATCACACGGGTTTTGTGCCCAAAATCACCGAAGACGTGGCACCTGAGGCGGACAAGGATACGTACGCCATTATCTGCGGACCGCCCGTCATGATCAAGTTCACCCTTCCCGTGCTTGAAAACCTCGGCTACAGCCATGACAATATTATCATGAGCCTTGAAAACCGCATGAAGTGCGGTGTCGGCATGTGCGGCCGGTGCAATATCGGCAAGGAGCTCGTCTGCAAGGACGGTCCGGTGTTTACCCTTGCCGAACTGAACGAGACGCCGCGGGAATACTGATTGCTTCGTAAAAAGCGCCCAGCGCCACCCGCGGCGTTTTTGCAGAAAGTAACGTGGGCTTGGATCGACTTTTTTTGCCGTGATTGCTTTAATCAACCAATTTTTTATTCATACTTTTCTTTGCTCGCCCAAAGAAAAGTATGCAAAAGAAAGGGCGCCCCGCAGCTTGGCCTTCGGCTTCCCTCGCAGGAACGGTTTTTTCGGCGCGGGCAGAAACTCGCCTGTCATTTTGTGCAGATTCGGTAAACCTCGTCTGCTCATACAGTCTGCCCGCGTCTTCCGAAAAAACCGCCCCTGCTCGGCTGCGCTGCAAGGGGCGAGGCACGTGTTGCTGTTCAGTTGTTTCGGCAAACTGAAAAACTTGGCAATAAACAGAAAAATTAAATAAAATTGATATATTGACAACAAATTGACGGGTTAAGTTCCTTTCACTTAAGGTGTAGGGACGAACCTATGTGTTATGTGTTCGCCCATCTATTGGGCAGACACGCAGGTCTGCCCCTACAATCCATTCCTCGAGAGTAAGATAGACACACCGCATCTTGAACTTTTTACTTTGCCGCCCCAAAGTGACTTTTTACGGGCACATCAACACTGCGACATCAAAATTTTCATTCTCGCAAGACAACCAGACTGAGGTCTCATCCACCCGGACCATCAATCCGGCTTGATGGTCAGTGGTTTACAAACCGCTGTTTCAGCCAGGCGATGCCAATCAAGCCCAGGAGTACCACTGCACCACCGGTGGCCATCGGACTGGCGGCACCAACATGGACAGCTTCCACCCAGCCGGTGATATCCAAGCCAAGGCCGGCATACAGCTTATTGACCCCCAAGCCGAGGCCCAGTGAACAGATCACGATGGACATCAGGTAAACGGCCGTCGTTCCCCGGCCCAGAATTTTGGAGATAACGGCCAGGGCCGCCACATTGGTGGCCGGTCCGGCCAGAAGAAACACCAGGGCCGCGCCCGGCGACACCCCTTTGAGGGCCAGGGCCGCGGCAATGGGCGTGGAGGCCGTGGCGCAAACATAAATCGGCGCCGCCACGGTCAGCATAATCAGCATCGACCCCAGGCCGCCGCCCATATACCGGGTTATTACATCCGGCGATACGAAAACGGTAATCAGACCCGCCGCAAGAATGCCCCCCAGAAACCAGCCGCCGATATCCCCCAACAGATCACCAAAGGCATAGCCCAGGCCGCTCTTCAGCCGTGGCCACCAACCACTTGCAGCCGTGACTGGCCGGGCATCTGTCCGTTCTTCGGCACATCCGCACCCGTTGCGCGAGCAGGTCGCTCCCGCAGGGGGCTTAATATTATTGGATTTCCGACCTGTTATGTTCACCGCGATGCCGGTAATCATGGCCGTCACAAAGGCGGCTACCGGTCTGATAACCGTCATTACCGGGTCCAGCAGGGCATAGGTAATGGCAATGGAATCCACGCCGGTCTCCGGCGTGGAAATGAGAAACGATGCAGTGGGCCCCTTGCCGGCCCCCTGCTCCCGCAGCCCTGCGGCCGCCGGCAGCACCGAACAGCTGCAAAGCGGAATCGGCACCCCCAGAGCCGAGGCCTTCATCACCCCGGCCACATTGCCGCCGCCAAGATGCCGGGCCACCAGGTCATCCGGCAGAAACGCCTTGAGCAGCCCGGCCACGAACAGCCCGAACAGCATGAACGGCGCAGCATCCGACAGTATATGCCAGCTTTCAATAATTGTTTGAATGATAACGTTCATTATAATACACTACCTGCCATACAACTGCTAATAGCAATGACCTATCCCACATGCTCTATCCCCGCCTTGACCATATTCGCCACATGGGTGTCATCCAGGCGGTAAAAAATATTCTTGCCGGCTTTGCGGTATCTGACCATTTTGGCTCCCCGCAGAATCCTTAATTGATGGGAGACCGCCGACGGGGACATCTCCAGCAGCGCCGCCAGATCACACACGCAGAGCTCGTCAAAAGAAAGCGCATGCAGAATCCGCACCCGGGTATGATCGCTCAGCGCCTTGAACAATTCCGCCAGTTCAAGCAGGCGGCCGCTCTCCGTCATCTTTTGCCTTACCCTGGCCACGGTTTCTTCATGCACAAAAGTCCGCAGGCAGGTTTTCGGCATGGCCTCGTTTTCCATAAACATCCTCACATTTGAATATATGTTCATATATTAAGTTATACGCTTTGGCCTGTCAAGCAAATTTAACTTACCTGGAAGAAACACTTCGGCGGCGGCCAAATCAGGAGAAAGACGCTCCTGTTCCTCGCCAACCGCCGGGGTCCAAACGGCAGGTAAAATACTTCGGGGGCTTTCCAGGATTGAAGGAGGAAGAATTGACACGAATTACACGGTGTCATGGCCGGGCCGGCACCGTGTAATTCGCGAAATCCGTGGCTGCAAAATCAGGCAGCGCTATCGATGGTTTTGACGTGACGGGTATTGGGGCCCACCTTTTTCACCGCTTCCGTAATCTCCTTGACCACCGTAACGAACTTGGTGGATTCCGCCGAGGAAATCCAGGAAAAATGCAGGCGTTCAGGTTCAACCCCCATGTATTCAAGCAAGTCTCTCAGTATCGTGAACTTCCGCCGGGCATAGTAATTACCTTCCAGGTAATGGCATTCACCCGGATGTCACCCGGAGACCCACACCGCATCGGCTCCCTCCCGAAGGGCGGCCAGGGCAAACTTGGGGTTCATCCGGCCGGTACAGGGCAGGCGTACCACCCGTATGTTGCCGGGATACTGCATCCTGCTCACACCGGCCAGGTCGGCCGCGCCGTAACTGCACCAGTTGCAAAGAAACGCTATGATTTTCGGTTCCCAGTCAGTGTCTGCCATTTTATTATATCTCCGTTTTTTTGTTTTCAGCTTCTAAACAACCAGATTCTGGACGCTAACAATTCACCGCCTCAATCCATTCCTACCCCGCTTCCTTCAGCGCAAAAATCTGGGCAAATATCTGGTCGTTATCAAACCCTTTGAGCGATATGGCGCCGGACCGGCAGGACGCGGCGCACAGGCCACAGCCCTTGCAGAGCACGGGATTGATCTGGGCCTTGCCCGGGAAAAATCTGGCATCCGGCTCGATAAACGACGGTGCCGAGTAAGGGCAAACGGAAACGCACACGCCGCAGGCACTGCACATGGCCGGGTTCACCTTGGCCACAATGCCGCTGGCATAGGCGACTTCCTGGGCCAGGAGGGTGACCGCACGGGACGCGGCGGCCTGGCCCTGGGCCACGGCCTCATCCACAGGCTTGGGATAATGGGCCATGCCGCAGAGGTACACCCCGTCCGAAGCAAAATCCGACGGGCCGAGCTTGGCATGCTTTTCCGCAAAAAATCCGTCATCATTAACCGAAAGCTTATAAAGATTGGCCAGCTTGTTATTATCCGCAGGCAGCACAGCAGTGGCCAGGGACACCAGGTCCGTGTCGATGCGCACCCTGCGATTGAGCACATGATCGGTCACCGTCACCGTCAGCGCATCCCCGGATATGGTAACCACGGGCTTGTCTTCCAGGTGATACCGGATAAAGATCACGCCGGCCTCTCTCGCCGCCTGGTACAGGTATTCCCGCTCCCCGTAAGTCCGGATATCCCGATAAAGAATATAGACATTCATGTCCGGATTGCGCTTTTTCAGTTCCAATGCGTTGTCGATGGAATGGGTGCAGCATACCCGGCTGCAATAGGGACGGTCCGGCTCCCGGGAACCCACGCATTGAATAAAAACCGCGCTGTCCATGGATTTCAGGGATGCATCCTCCGCAATCAGTTTTTCATCCAGCTCCAGGCTGGTGATAATCCGGTCGTCTTTCCCGTATTCATACTCATCGGGCACATAGGGTTTGCCGCCGGTGGCCATGATCGCCACCCCGTGTTCCACCTGGGTCTCTTCCCCATTCCCGGAAATGGTGGAGGTGAAATTGCCGATAAACCCTTCCGCGGCCACGATCTCGGCATTTGTGTGGACACGGATCTGTTCATGGTTCATCACCTCATCCACCATAGCGGCAAGCTCCTTCTGAACGTCGCTGCCGTCGGCCGTTTTATACAGACGCCGCGCCTGTCCGCCCAATTCGGCGGCCTTTTCCACCAGGTGGGTCTCATACCCCTGGCTGGCCAAGCTCTTTGCCGCCGCCATGCCGGCCAGACCGCCGCCCACCACCAATGCGGTCTGATTGACGTTCAACTCAGCTTCTTCCAGCGGCTCGGAAAGCGCCACATGGGCCACCGCCATTCGGACCAGGTCTTTGGCCTTTTCTGTCGCCAGTTCGGGGTTGTTCCGATGCACCCAGGAATCCTGGTTTCGAATGTTGGCCATCTCGAAGAGGTATTTGTTGATACCCGCGCTCACCAGGGTCTCCTGAAACACACCCTCATGGGTCTTGGGGGTGCAGGAGGCCACCACCACCCGATTCAGGCCCTTTTCTTTGATCACTTCGGCCATCAGGTCCTGAGTATCCTGGCTGCACGTGTACAGGTTGTCTTCCACATGCTCCACGTAGGGCAGCTCCTTGGCATAATCCCGCACGGCGGGCACATCCACGACCCCGGCAATATTACTGCCGCATTTGCACACGAACACGCCGATACGGGGCCGCTGCCCGGAGACATTGATCTCGGGCACGGGGTCTCTTTCTACGGTACAGGTATTGCGCGCCTCACTGATAACATCACCGATGGCAGACGCCGCAGCGGACGCATCCACCACGGACTGGGGAATATCCCGCGGCCCCTGGAATGCACCGCAGACAAACACCCCGTCCCTGGAAGTTTTAACCGGCGAAAACGCGCCGGTCTTCGCAAAATTGGACCGGGTCAGGTCCACGCCGAGCCGCTGTGCCAGATCCACCACCGATGGCGGCACTTCCAGCCCGACGGACAAAACCACCATGTCGAAATTTTCCGTGCAGATGCCGCCGTTGCCATCCACGTAGCGCAGAACCAGCTCATCGGTTTCCGGGTCATTGTCGATGGTATGAACCCGGCTTTCAATAAACCGGACGCCATGGGTGTCCTCGGCCGTGTTGTAATACCGTTCAAAATCCTTGCCGTGGGTCCGCATGTCCATATAGAACACCGCGCACTCGAGATCCTCGCCCACGTGCTCCTTGGCGATCACCGTCTGCTTGATGGCATACATGCAGCACACCGAAGAACAATAGGCATTATCACACCGGTTGGTGTCCCTGGACCCCACGCATTGAAGCCAGGCGATCTTCCTGGGAATGCGCAGATCAGAGGGCCGCTGAACATGCCCCAGAAACGGCCCGGACGCGCTCAGGATGCGCTCAAACTCCAGGCTGGTGACCACGTCCGGCGATCTGTCATATCCGTAATAATCCAGCCCGGACGGATCAAATGCCTCGGTACCCGGGGCCAGCAGTACGGCGCCGGCTTCGATCTCCCGCTCATTGTAGGCATCCTTGTAGTAGATGGCCTCGGCAAGACACATCTTTTCACATAACCCGCAGCCGATGCACAGATCCGGATCAATGGCATAGGAGAGGGGAACGGACTGGGCGTATTTGATATAAATCGCCGCCCGGTTCGACAGCCCCTGGTTGAATTCGTCGCTGCCCGTTATCGGGCATACCTGGCTGCACTGCCCGCAGCCGGTACACTTTTCCGGATCGATATACCGGGGTTGACTCGCCAGTTTTACCGTAAAATTCCCGACGTCGCCGTCCACGGACAGGACCTCGGTGTTGCCGATAATATTGATGTTGATGTGCCGGCCGACCTCGACCAGTGTGGGCGAGATCACTCACATGGCACAGTCATTGGTGGGAAACGTCTTGTCCAGCTGGGCCATCATACCGCCCACCGTGGGTGACTTGTCCACCAGGTTGACATAATATCCTGAATCGGCCAAATCCAGCGCAGCCTGCATGCCGGCGATACCGGCACCCACCACGACCACACTGCCCGTTTTTCCGTTTTTACCAGCCATAATTATCCTGTTATATTTTCATGTTAACGATCTTCATTGTCATGCCACGGCCCGCACGAACCGGGGATCCCGATCGTCATAGCCGTCCACTGCCACCTGACCGTCATGTTCCAGTTCCACCAGAAAAGCGGCCACCGTGTGTTTGGACAGCCGGGTCTTGTCAGAAATCTGCGCCACCTTCTGGCCTTCTTTTTCGCTCAGGGCCGCCAGCACCAGCGCCTTATCATACTCCTGGCGAAGGGCGGTATCCAGAACCTCCGAATAACGCTCCGGATCGATGGTTTTGCCGTACACGTTCTGGTGCTCCTCCAGTTCGCGCTCCATCCCCAGCAGCCAGCGAATCCGCGGGGCGTTCAGCGTCTGTTTGACAGCCGCCAGAGGAAGCCGCAACGCCGACCGGTCCAATGGTCCCAGGGCATCAGCGGCTTCGCAGATTTCACCGGCATAATCGGCAAACAGCTTGCCCTCGGCCGAACTGACCCACCGCAGCCATAACCGCTCACTGCCGATGCCCGCCATATCCAGAAGACGCGCCAGGGCCGTCATCTTTTTTTCCGCATATAGATTACCATCCTGGTAATGACATTCACCGGGATGTCACCCGGCCACAAATGCGCCGTCATACCCTTTTTCAAGGGCATCCACCACGAACAGCGGATCCACCCTGCCGGAACACATCACCCGTACCGGCCGAATCTGGCCCGGATACTGGAACCGGGATACCCCGGCCAGGTCCGCGCCGGCGTATGCGCACCAGTTGCACAGAAACCCGACGACTTTTGTCTGATGTTTTTCACTCATATAGCCCTCGCCTTTTCTCTCGTTGACGGCCGTTATTATTCGTTCACCGCAGCGGTCAGGGCCGCGGTTATCTGTTCATCCCGAAAATGCCGCATGTCAATGGCCCGTTGGGGACAGGAGGCGGCACAGATGCCGCACCCCTTGCACAGGGCGGAAATATTCTCCGCGCGGAACCCCTTGCCCTCCACCGGTATCAGCTGAATGGCACTGTACGGACAAACCGCCACGCACAGCCCGCAGCCGATACACAGGGCTTCGTCGACTTCCGACACAATAGGCTCGATGCCGATCTGATCCTTGGACAACACGGTCACCACCCGGGCCGCCACTGCCTGGGCCTGGGCAATGGATTCTTCCATGAATTTGGGATAATGGGCCAGGCCGCAGATAAACACCCCGTCCGTGGCGCAATCCACGGGCCGCAGTTTTGCATGGGCTTCCACGAGAAAGTGCTCTGCATTGTCGGAAATCTTGAACTGCCGCGCCACATCTGAATGCTCGGCCGGTTCGATAGCCGTGGCCAGGTTGACCAGATCCGCAGCAATGGACAGATTCTTTCCGACAATGGGATCAAACACCGAAACTTCCAGCCCGTCCGGGTTTTCGGTAACCTCAGGCTTTCGGTCACGGCTGTAGCGGATAAACACCACACCCAGTTCCCGGGCTTCCTTGTAAAGGCGTTCCCGCTCACCGTAAGTGCGGATATCCCGGTAGAGGATATACACCTGCCGGTCGGGCTTTTCCTTCTTCAGGGCGATGGCGTTCTCGATGGACGCCGTGCAGCAGATCTTGGAACAATAGGGCCGATTATCGTCCCTGGACCCAACACACTGAATAAACACAATACTGTCGGCCGATTCCCTCAGGGGGTGGTTCCACAGGTCGTGCCAGCGCGTGACCCGGTCGTTCTTATGATAAAGGTATTCCGTCGTATCCGAAGGAACACCGCCAGTGGCGATGATCGCCACCCCGTGCTCAACCGTGCGGGGCTCGCCGCCAGCATTCAGAGTGGTTTCAAAATTGCCGATAAACCCGGATACATTTGTGATTTCCGCCGATGTCAGCACATCGATGCGGTCATGGCCGGTAACATCGGCCACCAGCCGATCCACATGCTGCCGGACCTGCTCTTTGTTCACATCCGCGGCAGCCCCGCCCAAGCGGTCAGCCTTTTCCACAACGGTAACGGGAAAGCCCTGGTCCGCAAGGCTTTTGGCAGCCGTCAGGCCGGCCACCCCGCCGCCGACCACCAGCACGGGCTTGTGTATTCCCACGGTTTCCTCACTCAGCGGCTCCAGCCGCGATGCTCTGGCCACCGCCATGGCAACCAGATCCTTGGCCTTGTCCGTTGCCATCGTCGCATCATTGGAATGCACCCATGTACACTGGTTCCGGATGTTGGCCATCTCAAACAGGTAAGGGTTCAGGCCCGCATTCCGCAATGTCTCCTGGAAAAGCGGCTCATGGGTCCTCGGCGTACAGGCCGCAACCACTACCCGGTTCAGGTCTTCCTCCTTAATCACCTGGGCCATCTTGTCCTGGGTATCCTGACTGCACGTGAAAAGGTTTTCTTCCACATACACCACGTTGGGCAGCGCCCTGGCATATTCGGCGATCTGCGGCACATCGGCAATCCCTCCGATATTTGAACCGCAGTTGCACACGAACACCCCGATACGGGTCGGCTTGCCGGCAACGTCCATTTCCGGCGGAAATTCTTTGTGTTGAGACAGGGTTCCGCGAACAGGCGCCAGCATTCTGGCCGCACTTTCCGCAGCCGCACTGGCATCCACCACGGAATCGGGGATATCCTTACAGCCCCCGGCCACGCCGGCCACATAAATACCCGGCCGGGAGGTTGAAACGGGCGAATAGGCCTCTGTCTGAATAAACCCGGATGCGTTCAGATTTATGCCGAGCGTGGCGGCCAGTTCCTTTGTGGCGCCGGATGCTTCCATGCCCACCGACAGCACGGCCATGTCATAGTGCTCCTCGCAGATATTGCCCGCCTCATCCGCATAGCGGAAAAACAGCGATCCGTCCGGTTCTTCGGTAATGGTATGAATCCGGGACCTTACAAACCGAACGCCTTCGGCCCGGGCCCGTTCATAATACTTCTCGAAATCCTTGCCGTAGGTGCGCATGTCCATGAAGAAAATGGACGGGGTCAGTTCCCCGCTGACATGTTCTCCGGCCATCATGGCTTCCTTCAGGGCATACATGCAGCATACGGAAGAACAATAAGGGTTGTCGCCCTGATTGATATCCCGGGAACCCACGCACTGCAACCATGCGATGCGGGAAGGTTCCTCGCCGTCCGAGGGCCGTTGGAGAATCCCCCTGGTGGGGCCGCCGGCGGACAGCATCCGTTCAAACTCAATACTGGTCACGACATTGGCCAGCGTGCCATACTGGTAATTGTCCATACCCGCGGGATCAAATGTTTTAAACCCGCTGGACACGATGATGGACCCAACGGGCAATGCCCGCTCCTGTTCCCTATCCTCAAAATTAATAGCCCCGGCGGGGCAGAATTTTTCACAGGCCTTGCATTTGCCCTTTTCGAAATAGATACAATTATCCGCATCAATGGTATATTTCAGGGGTACGGCCTGGGGATAGGGGACGTAAATGGCCTTCCGAACCCCAATGCCTTCATCGTATTCATCCGAGACCTTGCGAGGACATTTCTCCGCACAAAGCCCGCAGGCAATACACTTGTCCATATCCACATAACGCGGCCGCTGCCGGATGGTTACGGTAAAATTCCCCTGCTCGCCGTCCACGGCGATAACGTCGGATAATGTTAAAAGCTCAATATTTAAGTGCCGGCCGACCTCGACCAGTTTGGGGGAAATAATTCACATTGAACAGTCGTTGGTCGGAAAGGTCTTGTCCAGCTGTGCCATAACACCGCCGATGGCGGGCGAGGATTCGATCAGGTATACATAATACCCTGAATCGGCCAGATCCAGGGCGGACTGCATCCCCGTGATACCGCCGCCGACCACTGCCACGGCACCCGTATAGCCGGATGTATCCCGGCTCGAACCGACGGATGCGGCTTGTTCTTTTTTAATATCGCCCATCCTCTTGCTCCCTATATGATTTCAGGTTGAAATGGTTCTCCTGCCAGTCTGCTGATTCCCAGAAATCCTTCTGCTTGTTTCCAGAAATATGATTCCAAAGTATTGTTTAATCCTTTCTTACTGGTTTGTCAATATCTGACCCTCCCTGACAGTTCTGAAACATCAACCGAAAAGCGAGGGCATCTGTCAATAAGACGGTGACCTGACAGCATTTCCACCCCCCTTGAATGTTTTTTTTCAAATGTCAAAAAAAAACCAGTAGACTTTTTTGTCAGATTGATGCTATATAATCGGATTTAATATTAACCGAACAAGGAAAATAGTATGGCTTTACGATTACCCGGATTCGAAGGGACGGGCACGTTTGACAAGGGGGTGCACCCCCCGGAGCGCAAGGAATTTTCAGAAGACGCTTTTATCGAGGTCGTGCCCACACCGGAAAGAGTGGTCGTGCCGCTGATTCAGAACATCGGCGCGCCCAGCGAATGCATTGTCAAGTCAAAACAGCAGGTGGCCATGGGCGACCCCATCGCCAAGTCCACCGCGTTTGTATCCGTGCCCATTCACGCCCCCATCGGCGGCAAGGTGATGAAGACATCCAACGTCACCCTTCCCAACGGCCGGCATGTGCAGGCGGTGCCCATCAAGGCCGAGGGCGAACAGCTTGAAGGCGACGCGCTGATGGCGGATGTGCTCGGCGGCGACTGGCCCAAAGACGCGGCGGACAACCACGACCCCAAGGCCATTTCCGATGCCATCCAGGAAGCCGGCATCGTGGGACTCGGCGGAGCGGCGTTTCCCACCCACGTTAAAATCATGCCCAACGATAAAACCACCATCGATGCCCTGCTGATCAACGGCTGTGAATGCGAACCTTACCTGACAACGGATTACCGTGTAATGCTGGAAGCGGCGGGTGCAGTGGTCTGTGGGGCGCTGCTGGCGGCCCGGGCCTTGGATGCCAAGGCTGTTGTCATCGCCATCGAGGCCAACAAACCCAAGGCCGTGGAAGCGATTCAGAAAGCAGCCCAGGGAACACGGGTCCAGGTGGCCGTTCTCAAGACCAAATACCCCCAAGGCAGTGAAAAACACCTGATCAAGGCGGTGATGAACCGAAAGGTGCCGCCCGGCAAGCTGCCCATGGATGTGGGGGCAGCGGTGAGCAACGTGGGAACGGTGGTGGCCATCGCCAGGGCTGTTCTGCGGGGCAAGCCCCTTACCCACCGCGTGGTCTGCGTTACCGGGGCCGGCATTCGGCAGCCTAAGAACCTGCTGGTTCCAATCGGCATCCGCTACCAGGACCTGGTCAACTATTGCGGCGGCCTCACAGCGGACGCGGCCCGGATCATCTCCGGCGGCCCCATGATGGGATTTGCCTTCACAGACCTGGAAATGCCGGTCACCAAGGGCACCAGCGCCATGACGGTGCTGACGCGGGATGATGTGCAAAAAGCCGAAGAAACCAGCTGCGTCCGGTGCGGCCGATGCGTGGATGTGTGCCCGCTGAACCTGGTCCCCAGCAAGCTGGGGATTGCCTCCAGGAACAAAAACGCGGCGCTGGCGGAAAAATACCATATTTTTACCTGCCTGGAATGCGGCAGCTGCGCCTATACCTGCCCGGCAAGCCTCCCACTGGTCCAGCTGATCCGGATGGGCAAGGCCCTGGTAACGGCTTCGAATAAATAAAAACTGGAATGCCGAAAAGGCGTTTCTGAGAAACATCACTGAATTAATAAACCAATGGATGAGACGACGACACAAATGAACGAACAACAAGCAGAAACCGGCAAGGGATCGTCGCTTCAGGCGGCACCGTCCCCCCATCTGTCCAACGCCTCGTTTACCACCCGGCGCATGATGATCGATGTCTTAATCGCGCTGGTGCCCGTCATCGTAATGGCCCTTTACATTTTTAAAATGTATGCGGTCAAGCAACTGCTGATCTGCCTGATCAGCACCCTGGCGGCCGAGGCGATCTTCACGAAAATGCGGGGCAAGCCCCTGCCGCTGATGGACTGCTCGGCTGCGGTCACCGGCCTGATTCTCGGGCTGTCGCTGCCCGGGCCGGCGCCATGGTACGTCGGGGTCATCGGCTCCTTTGTGGCCATCGGGGTCGGGAAAACCATTTTCGGCGGCCTCGGCATGAACATTTTCAATCCGGCAATGGTGGGCCGGGCATTTGTCATGATTGCATTTGCCGGCAGCATGGCGGCCTCGGGCTATCTGGAGGCGAGCGTCAGCAACGTGGATATCATTACCCAGGCAACCCCGCTGGACTCCTTCAAACAATCGGGTGTGGTAACCCCGCTGCTGGACCTTTTTACCGGCACGACCAATGGTTCCCTGGGGGAAGTCAGCGCCATTGCCTGCCTTATCGGCGGCATTTACCTGTGCATCCGCAGAACCGCCTCCTGGGAGATTCCGGCCGGCATTATCGCCGCAGTGATTGTTCTCGGCGGCATTGCCAACCTGGCAAGCCCTGACTCGGGCTGGACGGTGCTGCACCATTTATTCGGCGGCGCCCTGCTGTTCGGGGCCTTTTTTATCGCCACCGATCCGGTAACCAGCCCCCTGACCCGAAGCGGTAAGCTGATATTCGGTGTGGGCGTCGGCGCGGTGATCATGCTGCTGCGAATTTTCAGCGGCTACCCCGAAGGCGTGATGTTCGCGGTGCTGCTGATGAACGCGGTGACGCCGCTGCTGAACCGATGGACGGTCCCGAAACCGTTTGGCACGGTGAAGGAAGCGCCCAGCGAAGGATAATTTAAGACAACCGGCAACCAAGGCATAGTGGAAATAAATCGTATGAAAAACAACTACATTGTACAGGCATGGCTGGTGCTGATTCTGGCGATTTTTTACGGCGGGGCATTGGCCGGGATTCAGTTGACCCTGGCGCCCAAAATTGCAGAAAACAGGATTCAGGAAACCCGCGAGAGGGTGCCCGGACTGGTGCTTGGCGCTGATCAGGCCGGAGAAGTGACGCTCAGCATCAATTCGTCCAATATTGTCGTGGAAAAAAACGGCAGAAAGGTGTTTTACCAGGTCTTTAAAGCCACAAAAAACGGCGAGATTGCCGGCTGGGTGGCCAAGCATAAGGGCCAGGGATACGCAGATAAAATTGAACTGCTGATCGGCTTGAACCCCGGGCTTTCCAAAATTACGGGGCTTTACGTTCTCAACCAGAAAGAAACCCCGGGTCTGGGCAACAAAATTATTGAGGCCGACTGGCGAAAACAATTTATCAACGCCCCCACCTCCAGAAACCTTGAAGTGGTGAAAACCGGCGCGGACGATCCCAATGAAATCGATGCCATTACGGGCGCCACCATATCGTCCCGAAGCGTCTGCAGCATCGTGAACACCGCGTTAAACGATCTGAAATCGCCCCTTCACAAACGAATAACCCACACTGAAAATTAACGGACAATTATGAGGATATTCAGCGTATGACAAACGAACCCACACCTATGGAAAGATTTTTACAGGGGATCATCCCGGAAAACCCGGTTTACCGGCAGCTGCTGGGCTTATGCCCGGTACTGGCGGTCACCGGGAACATGAAATCGGCCATGACCATGGCAGGGGCCGTGACCTTCGTGCTGTTCTGCGCAAATGTCATTGTCAGCCTGATTCGCAACATACTGAAGCCTCACCTGCGGATCGTTATTTTTACGCTGACCATCGCCACCTTTGTCACCATCGTGGACCGGTTTCTGGCCGCCTATATGTATTCCATGAGCAAGGCGCTGGGGCCCTATATTCCCCTGATCATCGTCAACTGCATCATTATCTGCCGATGCGAAGTCTGCGGTTCCAAGCAGACAGTTGTTCATGCAGGCGCTGACGCCATCGGCCAGTCCCTTGGATTCGCCCTGGCCCTGGCCAGTATCGCGGCTGTTCGGGAGATACTGGGCACAGGCATGTTTTTCGGGCTTCCCGTTCTGCCGGAGGTATGGCCGGACTGGGTAATCATGGCGCTCCCCCCCGGGGCGTTCTTCTCTTTCGGGCTGCTGCTGGGGGCGGTGAACTGGTTCGGTGAAATCAGAGCAAAAAACAAGAGTTGAGGTAAACAATTATGAACTATCTGGTGGACGCATTTCTGATCGCCATCGGCGCGGCGATCATCAACAACTTCGTGCTGTACTATTTTGTGGGTATATGCCCGTTCATAGGGGTCTCCCGCAAGGTGGACATGGCGGTCGGCATGGGATGCGCCGTGACCTTTGTCATCACCATAGCCGCGTTTATCAGCTGGACGGTCACCACATTTGTTCTTATTCCCGGTGCGCCGCTGACGGCGTTCCTGGCCGGATTTTTCCTGCCGGCGGAAAAGGCCGCGGCCATCGATCTGACCATCCTGAGCTATATTGTCTATATTTTCGCGATTTCTTCGTCGGTGCAGTTTGTGGAGATGTACGTGCGTAAATTTTTCCCGCCGCTGTACAAATCCTTTGGCGTGTTCCTGCCGCTGATTACCACCAACTGCGCAATTCTGTTCGCCTGCCTGACCATCATGAGCAATGTGGCGGTGGACAATCCTGCCGAGGCATGGGATCTGGGCCGGGCCCTGATTCTGGCCATTTTCGGCGGCGTTGGCTTTACCATCGCCATCGTGATTATGGCCGGCATCCGTGAAGAGCTGGAGCTTTGCGATATTCCCAAGCCCCTTCAGGGCGCGGCCATCACCCTTATTACCGCCGGTATTCTGGCCATGGCCTTCATGGGGTTTACCGGTGTGGACTCCGGCCTGAAAAAAGCATTGAAACCCGGTGATCAGGCGGCTGTTATGCTTCAGCAGGACGAATGCGCCGGGGCTCTGGCCGCCTGCAACCATACTTACCGGCCGGGGAAAACCGTTTAACACGTAAAAAAACATATATACCATAAGAGGTTCGTTATGACAGTTGTAACCATCGGACTGGCAGCCGCCACATTGCTGGCAATGGCGCTGATACTGACCTATATTCTGGGATGGGCCAACGTGGCGTTTCACGTGGAGGTGGACCCCCGCATCGAAGCCATCAACGATGTTCTGCCCGGCGCAAACTGCGGCGGCTGCGGCTATGTGGGCTGCGGCGAATATGCCGAAGCCATTGTCAACGAAGGCGCTCCCGTAGATAAATGCGCGCCCGGCGGGGAAAACTGTGCCGCTGCCATCGCCCAGATCATGGGGGTTGAAATCGGCGAATCCCTGCCCTACCGGCCCATCGTCCATTGCGGCGCGCTGACCAGGGACAAACACGGCATCAGTGAATATGTGGGGGAAAAACGCTGCGCCACCGCCAACCTGGTAGCGGATGTTCAGGGCTGCACCTACGGCTGCCTCGGCTTCGGCGACTGCGTCGAAGCCTGCAAATATGACGCTATTCACGTTATTAACGGACTGGCCACGGTGGATTACACCGCGTGTATCGGCTGCGGTGCCTGTGCCAAGGTCTGCCCCCGTAATATCATCACCATGACGCCTTTCAAGGCGGACCGTATATTTGCGGTGCTGTGTTCCAATAAAGATGCTGGCAAAGATGTTAAGCGGGTCTGCGATGTCGGCTGCCTCGGCTGCAAGGCATGTCAACGGGCTTGCGGTCTGTTTGCCGTTGAAAACAACCTGGCCGGGATCAATTACGACGACTATGACCCCAATGACCTGGACAGCATTTACGAAGCCATTAAAAAATGCCCGCAAAAGGGAATCGTGCTGGTGGGCAAACCGACCGATAAAGACCTGTCCGCAGACACCGACTTGCCGCCGGAAATTGTTCACCCCAATTTCCGCACCACCGTCGACGATACGGAATGGCGGGGCTAACCCCTGACGGCTTCGTGAAAGAAGTTTTCAACCCCGCCGCTGCGTTTTTGCAGTCAGTAACGTGCGCCTTAGCTTCGCAATCGAATCTTAACTTATCGATACCGATACCGATTTCGAATCGAGTTCCTTGGAAGTCGCTTGCGGACGGCAAAGTCAACCACTATGTTCAAGAAAAAACGCAAGGCAACGGCCGTCATCCTGTTTGCTGATCTTGCGCAAAGCAGCGAAGTCTACAAGAAGGCAGGCGATAAGGCAGGGCAACGGTTCATCGGCACCTGCATCGATACGCTTTCGCGGGTTGCTGTTGAATCCGGCGGTTCCGTTCTCAAAACCATCGGCGATGAGGTCATGTGCCGGTTCAACAACGGATCAGATGCCGTCAACGCCGCGGTCGCCATGCATAACGCCCTTGACCTGGACCAGGCGTGTCATGACCTGGGGCTCCAGCCGCCCAACCTGTACGTCGGCATGCACAAAGGGGCGGTGGTGCTGAAGAAAAACGACGTGTTCGGCCGGACCGTCAATGTTGCCGCGTATCTCGTAAAGCTGGCAAAACCCCGGCAGATTTTAATTACCGGCGCCCTCATCGACGATCTGGAAGATACCCGGTCGGCAACACTTCATCTATTATTTACCACGCCCGTCAAAGGCGAAGGGGATGTGGCAATTTACGAATATGTGTGGGAAATTCAGGACGCCACCGTGGTGTGCCACCATGACGGGAACCGCGGACGGTTTTCGGCAGAGGCCGCCATTGAATTGCATTACAGCGGCCGGACCGTATCTGTCGACAAGGACAGTCCCCGAATAACCATCGGCCGCCAGCCGCACAACGATATCATTATAAAGGACACCAATGCCTCCAGGACCCACGCCATTATTGAATATCGCCATGGCAAGCTGTTTCTCATCGACCAGAGTTCCAACGGCACCTTCCTTCAATTCAGAGATGGCAGGGCATTAACCCTCAACAATGAAGAAACCCCGCTTACCGGAAAAGGCCGCATCAGCCCCGGCCGAGACTTCTCCACCCATCCGCCGGATGTTATTCAGTTCAGCTGTGCACCTTAGGGCTTCTGGTGACCCATAAACAGAGCGGTGTCGTGTCTGCCGTTATTTCGTTCACATCCTCCGGATTTTTCTTGACAGCAGGCCTAATTTTGAACATAGTTAAATTTAACTTTGTTCAGAATAAGGAGGCATACCTATGGCAAAAGTGATTGTACTGGGCGGCTGCGGGGCCGTGGGCAGCGTGGTGGTCAGAACCCTGGCGGACGCCGAAGACTTTTCAGAAATCGTGATCGGGGATATCGACCTGCCCCGGGCTGAGCAGCTCGCCCGGGAAATCGGCGGCAACCGGCTGGTTGCCGCCCACGTGGATGTCCTCGACAACCAGAGCATCACCCGGGCCGTCACCGGCTGCGATCTGGTGGTCAACTGCGTGGGGCCGTTCTACAACACTGTCCAGGCCATCGTGGATGCGGTGATGGCCGCGGGCATCAACTATCTGGACGTGTGTGACGATGTGGATGTTACCCGGGATCTGCTCGCCATGACCGACAAGGTGGCGGACGCCGGGCTCACCATGGTGATCGGCATGGGCAATTCACCTGGCGCCACCAACCTGCTGGCGGCCTTTGCCGCACAGAACCTTCTGGACACCACCGAAGCCGTGGACATATTCCATGCCCACGGCGGGGAGCCCTTTGAAGGAAAAGGCGTAATCGGCCACCGGTTCCACTGCATGCGCATCGACATTCCCATGTACCTGGACGGTGCGCTCACCCATGTCAAATTTTTCGAGGAAGACGGCCGGGCCCTGCGCACCGCCTTTGATTTTCCGATTCTCGGGGAGAACATTCAGGTCTACCCCTATCCGCATCCGGAGCAAATCACCATCCCCGAATACCTTGACGTGAAGCGCGTCACCAACCGGGGTACCATCCTGCCAGCCGCTTATTACGATCTCACCAAAGACCTCTGCCGGCTGGGGCTTTCGGACAAGGAACCGGTCATGGTCAACGACGAAGCCATTACACCCTATGATTTCGCCACCGCTTATCTGATCCGCGAACGGGAACGAATTCTTCAGGAAACCGGCTTCGGCACCCAGAAGGGATGCACCTCCACTGTGGTCACGGGGACAAAAGACGGTCAGCACCAGGAACTGCGGTTTCACATGGCATCGGACTCCCAGGCCCTGGGAGAAGGCACCGGCATTCCGGCCGCCCTGGGTGCCCTGCTCCTGCACCGGGGGTATATTCAGAAAAAGGGCATTCATCCGCCCGAAGGCTGCATCCATCCAAAGGATTTCATCGGCCTGATACCGGGTGTTCTCGAAAAAAGCCGGGCCTCGGATCCATCCAAAAGCGAATTGCTGATCGTTGAAATCATCGATGAAAACGACCAGAAAACAACAATGGACATGCTGGATGCCGCAAGAATGGTGTAAAAATGACGAACGCCCCTTATATACTGGCCATCGACCATGGCACCTCCGGCATTAAAACCGCATTGGTTTCGGTTTACGGCCGGGTCATGGATTTCGCGTTTCAGCCCACCGACACCCTGTTTCTGAAGGACGGCGGCGTTGAACAGGCCCCGGATGAATGGTGGCGGGCCGTCATCAGCACCACCGCGCGGCTCATGAACCGGCAGTGCCTGTCCGGCGGCGACATCGCCGCAGTATCGGTATCCAGCACCTTTTCCAGTACGGTGGCCGTTGATGCGCAGGGATGCCCCCTGATGAACGCCGTCACCTGGATGGACACCCGCGGCGGCCCTTATGTGCGATCGGCCATGGCGGGCTTCCCGAGTTTCGAAGGATACGGGATTGGCAAAGCCATGAAATGGGTCAGGCGTACCGGCGGAGCCCCCACCCTGTCCGGGAAAGACGATATCGGACACGTGCTGTTCATCAAAAACCGACACCCCGGTATCTATGATAAGACCCGCTGGTTTCTGCCGAGCAAGGACTACCTGAATCTCAGGCTTACCGGTATCCCCGCGGCCACCGTGGATTCAATTCACCTGTTCTGGGTCACCGACATCCGGAACATCAACCATGTCGGCTATGACGACGGGCTTATCCGGGGCTTCGGCATTGACAGGCAAAAGCTGCCGCCCCTCATGGTACCTACCGACATCCTGGGCACCGTCTCCGCCGATGCCGCGACCGAAACGGGCCTTGCCGCGGGGACACCGGTGGTGGCCGGCTCACCGGACCACCAGACCGCCTGCGTGGGTTCGGGGGCAGTGCGGGATTTCCATGGTCACATTTACGTGGGCACCTCATGCTGGGTGCAATGTCCCGTGCCCTTTAAAAAAACGGATGTCCTGCATTCGGTGGCCTCTTTCCCGACCGCCATACCCGGCCGTTACCAGGCCGTCAATGAGCAGGACATCGCGGGCAAAGCCCTTGACTTCGCCCATGAACTGCTATACGGTGCCGGACAGGCAGATGCCGGAACCGGTTCGACAGATCCTTATGCCATGATGACCGCCCTGGCGGAATCTGCGCCCGCCGGCAGCGGCGGGGTGATGTTCACCCCATGGCTCAACGGCGAACGCACCCCGGTAGACGATGAAACCATCCGGGGATGCCTGTTCAACCTGTCCATGACCACCACACGCCATCAAATCATGCGGGCCGTTCTGGAAGGCGTGGCCTGCAACACCCGCTGGAGCTTGAAATACGTGGAACGGTTTATCAAAAAACCCCTTACGCGAACGGCGCCCGTTACCATTATCGGGGGCGGGGCCAGGTCCGACACGTGGTGCCGGATATTCGCCGATGTGCTGAATCGCGATATCCGGCGGCCCGAAGACCCCGTACAGGCCAACGCCCGGGGCGCCGCCTTTATCGCATCCGCTGCTATGGGATATATCACCTTTGATGACATTCCCGAATTAATGACCTATGACGCATTTTTTTCGCCCCGGTCTGAAAACCGGGCCGTATACGATGACCTGTTCGACAATTTCCGGCGGCTGTATACCGCTCACAAGGGCATCTGCAAAACCCTCAACAGGACCGGGACCGTATCATGAAAACACCCCGCACCACAGAAGAAATTGAAAAAATCCGGGAAACCATTCTGGACCGGGCACTGGACATCATCGTTGAGTTCGGGCTGGACGGCCTGACCATGCGGGCGCTGGCCAGCCGGCTCGACATGTCCGCCCCCAACATCTATAACTTTTTCTCGGGAAAAGACGAATTGTATCTGTCCCTGATGGTCAAGGGGGGCATCATGCTTAACCAGATGATGACCCAGGCCTGGAGCAGCACATCCAATACCATGGACCGTGCCCGTGCCATGATTGCCGCATATCTGCGCTTCGGGATTGAACAGCCGCGGTATTATGAAATCATGTTCATCCTGCCCCCGCCATCGTATACGCAATACGTAGGAACCCCCAACGAACAGCTGTCGGCGTCGGAATACGAAATATCCCTTGACACCATCCGGCTCGTTTCGGCCATAACGGCTGAAATATCAGGGGAGTCATCGGATTCGCATACCGTACAGCGCCGGATGTTTCAGCTCTGGAGCCTGCTGCACGGAATGATCGCCCTGCACAATAACGCGGTAGCGGATTTTGCAACCGGCAATGTTATGGCGGCCATGGAAAAAACCGTGGAGGAATTAATGCTTCTCCTGGAATGGATGGCAGCCACAGCCGCCAAACAAGCCCCCTGAAGCGAACACGATGAATTAAGCGGGCATCTGAGCCGGAAGCGCCCGAAAGCACAGGATCATTGACACGATTGCCATACCGCCGTATACTATCAGAAGATATGGATTTTTCCGGGAACGGTCAATCTGCGGCCGGATACGGAAAGGTCCCCCGCACCATCTTACTTAACCCTCAACCATCACGCACCGTCATGGCAACGTCGGGCGAGCAACAATGACAGATGACAAGCACCAGAGGCCGGATAAATCAGCACAGGGCACGTCGGCACCGGCTCCGGATGGCGGCGGTGCTCCGCTGCCCGATATGCAGGCGGTGGTCCAGGCGGTGGTGGCCCTGAACATCTGCCGGAAAAACGTTTACAGCTACCCCGCGGAACACGATCAGATACGGCAGAGCCTGGACCATGCCTTTCATGCCCTGGCCCCCCTTCTGGAGTCCCGGCCGGGCATCACCCTGGGCATCACCGGGGAATCGCTGATCGTGGAACTGCCGCCGCCCTCTTCAGACCCCGCCGCGCTGCCCACGATGCTGCCCATTGACCCTTCGCATGCGCCGTGCAGGGAATTCGCCCGCATATTGAAACAGACCAACACGGCCACCGTCACCATCGCCTCGGACATTGACATGGACGCGCTTTACCGCTTTCTGTCCATCCTCGGACGGCCGGCTGAAGACATCACTGCCAATGGCGGCATACAGGCAATGGCGGACGAGGCGGAGCTCACCGGGATCCATATCCGGCAGGTGGATTACAGCCGTTTTCATGTCACCGAAGAAGCGGAAATCAAACGGGATCGGGAAGATAGCGGCACTGAGCAGCATATATCCCAGTGGGAACAATTTATCCTGCGTGTCATGGCCGGCACCCCTGCGGCTTCGGGGGAAAATTCCGCCGGCCGGCAGGCCGGAACAATGCCGGCGGATCGGATCGCCCGGCAGATCAATGAAAACCGGATCGATACGGATATTGCGATTGACGGATTCGATCGGGCCATGGCCGGATTTTTGAACACCCCATCGGCGGATTCCCCGGATTTTGATGCCGGCACATGGGGAAAACTGATCCCGGCCCTCTCACCGGCGGTCAAACCCCGTTTTCTATCGGTGCTGTTCAGCCATCTGGACCGTCAGGCCCCGTCCGAACAAGCGACGCAGCTGCTGGCAGCCATGCCCGGCGAGGCGGTGACGGAAATGTTCAATAACGCCGCGGCGGAATCCCGGAAGATATCCCCCCCGCTCCTGGCCCTTGTCCGGGACATGGCCACGAAAAAAAACACCTGGCCGGAAAAGGAGGCTGACATACTGGCGGCCGGCCGGTCCCATGACGAAACACCTGCTTCTCCGCCGGAAGACCGGTCGCACCCCACAAAACCAGCGGAAAAAGATGAATCCGGGGTAACCAACGGCTTTGATCTGGACGATTGCCTAGCCTCCCTGGACGATGCCCGCCTGGACATCAAGATCGCCCGGTTGCTCACAGGCTTCATGAATGGCAACATCGGCCATGGCGAGTACGTTATATTCGCGGAAAAGCTGATCCGCATCTGTGAAGAACTGATAGAGGCCGGCAATTTTACCATTCCGGCCACCGTCCTCAATACCTTTGCCGGCCATATCAAGAAAAAACGGGACATGGCTATCCGGGAGGCGGCGGAAAACGCCATGAAAACCCTGACCGGTCAGGCATTTGCCGCCAAAGCGGTGGCCGGTTTTCTGGCGGACGAGGCCGCCGCGGGAAAGGCGGGCGTGGCATTTCTGATCCGCCTGGGGCCGGCCATCATTCCAGAGCTGGTCAAACGGTATGCCGCCCAGGAGACCCCGGCCGTGACAGAAAGCCAGGAGACTCTGTTCACCCGTTTTGCCGCGACAGCCTCGGCCGAGGCCCAGCAACGATTGGACAGCTCCCGTCCCCTTGTCTCCCGCAATCTTATCGTGCTGATTCGAACGCTTGGCGCCCGTGAAGCCGTGGATCGCATAAGGCCGTTTCTTCATCATGACAACCGGGAACTTCAAACAGAGGCGCTGGAAACCCTGTTGAAGTTCCGTGATGCCGTGGCCCTGTCCGTGGTGGGAAAAATGATTCAAGCCCGGCAGCCGGAGCGGGCCCTTCGGGGGATCACCATGGCCGGCAAGCACCGGGTCACCCAGCTGGTGCCCGAGCTGGTGGTCAAACTGAAGCGCTTCGTGTTTTTCAAGAAAGATATTGAAATAAATAGGGAAATTATTCATGCCCTTGCGCAGATTGGCGCGCCCGAAGCCCTGCCGTGGCTGAAAAAACTGGCCGGCACCACCTGGCCGTTACATGCCGGTGAGATAGCCCGAATGAAGGTGACACTGTTTAAATCTCTTAAACATTACCCCCCCGAAGCGATTCAGCCGCTGCTCACCATGGGGCGGGACATGCGCAACAAGGAAATCAGCATGGTATGTCATGGGCTTATGCAGGAATCAATCCGGAGGGAAACCTGATGACCTCCTCCTCTCCGAAAGAAGTACTGCAATTCATCGCTTTCTTTAACGCGGCGGTCAATAATATCCGTCTCTATTCCCCCGACCATCCCCAGGCGGTCCGGCGTCTGGAAACGGCATATACCGTCCTGAGCGATATCCTGAGCACCCGGGAGACCATTACCTTCATGCGAATCGAAAACGACCTGGTTGTGGACAAATCCCCGATCCGGTCCCGGGAACCCCATCCCGACCAGTTCGCCCATATTCTGCAGAGTGCCGGTGTGGAGCGCCTGACCTTTGATCAGGGCCTGGCAAAAGAGGAATTCACGGATTTTATCATGGCATTTACCGCTCCTGAAACCCCCGCGATTAAAACCACTGCTCACATCAAAATCGGATATGTGGATGCCGGCGGATCGGGGCGGAAAGGCCGGCAGCCCACGGCTGCGGAAAAAGCCCATATCGAAAAGATGCGGCAGGCCCGGGCGGCGGGCTACAAAGCCCTGAAGGGGGTGCTTGGGGAGATAAAGCAGCACAAAACAATCGACATGGATACCGTCAACAGGGAAATCCGGACATTGGCCGAAAACCTTCCCGTTGACATGAACCCTCTTCACCTGCTGATGCCCCTTGATCCCCACACCAATTACACGGCCCGCCACATGATCAATGTATGCCTGCTCACCCTCAGCCAGGCCATCTCTCTGGGCTTTAAAAATGATCACGTCCAAAAAATCGGTATCGCGGCCCTGCTGTTTGATGTGGGCAAACTGTTCATCGCTGACGACATTATCACCAAGCCTTCGGCCCTTACCCCGGCCGAACGCAAAATCGTTGAAAGCCACACCGTCAAGGGGGCCCGTTACATCCTGGGCATGGCGGAAATCCCCAAGCTGGCCGTACTTTGCGCGCTTGAGCATCACCGGCGGTTCGACGGCACCGGGTATCCCGCACTGACCCGGGGATGGGAACCGAACATTGTCAGTCAGATGGTGACCATTGCCGACGCCTTTGACGCCATGCGAAGCCAGCGGCCTTACCAGGCCCCCATGCCCATGGAAAAAATCATCGGCATCCTCAAAAAAGAAAAAGGCACCACCTTTCACCCCTACCTGGTGGACCGGTTCCTTCAACTGGTTTTGCAGTAACCCCTCTCCCCCCGAGAGAAGCCGTTTTTGATGATCCCTGTTACAAGGGGGGCGTCCAAACCAAAATCCAAATCCAAAGGACTTTCAAGGAACTTAATCTGCCAATTTATTGTAAACATATCAATTTTATTTAATTTATCAGTTTATTGCCCAGTTTTTCAGTTTGCCGAAACAACTGAACAGCAACACGTGCCCAGCCCCTTGCAGCGCAGCCGAGCAGGGGCGGTTTTTTCGGAAGACGTGGGCAGACTGTCTGAGCAGACGAGGCTTACCGCATCTGCAGAAAAGGACAGGCGAGTTTCTGCCCGCGCCGAAAAAACCGTTCCTGCGAGGGTAGCCGAAGGCCAAGCTGCGGGGCGCCCTTTCTTTTGCATACTTTTCTTTGGGCGAGCAAAGAAAAGTATGAAAGAAAAAATGGGTCGTTTAGCACAAATAGCGGTAAAAAACCAAGCCTCGCGCAAATTCCATACTGCAAAAACACCGCGGCGGAATTGGACGGTTTTTACAAAGCCATCAGCTTTGATCATTGCCGCAAGATATTGTATGATCGTCAGATCATGAAAGACGCACCAAACACAGAAACCCCGGAGCGCCGGCGTCGAAGGAATGGGCTGATCATCGGCGGCCTGATCGTCTTTACGCTGATTATCTACAGCAATACGCTGCATGTGCCCTTTGTCTTTGATGACCTGCCCAACATCGTCGAGCGGACAGACCTTCACCTCCGGCAGCTGACCCTCGATTCCGTGCTCGACACTTTCACCCGGGGCAAGAACGGGGATGAAGCACTGCACCGCCCCGTGAGCAACTTCACCTTTGCCCTGAATTTCTATCTCGGCGGCTTCAATGTTACAGGGTACCATCTTGTCAACCTGGCAATCCACATGACAACGGCCGTCTTTCTGTTTAAAACCCTTATGCTGATGCTGGCCGCCCGGGGAAACCGGTATTCAGAAAACGAGCGCCTGCGCATCGCCGGCATCGCCGCCATGCTGTGGGTTATTCATCCCATTCAGATCCAGGCGGTCACTTACATCGTGCAACGCATGGCGTCTCTTGCGGCCATGTTTTACATTCTTGGATTCTGGGCCTGGCTGCGCTTTCGACTGAGTGGCAACCGGCGCTATGGTTTCTTTGTAATTTCCGGATTGATGGCGGTCCTGGCCGTTTTGACCAAGCAGAACGCGGTGATGTTCCCTGTGGGGATTCTGCTGCTGGAATGGCTGGTGCTGTCGGGGATGCAACAGCCGGGTCTGGGTTTAAAAAAGCGAATGGCGGCCCTCACGGTACTGGTGCTGGCGGGAATGGTTATCGCGATGCTGGCTGCCTACAGCATTGAGGCGACCACCCTTTTTGATGATTACGCTAAAAAGCCGTTTACGCTGACAGAACGGCTGCTCACCCAGCCGCGGGTCATTTTCTTTCATCTGTACCAGATACTGGCACTGATGCCGGAATATTACTGCATCGACCATGCATTTTCCAAATCCACGGGCCTGACGACCCCGACCACCACCCTCTTTGCCATTCTCGGCATCATAGCCGCCACGGGTGTTGCCATCGGGCTGCGCAAACGGCTGCCACTGGTCTGTTTTGCCGTGCTGTTCTTCCTGTCTCACCATGCCGTGGAATCTACGTTTTTGCCGCTGCAACTCGTATTTGAACACCGAAACTACCTGCCGTCGCTCTTTTTGTTTCTGCCCGTGGCCCTGGCCGTCAACCGCCTGCTGGTGTTCTATGCCGGCCGCAGCCGGTTTGTCTATTATGTCATCGCCCTAGTGACCACCTGCACCTTTATCTTTATCGGCATGTGCACCCATGTTCGCAATTACGACTGGCGCTCCCCGGAAACCCTCTGGAAGGACGCCTCTCGAAAATATCCCGGCATTACCCGGCCCTATCACAACCTTGGCTATTATTACCAGCGGCAGGGAGCGGTGCAGAAAGCGCTGGATACCTATGAAATCGCCCTGACCAGGCGCGATCATGACTGGAAGCTGAAAAAAATCCTCACCCTGGGCAACATGGCGCGGCTCTATTGTCAACGGCAGGATTATCAGAGGGCCGAAGCCGCCCTTCAGCGCGCCGCGGCCATCGCCGAAAAGGTTACCGGCGATGCGAATGCCATCTATAAAATCGAAGAAAAAAAATACATTCTGCTGTTAAGCAAGATATACAGCCACACCCGGCCGGAACTTGCCGATGAAACCGTCGACCGTGCCATCAAATTCACAAAAGCCGCCGGGCCGCTAGGCAGGCTTTACGATATAAAAGGAATGCTGGCGCTTCACCGCGGGGATTTCAACGGCGCGAGAAACGCCTTTTTGCAGGTGCGCCGACTAAAACGGAACAATGCCATGGCCAACCTCAAGCTGGGCGTAACCGCCACATGCACTGGAGCGCTTGAAAAAGGCCGCCGGTACCTTGAACAGTTCATTGCCGAACACCCCCGTCATGCACCGGCGCATCTGTACCTGGCCGAGAACCGGCTGCTGGCCCGCAACCACGACGCCGCCGAAGCCGGCATGACAGCATTTATTGAAAACACCGGCATAAAAACAATCAAAGAACTTATCCTAAACATCCGAAAGGGTGATGTCGAGACCCTTCCGCTGGTCGACAGCAGCCGCACACTGGAATTGCTGAACAACTGCCTGAACCATTACATCCCCTCAATATCCGATCATTCGGGCCATAAGACCCATTCACCGGCCAGTGGCAAGCAGCCGCTCCCCCCGTCTGATGGCTGACGCAGGTATAATTTACCGCGAAATTTATCATAATTCGCTTGCGTTTTAAAAAAAAAGGGGATATTCTTATCGACAGTCGCGGTTGAAAGGTACCGTGACCGATTCGTTGTAACAGGGAGAATCCATTTGTCAAAGTGGCATCCTCCGGTTGGTAACGTTGAAAATTTTTAAGAAAGGAGGATGGTGTCATGGCCAATGGAATCGTAAAATGGTTTAATGACGGTAAAGGGTTCGGATTTATTGAGCAGGAAGATGGACCGGATGTTTTTGTTCATCATTCAGCGATCAATGCGGAAGGCTTCAGGTCCCTTAATGAAGGGGACCGGGTTTCCTTTGACATAGAAGAAGGACAAAAAGGCCCTGCTGCTGTAAACGTAACCGTAATTTAGTTTTTCTGTACCGACAAAACAACAAAAAGGCATTCCTGAGAAGGAATGCCTTTTTGTTTCTGGCCTGGAGGGGAGGGACGTAAACCCTGTGAAAAACGGGGAGCCCTGCTGACCGGTATCTGTTTCCGTCAGCCTTCTATCGCCTCGGGCCACCGATCACCTTTCGCGCCCTGTTTTACACAAACGTTGAATTTTCTGTCAGTATATATCGTACGACATTGAAAAGTCAAGCAAAAACCGCATGAACAGAAAAATCATGCTTCCAAGGAACTTCATCTCCCACTTTATTATAACCATATCATTTTATTTAATTTTTCAGTTTAATGCCACGCATATTCGCTTGCCGAAGAAATGAACAGCAACACGTGCCCCGCCCCTTGCAGCGCAGCCGAGCAGGGGCGGTTTTTTCGGAAGACGCGGGCAGACTGTCTGAGCAGACGAGGCTTAACGCATCTGCACAAAAGGACAGGCGAGTTTCTGCCCGCGCCGAAAAAACCGTTCCTGCGAGGGTAGCCGAAGGCCCAGCTGCGGGGCGCCCTTTCTTTTGCATACTTTTCTTTGACGGCTTCGTAAAAAGTCCAATATCTGCGTTGCGATGTATCTCTCGTCATGTCACGTACGGCTAAGTACGCTCCATTCCTCGAGATACATCGACGCCTTGATCTTGAACTTTTTACTTTGCCGTCCGCAAGCGACTTTTTACGAGACCATCTTCTTTGGGCGAGCAAAGAAAAGTATGAACAAAAAATGGGTTGTTTGAAAAAATCTACGAAGCCCCATGCTTTAAAGGGCCAGTCGCCGGGACTGAAGCGACTGGAAGGTGCGGATCAAACCATATTGTTCCCGCACTTCCCGAAAGGCATCCAGGCAAGGATAACCAGCCGGCAGCATATCCGCTTTCATACGGGCATCCTTGGCCAGGTAAACGCGGCCACCATGATCGGCAACGATGTCATCCAGGGTATCCAGGAGGGCGAAAACAGCTGGATGCGCCTTGAAATCAAGAGCCAGGGTATACCCCGCCCGGGGAAAACTCAAATAATTGTCGTTTTCTTCGCCCAGCAGCTTCAGCACCCCGAGAAAAGGTGTAGCGCCATGCCGACGAATCTCTGAAAAAATCCGGCGCAGACCTGCCGCGCCGGCGGCCTTGGGCAATACAAACTGATATTGAAGCATGCCGCTTCTGCCATAGAGGCGATGCCACTGGCCGAGCCGATCCAGGGGGAAAAAAAACGATTCAACCGACACCCGGTGTTCACTCTTTTGCATTCGATAGTAACGGGCATACAACCGGTTAAATAAACGAGCGGACCGTGGCATCAGCAGCCAGCCGGGAAACCTCCCCGGTACCGTCAGTTCTTGTTTCGGCGCGTATCGCAGATCTCCCGTCATAGCATGCCGGCCCATGAAGACCAGCCCCCGCCCGATGTCGGTGCCGGTGCCGGTGCAATCCACCCAGGCCACCAGGTAGGGCCAATGGCCATGCCGCCCAAAACAATCAAGCAGCGCTTTGAGGTTTTCGGCGAAGACCACCCCGCTGTCCATGTATGCACTGACAACCCGCCGCATTCGCAGGGTGGCGGACAGAACAATCCCTGTCAGGCCCATACCGCCGCATGTGGCATGAAACAGGTCCGGATTTTCATTGGCCGAACAGGTAACCACGCTGCCGTCGGCCAGCATCAGGGTAAAATCATGCACCCATCGGCTGAAACTGCCGTCCAGGTGATGGTTCTTCCCATGCACATCACTGGCAATAGCCCCGCCTACGGTCACGTGCCGGGTGCCCGGGGTGACCGGCAGAAACCAGCCTCTTGGCAGCAGCGCCGAAATGACCTCGCCCAGGGATATGCCCGCCTCGCAACGGAGCACGCCCGTTGCGTCGTCAAAATGCACAACCCGGTTCATCGGCGTAACCAGCAACACGTTTTCGCCCAGCGCACTATCCCCGTAGCTCCTGCCAAGTCCGTGAGCAATCCATTGACTTCCTTGCTTCAGACAGTCGGCCACATCACTTCCCGCCATGCACTGAAAGATGCGGGCCGGTGTTTCCGGATATCTGCCCCAGCCGGTTAATGTCATCATAGCATATCCGTATAAATCAGCAGCCAAAGCGTTGCCACCCACAACACCACGCACGCCTGAAGATAAACATCCGTCAGCAAGGACCTGACCGGCGCGCAATCCCGCCCCGACCGGAAAACGAGCCAGAGGTACCGCGCGATGCCCGGCACCACCCACAAGGCGGAAAGACACAGCATACCGGTGCCGTGCTCCTGGATCACCGGCGGCCAAAGCGTATATCCGATATACAACAGGCAGGAAAGAGCGGCCAGGAATTTGACCGCCCGGGAAAGAAACCGGCGGCTGTATTGGCGGCCCGGCCAGCCGCCCGTTTCATTCATGGCCACCAGATCACAACGGCGTTTGGCAAATGCAATAAACAGGGCCAGCAGGAGGGTCATGGCCGTGAGCCACCAGGAGACCCTGACCCCGATCAACACCGACCCGCTGAACACCCGGATGACAAATCCACCGGCCACGCTCAGTGCGTCTGCCAGAAAAACCTTCTGAAGCACCAGCGAATAGGCGGCATTCAAAACCACGTATCCGCACATAAGAAGAAAAAAATTCAGCTGCTGCCAGGGCGCAGCCAGCAGGCTGCTTAAAACGAGCAGCATCGCAAAAAATGCCATTGCACCCCGCGGGCTCACCGCTCCGGCGGCCAAGGGGCGATGCCGCTTAACCGGATGAAGCCGGTCTTTGTCAACATCCACGATATCATTCATCACATACACCGCGCTGCTGGCGAGACAAAAGGCTGCAAACCCCTGAGCAACCGCGGCCAGAAGCGGCAACACCATCAACTGGTGCGCAAAAAAAAGCGGCACAAAAACAAACCCGTTTTTGATATAATGGTGTGGTCGTGCCAGCTTGATATATGCCGTCAGCAATGACAAAGGGGGTGCACTCTCCCTGTCCGGCCGTTGCAGGTTACGGACAAATTGTTTAAAAGATGCCTGTTCCCGGTTGATTTAAGGGTTCGTCGCAAAATAAGTTGAGCAAATTTGGCGCCGGAATTTTTTCCGTCTTCGAGGCGCGAGGAGGGAGAATAGCAAGCTATTTGACCGACTAAGCAACAAAGAAGACGGGAAAAAGAACAAGCCAAATGGTCAAGTTATTTTGTGACGAACCCTAACCATCATAGCAAATAACAGGGGCCAGCGCAAAAGCCGGTATGCAACAGAGGGGATCTGATTTGACGGGGAGGGGGTATATGATATACAACACAAACTTTAGAAACGGACTAAGTGATCCGGGGCATAAATTGGATGATGTTTTTTCTTTGTGTCCTTCATGCTCTTCGCGGCAAAACGCAACCGTCTGAACCACGAAGACCATGACGCACCCAAAAGGGAAATGCAGGCTTTATTTATCAATGAAAAATACCATGAAGACCCTGTTCTGCTGTCAAAACTGCGGACACCAGTCACCCAAGTGGATGGGCCGCTGCCCGGAATGTCAGGCGTGGGGCACCTTTGCCGAGGAAGCGACCGGCGCCGCAGCGCCAAAAAAGCAGGGCAGGCCCATACCGAAAGGAGCGGCGCCCGTATCCCTGGATTCCGTATCCCTGGCCGAAGACGAACGATTGCGGACCACCATCCGCGAGTTTGACCGCGTCCTCGGCGGGGGAATCGTTCCCGGGTCCCTCGTGCTCGTTGGCGGAGATCCGGGCATCGGCAAGTCCACGCTGGTGTTGCAGGCTGCGCAGAAACTGTCGGCGGCCGGCCACAAGACCCTTTATATATCCGGCGAGGAATCCCTCAAGCAGATCAAGATGCGCAGCGAGCGCCTCTGCGATACGGTACCGGCGGACATGCTGGTGGCGGCGGAAACTAACATGGAAACCATTATTGCCGTCACCGAATCCACCCAGCCGCAGGTGCTGATCGTCGATTCCATCCAGACCATGGCAAGCAGCGAATTCACCTCCGCTCCCGGTAGCGTGGGCCAGGTCCGGGAAGCCACCATGCGGCTCATGGCCCTTGCCAAACAAACCGGCGTACCCGTATTTCTCATCGGCCACGTCACCAAGGACGGCTCCATTGCCGGCCCCAAGATCATGGAACACATGGTGGACACGGTTCTGTATTTCGAAGGCGACAAGAACCAGGTATTCCGCATTCTGCGGGCGGTGAAGAACCGGTTCGGTTCCACCAATGAGATCGGGGTATTTGAAATGACCCAGACCGGCCTGGCGGAAGTGGACAACCCCTCGTCGGTCTTTCTCTCTGAAATGCCGGAAAACACCCCCGGCTCCATTGTCACGGCCAGCATGGAGGGCACCCGGCCGATTCTAGTTGAGTTACAGGCCCTTACCAGCCGGACCAGTCTGGGCATGCCCCGCCGGACCATCCTCGGCCTGGATTCCAACCGCGTGGCCCTGCTGGTGGCGGTAATGGAAAAAAAGCTGGGCATGGAGCTGATGGGATACGATATCTTCATGAATGTGGCCGGTGGGGTAAAAGTCACCGAACCGGCCGTGGACCTGGGAATTATCGCGGCGGTTGCATCAAGCTTCCTGGACCGGCCACTGCCCGCCGGTTGGGTGGTTCTTGGCGAGGCAGGTCTCACCGGCGAAGTGCGGGCCATCAGCCATATTGAAACGCGGGTTGCAGAAGCCAAGAAGATGGGGTTCACCGGCTGCCTGGTGCCCCATGGCAACCTGAAACGAATCAGAGATGAGACGGCATTGACCATCACCGGCATCAAGACCGTGGCCGATGCCGTGGATGTCCTTTTCGGAACCGCTTGATTCATCGCTTACCTGCGCAGAGGACGCAGCGCATTAACGCTCAGCGTGCACACAAGACCTTGGAGACAAAAAATCAAATAGTATGGCGCGAAAAAAATACACAAAACGAAGCCGGCCGGATCATTACTCGCAAAAGGCCAAAGCAGAGCGGTTCCCTGCCCGGTCGGTGTATAAGCTTGAAGAAATCCAGAAAAAATTCAATATTATCAAAAAAGGCGACACCATCATCGACCTGGGATGCGCCCCGGGCTCCTGGCTGCTTTTCGCCGTCCGGCTGGCGGGCCCCGCAGGCCATGTGACCGGAATAGATATCAAACCGGTTTCCGAGCAAATCCCGGCCAATGCCACTGTTCTCACGGCCGATATTTTTGGAATGGATGCCGGAGAACTACCGGAAAACGTAAATGTAATTATCAGCGATATGGCACCGGACACCACAGGCAACAAGTTTACGGATGCGGCACGCTCCTTTAATCTTGCTGTACAGGCCCTTGAAATCTGCCATAAACGCCTAAAACCGGGCGGGCATTTCGTCTGTAAAGTATTTCAGGGAGAAGATTTTAAAAATTTTACAGATATGGTAAAAGAGAGCTTTGCGCAATGTAAGATATTTAAACCGGAAACCTGCCGTAAAGACAGCAGGGAAACCTATGTTATCGGACTATCAAAAAAGGAGACATAACGATGGCAGGGCACAATAAATGGTCATCCATCAAACATAAAAAAAAGGCGGTGGACGCCAAGCGGGGTAAGGTATTCACCAAGCTGATAAAGGAAATCACCGTTGCGGCCCGGATGGGCGGCGGCGATGCAGACGCCAACCCTCGGCTGAGAGCTGCCATTCAGGCAGCCAAAGATGAAAACATGCCCAAGGACAACATTGAGCGGGCCGTTAAAAAAGGCACCGGCGAGCTGGAAGGGGTCAACTACGAAGAGATCGTCTATGAGGGATATGGACCGGGCGGCGCGGCTGTTATGGTGGAGTCGCTGACAGACAACAAAAACCGGACCGTAGGCGATGTGCGCCATATCTTTGCCAAGCACAACGGCAACCTAGGGGAAAACGGATGCGTGGCCTGGATGTTTGACAAAAAAGGCTACATAGAAGTTGAGAAATCAGCAGCAGACGAGGATGCTCTCATGGAAACCGCCATCGACGAAGGTGCAGAGGATGTGCGGGAAGGGGACAACAGCTTTGAAGTGATCACCGCGGTGGATGACTTTGAAACCGTCCGCCAGGCATTGACCGACGCCGGCATTGACTTCGCATTCGCCGAGATCACCATGCTGCCGCAGACCACAACCGACCTGGATGACAAGGCCTCGGAACAGATGTTCAAGCTGCTGGATGCCCTGGACGACTGCGATGATGTGCAGAAGGTCTACACCAACGCCAACCTGTCGGATAATGTCATGGAATAGCCCCATACTTTCCCAGCATCTGATAAACAGTTCCGGCAAGTTCCCGATATCCCGCTGCATTGAGATGAATTGGATCCGACTTCATGCTGCGGTCCCGCTCCAGGTCCCCCAGGGTGTCCATGTCGATGGGAACCTTGTGCCGCCTGGCCACCTGTTCATAAAAATCCGGGGGCGACCCGAAAATACTGAGTTTGGGAACGGCCACCAGCACCACGTCGATGTTCCGGTTCAGGACCATTCGTACCATGGCATCCAGGTTGGCCCCGGCGTCGGCCATGGATTGTTTCTGAAGAATATCGTTACCGCCGTGACAGATAATCACCAGATCCGGCCGATATCGATCCATCACTCCCGGCAGCCGGTCCAGGCCTTCGGCTGTCACCTCCCCGGGAACCCCGGCATTGATCACCTTCATCCCCGTCATTCCGGCCAATACCGCCGGGTAGCTGTTTTCAGGGGAAACGCCCGTACCCCGGGTCAGGCTGTCGCCAAACGCCACGATCACGCCGTCTTCCGGCAGAGTGGATAATTCGGGACCGCCGCAGGCGGCGATAAAAAGCCAGAGAAACGGCACAACCAGCATTAATAACCAGCGGATTTGCACGTCCATCAATTTCACTGACAGTTTCATTAAACGCCTTTTTTTAAATCTGAATGATCAAATTTTCAAAACAACTGATTGCGAGGGGGCTTGTTTTGACGGCTTCATAAAAAGCTTCCAACCCCGCCGCGGTGGTATTTTTGCAGAAAGTAACTTGTTATGGTGTGATCGAAAGATTGCTTTGCCACTTCTACCTTTTCGTGATTGTAATCCACTGCTGTTTGATTAACCACGGAATACACGGAAAGGGCACGGAAAAGGGTGCAAAATGGTTCCTTCCGTGTTTTCTCCGTGTATTCCGTGGTTAAAAAAGATGCTTTGGTTTTTAAATGAATTACCACGTTAAGTTCCTTGGAAGTACCATAAAGAGATAGTTTTATTTCAACCATGAAGAACATGAAGAGCATGAAGTTGAAATTATTGTTATTTTTTATTTCTTCATGATCTTCATGCGCTTCATGGTCAAAAAATCAGACTTTTTACGAGTGCATCTGTTTTGATCATTGGAAAATTGGATATTCGGGTTTGTTTCGAATTTCTAATTTCGTGTTTTGCGCCTTATCGGCATAGCCTTTTATCGTTAACCTGACCCCAAGGAGCAGGTTTTATAGACTGAATAAACCGGTCTTCACCATCGCCGATCACTACGCCAGTGCCAGCATCCGCTCCACTGCCTGCAGGGCCCCCTCCCGGACCGCCTGCGTCACCCTTACTTCCGGCTGCATGGTTTCAAGGCAGGCCGCCACATCCTTGGGCGATATGATTTTCATGTCCGGGCAGATCATCTCAGGGGAGACGGGGTGGAAGGTCTTGTCCGGGCAGGCTTTTTTCAGCGCATGCAGAATGCCGTTTTCCGTGGCAATCAGAAAAGAGCGATGATCAGAGGTTTTTGCATACCGAAGCATCCCCGAGGTGCTCAGTACCTCATCGGCCAAGGCCACCACCTCGGGCCGGCACTCCGGATGGATCAGCAGTACCGCATCCGGGTCCATGGCTTTTGCCTCTTTGACCTCCTGACGCCCAAGCGCGTTATGAAACGGACAGTATCCGTCCCAGAAATGGATGGTTTTGTCCGTGAACCCGGCCGCGTATGCCGCCAAGTTCCGGTCCGGCGCCAGCAGCATCTCATCGGCCTCGATACTGTTCACCACTTTCACCACATTGGCCGAGGTGCAGCAGATCGTGGACATGGCCTTGACCGCGGCCGGGGAATTCACGTAGGTTACCACCGGCATCTGGCCAAGCCGATCCAGTTCAGCCGTGAGCATTTCCGGGGTAATCATGTCAGCCATAGCGCACCCCGCATCGGACCGGGGCAGCAGGACGGTTTTGTCCGGGCAGACGATGGATGCCGTCTCGGCCATGAAGTGCACACCGCAGAACACAATCACATCCGCGTCGGTGCGGGATGCTTTGAGGGAAAGTTCCAGGGAGTCCCCGCAGAAATCGGCAAGGTCCTGAATTTCCGGTGGTTGATAATTATGGGCCAGAATGATAGCATTCCGGTCTTGCTGCAATCGTCGTATGGTGGTGTCAATCATTGTCCTGCCTCGGTCCTGTCTTGAAATCCATATAATATTAAGCCGGTGGGGTATTATTGAGATAGTGGATCCATGGCGATGATATCCGCATCAATGGGAATATCAAATTCAAACTTCGCGGCCGCAATATCGGCATTAAACTTTATGTTCTCAAATGTAAATCGGGTCACCTCACCGAACGCCGTCTCTGTTTCAAGTTCTTCAATGATATAGGTTTTCCGGGAAACAAACAGATACGCCACCGCTAACTGCTGCACCTTTTCTTTGGGCTCCAGCCGCAGCACATAATACCCTTCTTTTTTCCGCGAATCGGCTGTTTCGATAATAAAATTTTTTTGTAGAGAAAAAATATCCGCCATAAAGCTGGCGCTGTTTCCCTTTCCCATCAGGGCTTCCGCCTTTCCCACGATCACCTGATTCTCCTCGGGTTTATAAATCCACAGCGAATCGCCGTCCGATATCAGCAATTGGGGATAGGGGCTTTTATATTCCCACCGGACCTTGTCCGGTCGTTTGAACATCACCTTCCCATGGGCGGTATCCTCGATATCCATTTCGGCAAACACGGATATCTGTTTGAAGTCCGCGGACAGGCTTTCGCAGTCATAACGTTCCTCGACCTTTTCCATGACGGCTTCCGCCGTTTCCGACGCACCGGCATGCCAGGCCATTGCCAAAACCATGAAAAACCCGATCAGGAATACGTATCTCAACCTCATGAATACTCCTTCCGAATATTATCCCGCCCCCCGGGCCGGACAAACAATTTAGGCCGCTTACCACTCAGGAAACAGTGAATCAACCATACACCAACGGCCACGCCTGAAACAATAATTATTTTCCCGCTATTGCCTGGCAGGACAACTATCCTGCCGGAAAGGACCTTTGGTTCCTGTTCCAAGCGACAGCCCTTGCATCAGACCATCGATACAATAACTTTTACTATGAATTTCAAATTGTTAATTTTACACTCACGGCCAATGCCCATGGCGCAATTTTTGATGCACGCTTAAAAAGTCGGATTTGGGACGGCAAAGTAAAAAGTTCAAGATGCGGCGTGTCTATCTTACTCTCGAGGAATGGAGCGTACTTGGCGCTACGTGACATGATAGAGATGCATCGTTTTGCTGCTATTGGACTTCCAAGGAACTTAATCTGCCAATTTGAGAAAAAGTTGCCTCTCGCAAAGACGCCAAGATCGCAGAGAATGAAAAGAATATTCTTGGCGATCTTGGCGGCCTGGCGAGCGGATAACTAATATAAAGTGCGGATATTCAACCAATAATCAAGAAGCAATGACGGCAAAAAATGATGCCGCCGGCCCGAAGTTCCTTTCTGCATTCATACCGCCGCAGCGGGGTTGGAAGCTTTTTACGAAGCCGTCAAACATTGACGCCTGTCATGGAGAAAGAGATGAATGCGGCCCTATCCCCGGAAGAATTAACCCAGCCGGCGGAACAACTCAAGACCAAAAGCTATAAGGTTCGATTGCTTGACAGCATGGACGGCAAACTGGTTGTGGAATCACAGAAATCGGTTTTTTTCATTGGGGAAAAACGGCATTCGGGAAGATATCCGAATACCAAATTTTCTAATGACCAAAACAGATACCGGAGTGTTCCGGGGCATCAATGCGATGCATTTATCTTCGTGACCTTCGTGAGGTTCGTGGTAATCAACTCCAGACAATTGAACCACGAAGTTCACGAAGGACACGAAGGGTGAGTTCAGACTATAAACAATCCCCTTATAGGGGTAACCAAAGCCGGCCCCTCTGGGGTCTGATGTTTACTTAAATTTGTTCTGACAGAGGCCTCTCGCACGGCGTCAGCGGCTTCTTTTACTCGTAAACCAGAAACAGCTCCACGTACCGGGCATCCAGATTGTCCGGGGCCACATTCCCGTATTCCGCTTCAATGGCCGCAAACATGACCTCAAACAGCCGGCCCGCCGCCCGGGAAAGGTCATAGGCGGTGTTGCCGGTCACGCCGGCAAACCACTCCAGAAACGCCCCCTTCATCTTGTTTCGTATCCGGCGCCGGGTCGCCTGTTCAGGGTCCGCCGTCATCAGTGCCGCGAAAAACCGCCTGAAATTATCTATGGAAATATACTCAACGGTCTCGGCAAGCCCCAGGTAATGCCGCGCCCATACGGTCAGCACCAGGTTCTCAAAGGTCAGGGCCGCCTCGGCAACGCAGGACGGATCAAATCCCGCATCCTTCAGCAGGCGGTCCAGCATCATGACTTCATCCAGGATATCCCGGGTGGCGGCCACCTCCGACGGCGTCTGAAACTCCCGGTAAATGCCGCCATCCTGATACTGATCATAATAGAGGGGCCGTTTCACCAACAGACCGCCCAGCGCGCCCTGCCGGCGCTCCCCCCAGAAAACAAGCGGCATCTTATGGCCAATGGTCCAGCTCGTGAGATACCATTTATCCGCCTGTCGTTTCAGGGTAGACACGGCGCTGTAGCCCAGCCGAAAAATATCTGTGATAAAATACCGGCCCATAAGGGCGGCTGCCTCACCCGCATCCGGCGGGGCGTCCCCCTCTATGACTTCCTGAAGCCCGATATGAATATACCCGCACGCCTTGTCCACCACATGGGCCAGGTCCTTTTTCTCCTTAACAGCCATTCGGTCGGATACAGCGATACGATTGCAAAGGGCCGCAAACTCCGTCTGAAGCTCTTGCAGGGCCTCCTGTGAATCGATGCAGGCCAGTGCCTGGGAAAACACCGTGGTCCTGTCGATCATGGTGGTGGGTGAAAACGGCACCGGCATCTTGGCATCCAGGATGCCGGCGGGCGCTCCCTTCTCCGGAAGCTGGTCCGCACGCCGCACATACCGGTAGACCCCGACGGCCTCCTCAAAGGGCAGCAGCCCCTTTTCGGCCAGCCGAACGTTCCGCAGCCGATACGCCTCTTCCTCGGCTTCGGCCGGCAGCACGTTGGCCGTATAGAACAGTACCTCCATATAGGCCTCGTAGTCCTGCTCGGCCAGCCGTTTCAAAAACCCGTACAACACCTTCTGGCGGAAATCATCGGCCTTTTCATCCGTATCCATGCCGCATTTGCCTTTTTTCACAAACCGCACATAATACAGGTCATCAAAGGTAAAAAACTCGGGACCGAACACCGATGGGTCCTGATCGTGCTCCAGCATCCCCACTTCGAGGTTATAGTAAAGAAACAGTTCCAGAAAGGGCGCCTTATCCGTGATCATCCATTTTCTGAACCGGTTGGCATCCGCCCGCATCAGCAGATCAAACCACTGCACCACCGAATCAATATGAATTTCGTCCTGCTGCCACACCGACACATCCAGCATGTATTCCCACTGCTTGTTGGACGCCAGGGACAACAGCTCGATGGCGTCATGCGGGCCGATCTCATTGACCAGGAAATAGAAATCCTGCTCGGCAAAAGAATGCACCATGGGCATGGCATCCTTTGCATCAAGGATCATATCCATGGCCTCCCTTGCCGGCAACATCATGGCCTTGCGCCGCTTTTCGGCAAGCTCGACGATCTTCTTTTTTATTGCAACGGGCTGGTTGTCCACAACACACCTTCAATCTTTGATTCGCTGTTCGTCAGAATTGCCACCGGTAAGCGAAAGAATGGATAAACCCTCAAAAAAAAGAGCCCCCACCGGCGCCCTTGCGGCTAAAACGGCATCGGATAACATCAGGTAACAAACTTGTAAAGCCTCAATATAGTTTCCGACCGCCCAAATGTCAAGCAGGGCAAGGGGCAGACACAATTAACGTCAGGCACAACAAACTGCATATTTTCTTGACTTTGCAAAATGATTCAGAAAACATGGTGGTTTAATAAAACGAATGCAACGTCATAAACGGGGTCATTAATATGGGCGAAATCCACTATCTTCAGGATATATGGACGGAAAGCACGTGTTTCGGCTGCGGGCCGGCCAATCCCGACGTGCTGCAGCTGAAAAGCCGATGGCCTGATGACGGCCGTTTCGTGATTATGGAATAAAATGGAATGACAAAACCACTTTTTTTTATTAAAAGCCATTGGGTGGGGTTAACCCTGATAATCCTTGTGGCCATTACATTCTTATCGCTCTGGCCGCTTCCTGAATTACCATCGGCGCCGGGCACGGATAAAACCCATCATATCATCGCCTATGCCGCTCTCATGTTCCCCGCAGCCCTTCGCAGGCCGAGCAAATGGTGGCTGCTTGGGCTGTTCTTTATCGCCTACAGCGGCGGCATTGAACTGGTGCAGCCATATGTTCATCGCTATGGCGAATGGCTGGATATGGCGGCCAATACGGCGGGGGTGGTGTCGGGCGCCTTTATCGCCGCATCCTTGAACTTCTTTACTGCCGGTTATAAACATAGACGGGAACAAACACCACCATGATCATGCCGGGAATGGAGAGCAGAAAACTGATGCCGAAGAAATACCCGTATCCGAACCAGCTAGCCAGAAACCCGCTGAGAACGCCGGCAAACAGCCCGCTGACGTTCATGAGACCCGTGCCGATGGCGTAATGGGCGGCCTTAAATTCATTGAGGCAGATGCGCATGAGAAAGGTCATGAAGGCGGCCGTGCCCAGTCCGCCGGAAAACTGGTCAAACCCGTGAACCAGGGCCACCAGAAAGAGATTGAGCGCCCCCACCGGCTCGACAACGGTTTCAATGCCCGTATTGGCGGCGATATAATCCGAAAGATGAAGGGCAAGCACCATGTAGATCGCGTTGGTGAGATTCTGAAGCAACAGAAAGGGCCAGATCATTTTTTTAAGGCCGAAACGAGAAATGCAGAATCCGCCGAACATGGCGCCCACGATGGACAGGGGCAGCCCCACAAAGGATGACAGCCAGCCGTAATGAACCTTGATGCCCACATCCACGAAAAAGGGGGATACCATGGAGGTAAGCATGAACTCACCGGTACGGAACAAGATGATCACCGCGAAAATGATGCCGATCTTTTTACGGTCGGTGAATGTGGCAAAGGCCCGGGCATAAAAGGAGTCCGGCTTGCGGGTGATCCATGCCTGAATCTGCCTTCGGAATACCAGCACCAGGATCAGGGCGAGAAACAAAAGAAATCCCACCCAGTGGGAAAACCACACCTTCTCCAGCACCGGATACCGGATCTGAAGCGAAGCATACAGGGAGGATTCATACAGCGCGCGGATGCCGATGATAAACCCCGCCACCCCGAGTACCGCGATGCCGCTCCGCAGCCGGAACAGCCCTTTTATCAGTTCCCGGAAGGGATGGCCGGGTGTCTCCACCCTGACCAGGAAAAAAACGTGGTAGAGAAAAAAAAGCCCCAACACCGCGCCGGCGGCAAAAAATGCCGCAAACCAGCCCACGGTGGTGCCGATGGTGGCCACCACGCCGGCGCCCGTCATCATGGCGATACGGTAAGCCATGACCCGGTAGCCCACAAACTTTGCCTGGTCGTCCTTGTCCAGGGCCTCCAGGTAAAATCCGTCGATGGCAATGTCATGGGTGGCCGCGATAATGGCACCGATGAAAAACAGCACCATAATAGCGGGAATGGCCCAGGTAAACGGCGCAAAGATCGCGGCCAGAAACATCATGATGGTGAGCAGAAACTGGGCATGCAGCATCCATGCGCGCTTAGTGGCAAACCGGTCCACCTGTGGACCCCACAGAAATTTCAAAACCCAGGGCAGCCCGAACAGAGAGGTCAGACCGATGGACTCCAAGCGGACATTCAGATCCCGGAGAAAAAGCGAAGAGATGGTGCGGATAATGGTATAGGGAAATCCTTCGGTAAAATAGGTGGTAAAGGTCCACACATAGGGGGAGGAGAGTCTGTTTTTCAGGCGTTTAATCGGCGATCCTCCACGAGGGCACCCACGGGCAAGCCTGACGGCCTGGACCGTGTCACTCCTTGAATCTGTATGTCCCTAGTTCCCACGCTGAGCGTGGGAACTAGGGGTATATTGCGACTTTGGCTTATGATTCGGCCTCCTCCAGCAGCTTCGGCGTCACGATGGCCCCGTGTTTGTCCTTCAAGACCTGAAGGCCGTTTTTCTGGGTTTCCATCAGGTCGAAGAGCTTCTGCGGAATCCGTTCTTCTTTTTTATAGGCCTCGATCTGCATGTCGATCCGGGCGATAATATTGTCGACATAAAGGGAAAACTGCTTTTCATACAGCTCATAGGAATACGACTTGTCGATAAGGGAGGCGAACAATTTCTTTAAATCATCATACTTCGGAAGGTTGCCGATGGGGGTTTTGATCACTGTGACATCGCCGTGCGCGCAACGTTCAAGCCAGGACAGCCATACCTTCACGTCCTTTTTCTCGCCCAGCAGCTTCTTGGAGGTGCCGCCACGGGCTTCATCGGTGAGAAAATAGTTCAGACCCGCCATGACGGGCTTCTTCTCCAGGGTGATCTTTTCACTGTCGAAAAACTCGAACTGGGCGGCCATGTAGTCACCCAGAGCGCCCGGAATAAATGGGGCATTGGCCCACGGGGCGCGCTTGACGCCGGAGGCCCCGACTTCGGTGGCGGTGGCAGCGGATACGATGCAGGCCCCGATCACCACGCCGTGATCCGAATCCCTGGCCACCCACACCGGCGGCATGGTGTCCGCATCCCGCCCGCTGTAAGTGATAACACGGGTTTCAACCCCCTTCGCATTTTCCGCCTCGTCGGAGTAGTTGGCCAGCGCGGTTGAAGAAATGGTGCATCGCGCATTAGGATGAGACGGCGGGATTTCCTTGCCGTTTTTGTCTTTCATGCCCTTTTCCCATTTGCCCTGAAAATTGACGCCGTGATCCGGTATTTCCTCGCCATGACCCACCCAATGGGGAACCCCGTTGTCATCGATCAACACATTGCTCCATATCACCTCGGCGCCCGGATTCCTGAGTTTTTCCATGAGCACGGGGTCGCCTTCCATGTTTACATCCTCCACAATGCCGAATATACCACATTCCGGGTTAATGGATCGCACCGTCCCGTCCTCGGCGATCCACATCTGGGCAAGGTCATCGCCCACGAAATAATGGCCGGCCATGGCCGTGGTGGTCTTGCCGCACCCGCTGGGGGCCGCGCCCGTGCACCAGGTTACCCGGTTGCCAGGCCCGGCAATGCCGGTAATAAACATATGCTCGGACAGCTGCCTGGCCCGGTCCTCGTACACCGCTTTGTCCACGGCAAACCGGTGATTCCCTTTTTTCATCAGCAGCGTATTGCCCGCATAGGTGCAGTTGAAACTGTAGGTGGTCCGGTCCTGCCGGTCCATGAAAACCCGGGCGTTGGGCAGGTCTTCCGGGCGATTCTTGCCTTCGCTGTGAATGTTGATAAATACATGGCCGCGGGCCTTGACCTCCTCGTCAAACCCGTCAAACATATTCCGGTATAAAATATTGGCGCTGTGAAGCACGTACCCCGAGGTGGAGGCTTCCACCGCGGGGTTGGATGCGGGTGCGCCCTTGGGGCCTCTTGTATAGAAGCCCACCATCAGTGTCTTACCCCGCATTATGCCGGTCATATGCTCCCGGACAACGGCTTCGGCATCATCCCGAAGCGTTTTCTGGGCCAGGGAACTGATGTCCTCCCCTTCATTGATGATATAATACGTCCGGTCAATGATGCGGCCCTGTTCCTCGGGCAGGTCGTAATGGATCGTGTGCCCTTCCATGGCCAGCGTTTTTTCTTCCCCCTTTTCAAGGGCATAGTCCCGGACCCATTGTTTGTCCGCTTCGGACTCGGTAATCACAAAAACGGCATCCGGCTCGCCCATAGCAATGGCATTGGCAATTTTTAACAGCACATTTTCGGTTTTAATCTTTTCGATTTTGGCCAGATTATCGGCATCCATCTTCTTCTTGAAAATCTCCCGGGCCGCCTCCATGGTGTTGACCCCGCCGATGCGCTGGGCAATATCAATCGTTGTCATTATAAACCTCCTTATAAACCTCCTTGGGTTGTAAAAATTAATAAAGTATATACCGTCAGGTTTCAGGCCCAACAATGATGTCGGTCAGCGATCGTTTGGGCACGTGGTGCACGCCCTTTTTATCCCGCCAGTAACGGATATCATTGTCTTTGCCCACCTCTTCTATAACAACGTTTTCCCTGGGCTTGCCAAGCGCGATCACCAGCAATACCTTAAGATGCTCGGGAAGGATCAGCCCCTCGCGCAATTTTTTTTCATTAAACGCGCCGATCATGCAGCCGGCAAGCCCCCGCTCCCTGGCCCCCAGGAGGATGCTTTGGGCGGCGATGCCGTGATCACACCAGAAATTATTCGTGATGGTGGTATCGCCCGCTATAATCAGATACGCCGAGGGACGCTCCCCTTCTTTGGGGCCCGGCCAGTCAGCCATGTATCCCGCCCACCCCAGGCACGGGAATATCAAATTATTGCGCGCCTTTTTCCAGGAAAGAATATACTTCAGCGGCTGCCGGTTCGCGGCCGAGGCGGACAGCCGGGCCAAATTAACAAGCTGTTCCAGGGTTTCCCTGGTAATTCTGCGGTTTTCGTAAAACCGGCGGCAGGTTCTGTTTTTCCGGATCAGGTCTTCAATCATCATTGTCAGCACACGCAGCTTTTTCAAAGATCGGCATGTTCTGCCCGATCCAGACCAGCACCTTGTCGAACTCTGTTCGCACCTCTTTAAGGGCAAGGCCCCGGTGGCTCACCTGATTTTTTTCGTCGCCTGTCATCTGGGCAAACGTTTTATCCATTGACGGGTAATAAAACACCGGATCATATCCAAATCCGTTTTCTCCCTGCATTTCACGGGCGATTTCCCCTTCGCTCCGCCCCTCATAAGTCAGGGCCGCGCCGGTGGGCACCGCAATGGAAATGACACATTCAAAGGCGGCCTTGCGGTTGGTACGGCCTTCCATCTCTACCAGCAGCTTTTCACACCGCTGCCGGTCCGTGGCGTTGTCGCCGGCATACCGGGCTGACAGAACACCCGGCGCCCCATCAAGGGCCTCCACCACCAGGCCCGAATCATCGGCAAGCGCGGGAAACCCCAGGACCCTGGCCGCAAAACTGGCTTTTTTATACGCATTTTCATCAAACGTGGCGCCGTCTTCTTCCACCTCCGGAATGGGGCCGAAGTCATCCAGATTTTTTATCTTAACGGGTTTATCGGCCAGAAGATCGGCAATTTCCTTTGTTTTGCCTTTGTTGCGGGTGGCAATGACCAGGATATGTTCCAAACGTATGCACTCCTTCTCGTTGATGGCTGTATAAAAAAGCCCGCCAGTTGTTTCACAACCTTCCATTTATACCCAATTTTTCATGATTTGTAAAGATGAATATATTGTTTTTCTTTACGTAGCTGTTTAAAAGTGTTATCATAACTAAAATGGATACAAAAATCATGCTTAAAAAAATCAGCACTTGGCAGGGCGATATTACCACCCTTGAAGTGGATGCCATTGTCAATGCGGCCAACAAAACGCTGCTTGGCGGGGGCGGCGTGGACGGAGCCATTCACCGTGCGGCCGGGCCCGAGTTGCTGGAAGAATGCAAGACCCTCGGGGGCTGCCAGACCGGCGAAGCAAAACTCACGAAGGGCTATAACCTTCCGGCGAAATACGTGATTCACACAGTGGGGCCTGTTTACAAAAAGGACGATTCCCGGGTGAGCCGGCTGCTGGCCGGCTGCTACAGAAACAGCCTGGCGATTGCCGCCGCCAACAGCATCGAAAGCCTGGCCTTTCCGGCCATCAGCTGCGGTGTATACGGGTACCCCGTGGAGGCGGCATGCCGCATTGCCGTGGATGAAACCGTGGCTTTTTTAAAAGAAAGCAAAGATATTCAAAAAGTTACCTTTGCCCTTTTCTCCGCCGACGACAAGGCGGTATATGACCAGTACATCGATACGCTTTGACTTCCAAGGAACTCGATTCGGAATCGAAATCGGTATCGAAATCGATAAGTTAAGATTCGATTGCGATTGCGAAGCCATGGCGCACGTTCCTTTCTGCAAAAACACCGCGGCGGTGTTGGAAGCTTTTTACGAAGCCGTCACTGTTGATGGTCTCGTAAAAAGTCGCTTTGGGACGGCAAAGTAAAAAGTTCAAGAGCAAGGCGACGATACATCTCGTGGAATGGAGCGTACTTGGCGGTACGTGACATGACGAGAGATGCATCGCAACGCAGATATTGGACTTTTTACGAAGCCGTCACGGTTGACAAACCGGTTATTGATCATTATGTTGTTTCTGAATGTGGTTTCTGGATGTTAGGCTCGTGTCCGTCCAGAAATTAGATATTTTGGTCGAGTTCAAGGAAGGCGAAAATTTTAACCGGAGGAATACTTTGCGTATTTTGAGGATTAAAATTTGAGCCTGACACAGAAATCGGGCAAAATAGCAATTTATGGATGGGCACTAGGCTCGGACATTATGTCCGGCAAAATAGGGTGTGACATAAAACAAGTTCACCCGCAAAGGGCCGGTATGCCGGCCTTTATTTTCTATACGTTTAGTGTAAGGGGGTTTATTATGGAAGAAATTGAAGTAACCGGTCCGGCTCAGGAACAGTTCGGTGAATACTTCAAAGGCAGAGAGATCAAGCCGATTCGTGTGTTTCTCAACGAGGGTGGCTGAGGCGGCCCGTCTTTTGCTATGGCTCTGGATGAGCCAAGAGACACAGATAATGTTTATGAGATCGGTGATTACAAGTTTATTGTGGACAAAGCATTCATGGAACAGGCAAAGCCCGTGAAAGTGGACTTTACCAAGTTCGGATTTGCCATTTCATCCAGCATTGAGCTGACACCGCAGGATGGCTGTTCAAGCTGCGGCACCTCCGGTTCCTGCTGTTAATAAACCACGATAAACCAATCAAGCGGGGTGAAAACGAACGAACACCGCCGATTTGGAAAACCACCCCAAAGCCCCCTGTGATTGCATGGCAATCACAGGGGGCTTTTTTTGTCCCCCCCAAAGCCGCCCCACCGGGGACAAAAAGTGTTTTGTTGACCACGCCCCGGCCAGATGATAAATAACATTGACGGCTTCGTAAAAAGTCCAATATCTGCGTTGCGATGCATCTCTCGTCATGTCACGTACCGCCAAGTACGCTCCATTCCTCGAGATGCATCGTCGCCTTGCTCTTGAACTTTTTACTTTGCCGTCCCAAAGTGATTTTTTACGAGTGCATCAACTTTGACGGCTTCGTAAAAAGCGTTCAGCGCCACGTGCGGCGTTTTCGCAGAAAGTAACCTGCGTTTGGGTCAATTTTTACCGTGATTGCTTTAAATAACCCATTTTTTATTCATACTTTTCTTTAAAGAGGAGCGGCCATGGCAGACATCACCCATACCCTGGACAATGAAGTGGCAATTATGACCCTGAACCATGGTGAAAACCGGTTCAACAACGATTTTCTGGATGGGTTTCTCTCAACCCTGGATGAGATAGAAAACAATACGGATGCGCGAACCCTGGTGGTCACCTCCGCCCACGAAAAAATCTTCTCAAACGGCATCGATCTGGACTGGCTGACGGGTTATATTCAAAAGGGGGAAACAGACACCGTAAAGGGCTTTCTGTATAAGCAGAATGAGATGTTCAGACGGCTCGTCACCTCGCCGCTGATTACCATCGCGGCCATTTCCGGCCATGCATTTGCAGGCGGCGCCATTCTGGCCTGTGCCTTTGACTTCCGCTTCATGCGGTCGGACAGGGGATACTTCTGTTTTCCGGAGGTGGATCTGGGCATTGCTTTTCTGCCGGGCATGCTGGAACTCCTCAAGTCCGCCATTCCGCTCTACAAGATGGACGAAATGCAGTATATGGGAAGCCGTCTGACCGCCGAGGAATGCGAAGCCCATCATATCGTCACCAAGGCCTGCCACCGGGACGACCTGATGAATGAGACCCTGGCCTTTGCCCGGCAGTTCAATAAAAGCCGGAACACCGTGGGGGAAATGAAAAAAAGGATGAACCGGCATATTGTTCACGCCATAGATGTTGAAGATGTGGACTATATCGAGCAGGGACGCCTGGTTTAGCCCGGAAACACCGATATCAGATTGTTGCGGGCACTGACGTGCTGAATGGTAACGCGGATGATGTCCCTGGGCTTCAGTTTTGTGCCGGCGGAGGCGGGCAGGCGGCATTCCACCAGAAAATCCGGCAGCAGTATCGAATAATCGTTCTTGAATTTATCCAGGACAATGGCTTCTGTAGTGGTACCGGCAAGGGTTTCCAGATGCTTCAAGATCCAGTAGCGCTGACGGCCCTGCTGAATTTTTCCCACGCAGGAAAGGGGCTGTTCCAGCAGCTGCACCATGTTTCCGATCTCATCGGGGGTATAGGGCCGCTCCAGTCCCAGGGCTGCCCGGATCTGGCGTTGGGTGATCAGATCCAGGTACTTACGGATGGGCGACGTGGCGGTGGTATACAGGTCCACACCCAGCCCCGAATGTCGCTCCGGCTTCTGATCAAGCACCACACGGGCCACCATCTTGCGTTGAACCCAGTTATTAAAAAGCGAATCTTCCTCTTGGGTATCGCGCTTTACGAGCCGCTGCTTTGGCTCCGGCTGAGATCGGTATATGGACGGAATATCATTATCCTGCAGAAAACGTGCGGCCGCCCAGTTGGCGGCGATCATCATCTCCGCCACCAGCAGGCGGGAGGGGCTTTCCCGGTCCATTTTACTGACGTTTACCGTGCCGTTGGGGCCGAATTGAATCACGATTTCCGGAATGTTGATGGGCACTGCCCCGGCTTTTAAGCGTTTTTCAAAAAGCTTTTCCGAAAGCCGGTGCAGCAATGCCAGGCGGGGATCGGCCCAGACATTCCGGTCCACCTCGCTGTATACCAGATGATGATCTACCATGATCAGGGTGGGCAGCACCTCGGTATCCATAACGTCAGCGGCCTGGGAAAACCGGATAAATGTTGAGATGGCCGGCCGCAATTGACCGGCCTTTAGACTACATACATCTTCGGATAATTCGGGCGGGAGCATGGAAATTTTCCGGTCCGGCGTATAAATGGAGCTGCCACGGCCCAGCGCGTCTTCATCCAAAAGATCGCCCTTGGGAAGGGTGTGGGCCACGTCACTGATATGGATGCCAACACGGACAATGCCATCGCCTTCTTCTTCCACGCTCAGAGCATCGTCAAAATCCAGGGTACTGCTGCCGTCAATGGTAAACACCGGCAGGGTCGATATGTCAACGCGATCCGGTCCCGACGGCGGGTGCGGCGCAGCGACGATTTCCCGGGCCCTGTCCAGTACCGGTTCCGGCCAGTCCACTGGAATGCCACTTCGGGGAATATCAATATTTTCGTTTTCATCCCAGATACCCAGCCGCACCATGAGGAAAAAAATGGTGTCCGGGGAGACGCCGCCGGCCTTGGCCAGCATCTCCCGGGCAAGCGCGTAGTCCGGGGCGTCTTTGTCAAAAATATAATAGGGCTTGAGAATATCAACAAACTCCCGGGTACGGTCGTCAAGCACCGGCACTTCCCCATCCATCCAGGTTTTAAGCCACTGGGCCCCTTCATTGATGACCCGCTGCCGGCGGGCCTCTTTTTCCCGGCGGACCAGGATGGCATGAAGCTGCTGCTCGGTGTGGGGATAAAACCGGTCATGGTTGAATTTAAAATAGAGGCGATCCCTGAAAAAGGCCCGGATGACCGCCGCCTCGTGATCCGGTGTCAGGGTTTCGGCAAAACAGAGCTCCGCCAGTTCCCGGGCGGAAAACCAGCGGGCTTCATCCTGAACCAGGTCCCACAGCTCCTCCGGGTTGATCTGATCGGCCAGTGCGCTACGATGTTCGGAAACCGACTTCAGGCCCCGGGCAAGGTCCTGCCTTCCAGCAGACACATCCAGGCGCCCTCCGGCATGGGAGATCCGCCGTGCCGGCAGATTCACCTCACGGCTGTTCTCCGTGAGCAGTCGCAGCCGCTTGGCGCCGCTCATCACCGTATCCGTATTGACCGCGCATATGAGTTTTTCATTGTCGATGTATTCGACGATTGTGCCTTTTTCCATAATCCTGCAACCCTAACAGGGGGGGTGAATAAAGTCAATGCGGCAATTTATGCGGATTCAGCGGCCTTGCGAAACCCTTTGGAACAATGTATTATTTACTTGTCAATTACTGATCTGGCCCAAAACACCAGGTTTACAGGAGGTCAATACCATGGATTTTATTGTTATCGGCGGGGATGCGGCCGGTATGAGTGCCGCCAGCAGGGCCAAGCGAATCGATTCCGGACTGAATGTCACCGTGCTTGAGAAAACAGAGGACGTTTCCTACAGCGCCTGCGGCATGCCCTACAACATGGCCGACGCTGGCCGGGCCATGGACGAGCTTATCGTCCGGCGGCCCCACGAATTCCGTGAAAAACAGGATATCAACCTGCTCACCGGTCACTGCGTCACGGCCATTGACCCCAACGCCCGAAAGGTGACGGGCGATACCTCGGACGGCAAGCCCTTTTCTTTTCCCTATGACAGGCTGCTGATCGCCACGGGTGCGTCCGCTGCCCTGCCTGATATTCCAGGTATTGACACCCCCGGCGTTCTTACCCTCAAGACACTGGAAGACGGCCGGCGTATCAAGCAATACATCGCCGAACAGCAGGTGCGCCATGCCGTGATCATCGGCATGGGGTATATCGGCCTGGAGATGGCCGAGGCCCTGCGGCAGCGGGACATTGCCGTCGAGATGATCAAGCCACGCCCCCGGTTCCTTCCCTGGATGGACGAAACCCTGGCTGCGGAGGTCCGGCAGGAAGTAGAATCCCACGATGTGGCCGTCCATGCCGGCCGGCCGGTAACGCGTATCGAGGTGAGCGATGACAGGCTCACGGTGATCAACGACGCGGAAACCCTGGCAACGGACATGATTATTGTGGCCGTCGGCGTCACGCCCAATACCGAAATGGCTGAAAAAGCAGGCATTGCGCTGGGGCCCCACAAAGAAATCAGTGTAGACCATAGGCTTGAAACCAGTATTGCCGGTATCTACTCAGCCGGCGACTGCGCGGATGCCTACGATATGGTGACCGGCGAAAAAACGTGGAAACCCCTGGCCCTGCGGGCCAACCGGGCGGGCCGGGCCGTGGGAGACAATGTTTGCGGCGGCAATGTTGAGCTGCCGGGCATTACCGGAACGGCCGTGTTCAAGGTTTTCCGGTTTGAGGTAGCCCGAACCGGGCTGACCGCCGCAGAGGCTGAAAAGGCGGGGTTCGACCCGGTATCGGTTGCCATCAAAAGCCGTTCCCGGGCACATGCCCATCCCGGCGCTGTTCCGTTGTGGGTGCACCTGGTGGGGGACAAATCCTCCGGCCGCCTTTTGGGGGCTCAGATGACGGGCATGGAAGGGGCCGCTCACCGGATCAATGCCCCGGCGGTTGCCCTCTGCGCCGGGATGCCCTTGGATCGGTTCGCCCAGAGTGACATGGCCTATGCCCCGCCCTTCAGTCCGGTGTGGGATCCCATGCTCACCGCGGCCAATCAATTGCTGAAAAAAATCTGAGACTGGTTATACCTTGTCAACCGCCGGCGTCAAAGAATATATTGTCAGGCATCGCGTCCCCCTCTGCATCGGGCTGATCAGCCTGATGGTGGTGGATCTGCTTCAGCTCTTTATCCCCCGGGTGATCAAGCGGGCCGTGGACGATCTGACCGATCTGGCCGTGGGCCACCAGGACCTGCTGACCTATGCCCTGATCATCCTGTTGCTGGCCGGGGTGATGGGCGTTTTCCGTTACGTCTGGCGGCGGTGCCTCATCGGCACCTCGCGAAAAATCGAGCAGGATTTGCGCAGCCGCGTGGTGTATCACCTGCACACCCTGGATACCGCCTATTTCGATAAAACCAGCACCGGCGATCTCATGGCCAGAGCCACCAACGACATCAACAACATCCGTATGGCAACGGGACTGGGTATTGTGGCACTCACCGACGGAATTTTTCTGGGGACCGCTGCCATCGGCTTCATGGCCTATATCAACGTCAAGCTGACTCTCTACAGCCTCATTCCCATGCCCTTTATCGTAGTGTTCACCAAATTCTTCAGCCGCCGCATGCACCGTATGTACCTCAATGTTCAGGCCACATTCTCCGATATGACCGAGGCTGTGCGGGAGCGTTTTGCCGGCATCCGCGTTATCAAGGCCTTTGACCGGGAAACAGCGGAAAAGGAAGCGTTTGAGAAAGTTTCTTCCGGTTACATTCACCAGAGCCTCAACCTCACCCGAGTCACGGGCACCTTTTTTCCCATGATGCTGTTTTTCACCAACATCAGCATCGCCATCGTGATCTTTCTGGGCGGCCGCCAGACCATCACCACGGTGATCACGCCCGGGGATTTCGTGGCCTTTATCAGTTACCTCAACCTGCTCACCTGGCCCATGATGGCCATGGGGTGGGTAACCAACCTGATTCAGCGCGGCCGGGCCTCGTTTGACCGCATTAACCAGGTCCTGGCCACAGCACCGGAAATCACCGAGGCCGAACAACCCGTTTCCCTGCCGGCCCCCAGGGGTGATATTGCCGTGACCGGCGTTACATTCACCTATCCCACGGCGTCAGCACCTTCACTGACGGACATCTCCTTTTCCCTGGCCGCCGGCGAAACCCTTTGTCTGGTGGGGCCGCCCGGCAGTGGCAAAACCACCCTCACCCATCTCATCGCGCGTCTCTATGACCCGGATACCGGCGTGATCAAGATGGACGGGGTGGACCTCCGATCCCTTAAAATCAAAGACCTGCGGCGCGCAATTTCCTTCATGCCGCAGGAACCGTTCCTTTTTTCCGGGACCATCAAGGAAAACATCACTTTTCAGGAGAACATCCCCGTTGATGATCCCGGCCTGACGAGCGCGGCTGAGAAAGCCGGGCTCACCGAAACCATCCAGACCATGGCTATGGGATTTGACACGATCACCGGGGAACGGGGGGTCGTGCTTTCCGGCGGCCAGAAACAGCGGGTGGCCCTGGCCCGGGCCCTGTATCATGATACGCGGGTCCTGATCCTGGACGACCCCATCAGCCAGGTGGATACGGAAACAGCGGACCGCATCATGATGGCTCTTAAAACCGCGGCCGGCACTAAAACTTTAATCATTGTTTCTCACCGTCTCTCCGTGGCCCGGTTTTCCGACCGGGTGATCGTTCTCGAGGGCGGCCATATCCTGGAAGCTGGTTCCCATTCAGCCCTGATACGGGGCGGGGGCTATTACGAACGCGCGTGGAAACTTCAGGAGATTGAAGAGGGCGGCCATGACGGACCGTAAGGACAGACAGCCACAAGGTCCGGAAGACCGATACCGGGAAAAACAACCCGGACGGCAGCGGGATATCGCCATGCTCGCCCGACTGTCACCCTTTGTGCGGCCTCAGCTTTTCGTTCTTGTCGGGGCGGTGTTCATCGTGGTGCTGGTCACGCTGCTGGACCTTTCCATTCCCTATATCACCAAGGTGGCCATCGACAACTATATAGTGCCGCAGACCACCGGCGAACAAACCACGGCCAACGATTCCAACGGTAAAAAAACCCGTTTTCTGACCGTGGACACCACACGGCCACCCAACCGGGAGATTGTTCTGGCCCACCAGGGCCTGTTTGCCGAAACAAAAGACCCGAGTACCGCCCGGATCGACTTTGCCGATCTCAAGAAATTGACCATCCCCGAGATTGCCACCCTTCGAAAGAATGACCTCTTTAAAACCGGCCTGGCGGCGGGCCTTATTTTCGGGGTGGCCCTGGTCATGTTTGTGCTGAACTTCGCTCAGGTCATGCTCATGGAGTATGCCGGCCAGCACATCATGCACGGCCTTCGAATGACGATGTTCTCCCACATTCAGCGCCAGAGCATCGATTTTTTCTCCAAGAACCCGGTGGGCCGGCTGGTCACCCGCACCACCAACGACATCCAGAACATGCATGAAATGTTCACATCGGTGATCACCTTCTTTTTCAAGGACATGTTCCTGATTATCGGCATCGCCATCGTGCTGGTGGCGCTTGCACCAAAACTTGCCCTGGCCTGTTTTTTTGTGCTGCCCTTTGTGGTCATCGGATCCATCGTGTTTGCCGGAGCCGCCCGGAGCCCCTTCCGCATGATGCGGGTCAAGCTGGCCGAAATCAACGCCGGCATCTCCGAAACCATCGAAGGCATCACCGTTCTGAGGCTGTTTGCCCGGGAAGCCCGCAACTTCCGAAAGTTCAGCCGAATCAACGATGCATATTACGATGCGGGCATCCGCCAGATCCATATCTTCGCTATCTTTATGCCTGCCATCGAGGTGCTTGGCAGCGTGGCCCTGGCCATTGTGATCTATTTCGGCGGCCGGGGGGTGCTGGCCGACACCATGACCATCGGGGTGCTGGCCGCGTTCATCTCCTACATCAAGATGTTCTTCCGGCCCATCCGGGACATTGCGGAAAAATACAACATCACCCAGAACGCCATCTCCTCCATCGAACGGATTTTTCTCGTCCTGGACACCCAAGAAGAAATTCCCCGACCGGGCGGAAAAGCGGCGGCCGCCCTGCCCCCTGATTTTGCGGTCAACCGCGTGGATTTCAACAACGTCTCCTTTGCCTACAACCAGACGGAACCGGTGCTGAAAAATGTTTCTTTATCGGTGAATCCCAACGAAACCGTGGCCATCGTGGGGCCCACAGGTGCGGGCAAAACATCCATCGCTAACCTGATCCTCCGGTTTTATGACGTGAACGAAGGATCGGTGACCATCAATAATATCGATGTGAGAACCATTCCCGGTTCCATCTTCCGCCCCCGGATCGGGCTGGTCATGCAGGACCCGTTTCTGTTTACCGGCACTATCCGGAACAACATTCTTTTTACCCGGAAATCCGTCAGTGACGCGGAACTCAACACCATTTTGGAGAACGCCCGGTGCAGGGACATGGTTGACCGTCTGGAAAACGGCATCGACACCCTGCTTACCCACCGGGGCACTGCCTTTTCCAGCGGCCAGCGGCAGCTCATCTCCATTGCCAGGGCCTTTGCCAATGATCCGGACCTGATCATCTTTGACGAAGCCACCTCCTACATCGATCTTGAAACGGAAATGAAAGTCAAACAGGCGCTGACCAACCTCACCCGTAACCGAACGGCCATCATCATCGCCCACCGGCTTTCTACGGTAAGGGACGCGGACCGGATCATCGTCCTGTCCCGGGGCCGGATTGTTGAAAGCGGCACCCATGCCCAGCTCATGGCCAATAAGGGGTATTATTTCAGGCTCAACGAAATCCAGAAGCCGGAAAACCGCCCATGAAGGGGTCGCAGACATGGTCTCGCAAAAAGTCGAAATTGGGACGGCAAAGTAAAAAGTTCAAGATGCGGCGTGTCTATCTTACTCTCGAAGAATGATCTGTAGGGGCGAACCTTGTGTTCGCCCTCTGATCGGGCGAACACAAGGTTCGCCCCTACACCGTACATGACATAACGAGAGATGCATCGCAACCCAAATCCATAAACGGACATTGGGCTTCCAAGGAACTTAACGTGGTAATTCATTTGAAAACCAAAGCATCTTTTTTTAACCACGGAATACACGGAAAAAACACGGGAGGAACCATCTTGCATCCCTTTTCCGTGCCCTTTCCGTGTATTCTGCGGTTAATCAAACAGCAGTGGATTACAACCACGAAAAGGTAGAAGTGGCAAAGCAATCTTTCGATCACGCCATAACAAGTTACTTTCTGCAAAAACACCGCGGTGGGGTTGAAAGCTTTTTACGAAGCCGTCCTGCTTGACGAAACCAAAAGCATGCTATATTTTATAAATGGTAAGATATGTGTTTAGGTGCAACCCGAGGATTTGATTTTCCATGATTTCCAACCAACCCCCGGACGGGGAAAAACAGCGTCGCGGCCTTGCAAAGCTTTTTGAGCTGATGAAATCGTTGCGCGGCAAAACCCCGGACTACGACAACCTGGATTTTTCCAACTGGCACCAGAGCGAAGAATCCTACCAGAAAGAACAGGCGGAATGGCTGAAAACCCGGAAAAAGCAGGCTTCATCAGCTTCATCAGAGAATGAGCAGAAGACAAACAGGACCAAGTAAACCAGATATTTTGTCCACCACGCTAGATACCACCGGGCTTAAAACCCCTTTCGGGGGGGCCGTATGCATTCCTCAAAAGACGCGATGATAGACAATATATTGGAATAACAATATAAATGAATATAACCACCGAATCTTCAAAATCCGTATGGGAAATTGTCAACACCCTTGTTCAGGAAATGAAACAAGGGAAGCTGGAGCTTCCGGTTCTGCCCCAGGTGGTGTCACATATCCAGGAGGCCCTGGCCGATCCGGATATCTCCCTGGACAAAATCGCACGAACGGTGGAAAAAGATGCGGCCATATCGGCCCGTCTGATGGCCATTGCCAATACATCCTATTATGCCCGGGCCAAAAAAGCCAAAACCGTCAAGGAGGCCATACTGCGCCTGGGTGAAAAGGAAACCAGCCATATCGTTATTGCCGTGGCCAACCGGTCCCTTTTCAGGACCCGGAGCCCGCAATTCAAAAAGCTCATGGAACATCTGTGGCGTCACAGCCTGGCGACGGCCCATTCCGCCCGCATGATCGCCGATCAACTGGAATTTAAAAACAGTGAAAAACCTTTTTTCATGGGCCTGCTCCACGACATCGGCAAGACCATTATTCTACAGAAATTAACCGAGCGGCCGGGCATTTCCAAAACCTTTGACGCGGACGCAATCAATCAAAGCATGCATGAGGCACACCTGAGCATCGGCGGCGTGATTCTTCGCAAATGGCGGTTTGAAAAGGATTTTGTGCGGGTGGCCACGCTTCACGAAGGTCCCAAGTTCTATCCGCCCGTTTCCAAATCCGTCCTGATCGTCAACCTGGCAAACGCCCTGACCCGGAAAATCGGCTATTCCCTGATCACCGATGACGGCATCGACCTCATCGATCTGGATTCCGCCCGACGACTTAACCTCTCACCCGACATTCTCGGCGCCATCAGAAAAAAGACGGAAACATTGATGAAATCCGTGGAAATCAACTGATTGTCGGATACCCGATAATTGACGACTTCGTAAAAAGCTTCCAACCCCGCCGCGGCGGTATTTTTGCAGCAAGTAACTTGCACGAGGTTTGGTTTTTTTATCGTTATTTGCGCGCCTTGATCTTGAACTTTTTACTTTGCCGTCCCAAAATTGACTTTTTACGAGACCATCTTCTTTGCTCGCCCAAAGAAAAGTATACAAAAGAAAGGGCGCCCCGCAGCCTCCGGCTACCCTCGCAGGAACGGTTTTTACGGTACCGGAAGGGTCGGCGTGTTCGCACGCAAGTGCGGGAATCACCGTTGGGAAAAGGGGGGAACTGCCATGCAAAAAAACATCCTGTTTTTCTGTGCCATTGTTTTTCTGACGTTGATGGTATCCACCGCATCTGCTGATGGAAATGACCCTTTTTGACCGTGACTGGGCGGCTTCATTTCAGGCGTGGTCCATGCTGCGGCTGGCTGACACGGATGCGTGGCGCACGCAGATCAATACCGACATCAGAACCGCCGACAGGTTCATGGATCTGATGGCGTCCTATCCCGACGGCAAGTCTGAGCGGATAAAGGCATTTCTGCTTTATGCCCGATTAACAGGCGATACGACATTCCAGGAAAGGGCTGAGGCAATTGGTGACACGCTTGTCCGGAATTGTGCACCGGGCAGTTACCTCTCCCACAACCTTGAGCAGATCGATGCTTTTCTCGCCCTTTATGAGATAACCCCTGATCCGGATTATCTGTCACTCTCCGAAAGGTTGTTTGACCATATTCAGACGAACCTGGTGATTGATGATCCGCTGCATCCTGGATTCAAGATTGTTGCCCATGATGTGGGCATCGCCGATCGGGTGAAGGCTGGCACCTGGCCGCCAGCGTCATGGGACCCCGATTACATGGGCGCAAAATTTCCCGCGTGTACCGGCTGCAACCATATGCTGTGCGAGCTGATCCATAAATATGACAGGCTTAAAAATCGATAATCAGGCCCGCGCTTTATTTATAAGCAAGAGACAGAAAAGAAGGATTTCCTTTCAGAGTGACCATCCCTGCCCCGTGTTGTGTCAAATAGGCTGCTGTGGTTATCGGATGTAGTTATCTGATTGACAATTCAATAAAAAAATGGCACCATAAATAGATTTTATGATGACACACCGCCTAACAGCCGGGGAAATCAGTGAATCTGCTTGCGCTCATATCGTTAATTTCCTTTTTTGTCTATGTCTACCTGGGCATTCTGGTGTATTTGAAACACCCAGAAAGCCCGGTTAACAGGGCATTTTTTATCCTCAGCCTGTTTGCCGTTTATACCAGTTTCACTGATTTTCAGCAACGGACTGCACCGGATTTTGAAACAGCACATTTCTGGTTTAAAAACGGTGTGCTCTGGTATATGCAAGTCCCCGCATTGCTGCATTTCTGTTTTGCATTTACCGGTGTTTCCCAGCGAAAAGGCGGTCGCTGGCTCTTTTTCCCGCTTTATCTCATCAGCCTGATGCTTGCACTGCTGGATTATCACGGCAACCTTGTGGTGGAGGGTCCTGTGAAAACGCCCTGGGGCTGGTCATACGGCGCGATCCAGGAGACATTGATCGGCAATTTAAGTGTTGCATGGTTTTCTGTGTTGCTCGTCACGGGCATTGTTCTCTGTTTGCGGTATTACTTAAAGGTAACGGAACCCGAGGAGAAGCAGAGGGCAAAATATGTTCTGATCGGCACGTCCATCCCCATGCTGGCCGGGGTTGCTGAGATTGTGTGCTCGCGCCTTTCCATACAGATCCCCAATCTGCTGCTGCTCAGCATTGTTATCGGCGGAAGCTTCTGGGCGTATGCCATCTGGCGGTACGAGCTGTTTGTGCTCAGCCCGGCGGCCTCGGCACAGGAAATCATTCAGACCATGTCAGATGTACTGTTTTTAATCAGCCCCGAGCGCAAAATCAAGGTGGTCAACCAGGCGACTCTGAACCTGTTCGGTTACGAGCGGGATGAACTGGTGGACCAGCCGGTGAAAATATTGTTTGCGCCTTCGGATTATGAAAGCATCGTCAAGGACAATATTTTGGGGGAGCTCGCGACAAACGGGTATATCAGCGATGTGGAGATATCGGTCCGCACCCGGCATGGGGAAAGGATTCCCATCTCATTGGCCGGGTCTCTGGTCCGGGACCGGAATGGTCAAACTCAGGGAATGGCATTTATCGGCCGGGATATCACCAAGCGCAAACAACAGGATGCGGAGCTTCACCATTACAAAGAGGAACTGGAAGAGCGCGTCCAGGAGCGAACCGCTGAACTGGAGAAAACGTATGCCCAGCTCCAGCGGGCACAAAAAATGGAATTCATGGGCAACATTGCCGGCGGTGTGGCCCACGATCTGAACAATATTCTTTCCGGCATTGTCGCATACCCGGATTTGCTGCTGCTTGAGATGCCACCGGAAAGCCCCATGAAAAAATCTTTGCTCGCCATAAAAAGGGCAGGGGGAAAAGCCGCCACCATCGTGCAGGATCTGCTCACCCTGGCCAGAAGAGAGGTGTCGGTAAAAGAGATGGTAAACCTGAACGGGATCATCCATGAATATCTGCAAAGCCCGGAAAAACACCAATTGTTTTCTTATTACCCTAATGTGCAGATCGAGACTCATCTCGATGATGACCTGAAGAACCTCGTGGGGTCCCATGTTCATTTGTCCAAAATAGTGATGAATCTGGTTCACAATGGTGTCGAAGCCATGCCGGACAATGGGAACCTGGTCATCACCACCGGAAACCGGGAGGTCACAAAGCCTGTTCCCGGTTATGAAAGAATTCCCTCCGGCACTTATGTCGTCCTGTCTGTCGGTGACACCGGCACCGGCATTGCCAAAGAAGACATGGAACGCATCTTTGAGCCCTTTTATTCCAATAAAAAAATGGGCAAAAGCGGCACCGGCCTGGGCATGGCGGTGGTATGGGGCGTAGTAAAGGATCATGGCGGGTTTGTGGACGTTGAAAGCCGTTTGGACGAAGGCACAACTTTTTCCATCTATTTTCCGGCATGTGACCATGAGGTGGGGAAGGTAGCAGATGGTGTGCCGGTGACTCATTATCAGGGAAAAGGCGAACGGGTGCTGGTGGTTGATGATGTGGCGGAACAGCGCGACATTGCCACCGTTATCCTCAAAAAACTGGGTTACGATGTTCATGCGGTGGAAAGCGGCGAGATGGCCGTGGCGTATATTCAAAACCAGACAGTCGATATTCTGGTGCTGGACATGATCATGAATCCGGGTATTGATGGGCTTGATACCTACCGGCAGATTTTATCCACCAATCCCGGTCAGAAAGCGGTCATTGCCAGCGGGTTTTCCGAAAACCAGCGGGTAAAAGAGGCAAAAGCCTTGGGCGCCGGTGCGTTTATACAAAAGCCTTACTCCCTTGAAACCCTCGGCCTGGCGATTCGCACGGAACTTGACAAGACGGATGAAAAGACTTGATGGCCAGCCTGTTCACGCCATGACGCTGAACAGAAAGTGCTGTCCCATGCTGGGATTCATTGCATTCAATCCAACCTGCCCAACGTGGAAAAACATTTCCCATGAGGCAAAGAGGTTTTATTCGTGTGAATTCGTGTGAATTCGTGGGAGAAAAGCTGAATCGGCCCACGAATCTCCACGAATCAGCTCCTCGTGTATCATCAGGGCCGTTCCAGGACTGCGGCGATGCCCAGGCCCCCGCCGCCGCAGATGCATTCCAGGGCGCGGCGGGTGTTGCGGCGTTTCATTTCATGGACCAGGGACACCGGGACCCGGACGCCGGTGGCGGCGGCAAAACCGTGTGATCTCGTCGCTGAACCGGGTCAGCAGGGTGCCGTCCTTCATCAAAAAGTCAGGTTATCGCCGGACCAGCATGGGGCCGAACCCTTCGTCCTCCAGCCTGTTGAGAATCGGATTGGCCGTTTTTCTGTCTTCATAGGCCCCACAGCGGATTCTGTACCATAGATTGCCCCCGGAGAGTTCAACGGTGGTGCTATAGGCGTTGAATCCCTTTTTTTTCAGCTTTTTGACAAGAGCGGCCGCATCGGTCTGGTCCCGCACGGCGGCCACCTGGATGGTAAATATCTGTTTCTTTTCTTCTTTGGCCGTACCGTCGGATACGGCCGGAGTGTCCGGGGGCTTACGGGTTTGGGGCTGCTTGACCGCCGGAGTGTCCGATTCAACGGCAGCAGAAGAAGGGATTGCATGCCGGTCCCCGGGATTTTCCGTTTTCAAGGCCTCATGAAATTCCAGTGCTAGTTTTTCACCGGAAGCGGTGTTTGCCCGGGCCTCCATGCTTTCCGCCCGTTTGCGCTGAAGATGGGCACTCACCGACTCGGTTTCGGTTTCCGGAACGGGCACCAGGCCACGACCCACCAATATGCCGAGCACAAAAAACCATGCGCACACGAGCACCAGCACCCCGCTCCACCCCGCCGCTTCCGGAAGGCTAAACGCCAGGAAAAACCGTTTTTCCCGTGCCGCTGGTTTTTTTTTGTTTTCCGCCATGGATATAAGAGATGGCTTTATTCATTCAATAAAACCTGGTCCTCTGGGCCAGGTCAGCGATAAAAGGCTATGCCGGTAAGGAGCAAAGCGTGAAATTCGAAATTCGAATTTTAACGTTCACGTACGAAGACTGTAAACAATCCCCTTATAGGGTTAACCAAAGCCGGTCCCTCTGGGGCCGGATTTTTACTAAAGGTGGAAATAACTACATGGACTCCGGCGCCGACACCCCGAGAAGCGCCAGTCCGTTGCGGATCACCTTTTTTACCGCGCATACCAGATACAGCCTGGCCATTGTCTGCCCGCGGTCGTCTACAAGCACCTTATGTTTGTTATAATACGAATGAAAGGCGCCGGCAAGTTCCATGAGATAAAATGTAATGCGGTGGGGCTCCATGCATTCCGCCGCCATAGCCACGACTTCGGGATAACGGGCCAGGGCTTTGATAAGGTCGATGTCCTCGGGTTCATCCAGCGCCGAAAGGAGCTGCTGGTCGTCCGCCGAAACATCCGTAATACCGCGGGTCTCGGCGGCCTTGCGAAGGATGCTGGCGATCCGGGCATGGACGTACTGAACGTAATAAACCGGATTGTCGTTGGTCTTTTCCTTGGCCAGCTCGAGGTCGAAGTCCAGCGGACTGTCATAATGGCGGGTGAGAAAAATAAACCGGGCTGCGTCCGTGCCCACCTCGTCCGCCACTTCCCGGAGGGTGACGAACTCACCGGCCCGGGTGGACATGGCGGCAGGCTTACCGCGGCGCAGAAGGTTAACCAGCTGCACCAGAATAATATCCAGGGCATTTTTGTCTTCACCGATGGATTTGATGGCGGCCCGCACCCGGGGAATGTACCCGTGATGATCGGCGCCCCACACATCCACCAGCCGTTCAAAGCCCCGGTCCAGCTTATTTTTATGATAAGCGATGTCGGAGGCGAAATAGGTAGTCTCGCCGTTGTTACGCACCACCACGCGATCCTTTTCATCGCCGAATGTTGAGGCTGCGAACCAGAGGGCACCATCGGCCTCATAGGCGTCGCCCTTTTCTTTCAGAAAGGCCAGGGCCGCCTCGACGGCATTGGTTTCAAACAGGGATTTTTCAGAAAACCAGCTGTCAAAGGTCACGCCGAAACCTGCAAGATCCTCGCGGATACCGGTCAGAATTGTATCGGCAGCGTATCGGGCACAATATTGGATCGCCGCGGCCTCATCCATGCTGTCCATGGCCGCCTCGGGATCCTCCATGATCCGGCGGGCGAGGTCCTGTATATAATCGCCCTGGTAGCAATCGGACGGAAACTCGACCACATCGCCGCCAAGCTGGCGCATGCGCAGATATACCGATCGGCCCAGGGTCATGATCTGATTGCCGGCGTCATTGACATAGTATTCCCGTTCCACCTGCCAGGCGCAGAACGCAAGGATGTTGGCCACGGCATCGCCGACGGCCGCCCCTCTTCCATGCCCCACATGGAGGGGGCCCGTGGGATTTGCGCTTACGAATTCCACCTGGATTCGCCGTCCGCGGCCGATATTGCTGGCGCCGAACCGCTCGTCTTCGGAGTGAATGCGATGCAGGACGGGCAGCCATGCCTGCCGGTTAATAAAAAAATTAATAAATCCGGGGCCGGCCACCTCGGTTTTCTCAATAATGCCGTCCTTGTCCGTTATATGGCTCAAAATCGCATCGGCAATGGCACGCGGCGCCATCTTCTGCGCGGCGGCGGAAACCATGGCGATGTTGGTGGCAAAGTCGCCGTGGGCCTTCACCTTCGGGTATTCGATTTCGATCTCCGGAACCTCGGCGGATGGCAACGCGCCGGCACTGTGGGCATTCTGGACCGCCTGGCTAACAATAACTTTCAAAGTCTCTTTCATTATTCCGCGTCTTCCTCGCCCTCATCCTTGTCAGCTTCCTCTTCTCCGGCGTCAAACGAGAAATCATCTTCCAGCAGTTCATCAATATCCTCTTCTGGCTCCAGTTCTTCCTCGAGGCCGGCCTCTTCTTCTTTCAGTATCTTCGCATCGTCCACGGCCACCTCAATGGAATCCTGGCCACTGTCCGACAGCAAGGCCGTTACTGCGACGGCAATTTTCTCTGTAATGGAATGCGGCGGAAAGAAATCGGAGGTTCTGATGGCCGTCATCAGGGCTTCGGTGCCTTCTGCCGCGGCTTTCTTGATGTCGGCCAGCTTGTAGGTCTGCTCGATTAAAAGCGAATACTCCGCTTTTTCAAGCTCAGAGAATTCACGGATCACCAGATCAGTCTTGTTGTCGTCTTTTTCAATAATATACTTCTGTTTCATGATATGCCTCCTGTCGCACGGATAATATTTGTGGCCTCATGACCGGATGGCCCTTCTTTCGGTTATGCCTGCTTTTGTGTCCGTCATTCTATAACATAAACGTTTTACGAGACTATCAAACGTATGACCTAAAAAATCAAGCCAAAACTTGACAGCTTCTAAAAAGCTCCAGAACCCGCCGCGGCGTTTTTGCAGTAAGTAACTTGCGCGAGGCCTGACTTTTTAGGGATGCGAAAAAAACCAATATACCTGAATTGCGCCGGATTTTGATTCGTATTCAAGGCGCATCAAAGGGAGCATATCAGGATATATGACCTTTGATGCAACAAAGAATACGGGTC
>JAXHVL010000102.1:0-3664 GCA_034189225.1 Thermodesulfobacteriota bacterium
TTTGGGGTGGCGGCGCGGGCCGCGCCCGCGCGGGGGCGCCCCGACTTGATGGCCAGAATGGGCGTGGGGTTTTTGCTGGAAGTGATCTTTCGGACCTGGTCGATGAATTCCTGGCCCCCGCGCTTGAGTTCCTCCATGTACATGAGGATGACTTCCGTGTTTTTATCCTTGTGCAGATACCGAAGGATGTCCAGCTCATCCACGTCTGCCTTGTTGCCCGTGGAGATGAACTTGGAAAAGCCCACGCCCATCTCGGCGGCGAAATCCAGAACCGCGGTGCACAGGGCCCCGCTCTGGGAGATAAACGAGATATTGCCGGGTTTCGGCATATGGGTGGAAAAGCTGGCGTTCAGCCGGACCTTGCTGATGGGGTTGATGACCCCCAGGCAGTTGGGGCCGACCACCGGAATGCCGGCCTCTCTGCACCTGTCGGCGATCCGGGCTTCGATCTCCACGCCTTCTCCCCCGACTTCCTTGAACCCGGCCGACACGATGACGATGCCCTTCACCTTTTTGGTGATGCACTCCTCGATGGCCTGGACGGCTGCCTTGGGCGGCAGGATGATCATGGCCAGGTCCACGGGGTCCGGTATATCCAGAATGCTGGGGTAGGCTTTTACGCACAAGATAGAGACGGCCTTGGGGTTTACCGGGTACAGGGTGCCGTTGAAGCCGCCCCTAAGGATATTTTGAAACAGGTCATGTCCCACCTTGCCGGGAGTGGTAGAGGCCCCTAAAACGGCAACGGATTGGGGGGTAAAGATCGGGTCGAGTTTGTCCATTTCTCCTCCGTAAGTATGACGGCTTGTTCAAACAGGCTCTTTATGAACATAATAGGCGACAATCGCGTCGGCAAGGCCCTGGATGGTATAGGAATCCGCCGTGATATGCACATCAAACCCTTGCTCCCGGGCCGTTTCCGCGGTAATGGGGCCGATGGCCGCAACCCGTACGCCGTCCATGAGCCTGTCCACGGCGTCCCTGTCCGGGGGCAGCAGTTTCCGGAAATTGGTCACCGTGGAGGAACTGGTAAAGGTGACCACGTCCACTTCCTTGTTTTCCAGGGCCGGCAGCAGTTTTTCGGATGAGTCGTCCTGCTTTGTATAATAGACCGGGATTTCATCCACCTGCGCACCCATCCTGATCAGTTCTTCGGGCAGAATGGGCCGGGCTTCGGCGGCACGGGGCAGCAGCACGTGTTTTTCGGCCATGGTTTCATTTTTAAAAGCGTCCACAACCGATTCCGCGCGGTAGCTTTCCGGGACGATGTCGCTATTGATGCCCCGGGATGCCAGGCGCTGCTGAGTGGCCGGGCCGATAACCGCGGTTTTGGCATGGCCCAGGGCCCGCGAGTCCAGACCCTTTTTATAAAGACGGTCAAAGAAGAAATCGACCCCGTTGACGCTGGTGAACACCACCCAGTCATAGGTGGAAAGTGATGCCAGGCTTTCATCCAGCCGGGTATAATCACTGGGCGCCGTCACACGGATGGTGGGGCAGGTGATGCAGGCCGCGCCCAGGCCGGACAGCAGCTTTACGAATTCGCTGGCCTGGGGCCGGGCCCGGGTGACCACGATCTGCCGGCCGAGCAGCGGGCGCTGTTCAAACCAGCCGATGACCTCGCGCATTTCCACCACACCGCCCACCACGATGATGCAGGGGGCGGTCAGGCCGGCTTCCGTCACCCGCGCCACGATATCGTCCAGCCGGCCGGTCACGGTCTGCTGCATGGGCGTGGTGCCCCAGCGGACCAGAGCCACAGGGGTGTCCGCTGGCTTGCCGTTGTCCATGAGCGCGGTGACGATGCTGGTCAGGTTCCGTACCCCCATCAAAAAAACCAACGTGCCGGGGGTTCTGGCCAGCACTTGCCAATCGAGGCCCGAAGAGTCCTTGGTGGGGTCCTCGTGGCCTGTGATAAATGAAACCGATGCGGCGTACTTTCTGTGGGTGAGGGGAATCCCCGCATAGGCCGGGGCCGCAATGGCCGAACTCACGCCGGGCACGATTTCAAACGATACCCCTTGGGCGGCCAGCACTTCTGCTTCTTCTCCGCCGCGGCCGAAAATAAAAGGGTCACCGCCCTTGAGCCGGGCCACCACATTGCCCGCCTTTGCCTTTTCCGCGATCAGGTCGTTGATCTTTTCCTGTTTCAGGGTATGATCGCCGGCCTTCTTGCCCACGTAAATCACCTCGGCGGTGTCCGGGCAATAATCAAGGAGCTGCTCAGCGGCCAGATAATCGTAGATCACCACATCCGCCTGCTGAATGCATTCCCGTCCCTTGACAGTGATCAGATCGGGATCGCCGGGACCGGCGCCGATCAGGTATACTTTTCCGTTGCTCGATTTCATTTATTCGTTGTTTTCGATTATGCTGTTCAATATTTCCCCGGCGCCGGCGGCCAGCAGTTTTTCCGCCAACTCAATGCCGAGGTCCGCGGCCCTGTCCGTTGTTCCCGCCACACTGTCCTTTATTACCCGGCTGCCATCCAGATCCGCCACCAGGCCGTCGATTGATATTCGGTCGCCGTCCAGCCGGGCAAAGGCCGCCATGGGAACCTGGCAGCCGCCTTCCAGCCGCCGGAGAAAAGCGCGTTCCCCCGTGACGGCGATCCGGGTTTCCCGGTGCTCTAGGGTGTCGACAATCGGCTGAATATCCGGGTCGTTCTCCCGGATTTCCACGCAAAGCGCGCCCTGTGCCACGGCGGGCAGCATGTGGGTCTGATCCATGTGCTCGGTGATCCGGTCGCCGAACCCCAGGCGGGTGAGCCCGGCCGCGGCCAGAATCACCGCATCCATCTCTCCGGTTTCCAGCTTGGACAGCCGTGTGTCGATATTGCCCCGAAGCGGCGCAATGGCGATGTCGGGACGGATGTGCCGGAGCTGGGAGGACCGCCGCAGGCTGCTGGTGCCGATACAGGCGCCTTCCGGCAAATCGTCAAACCGGATATGGTTTCTTGAGATCAACGCATCATAAGGCGTTTCCCGGACCGGCACCGCGCCGATGCAAAGTCCCTGCGGAATTTCACCGGGCATGTCCTTCATGCTGTGCACCGCCAGGTCCACCCGGCCGTCCAGCAGCGCCTCCTCGATTTCCTTTACAAACAGCCCTTTACCGCCGATCTTGGCAAGCGGCGTATCAAGAATTTTATCGCCGCGGGTCTTGATCACCGCGAGTTCGGCCCGGCATTGCGGGCAGTTTTCCTCAAGGCGGGCCTTTACCCATTCGGCCTGCCACAGGGCCAGCTTGCTGCCCCGGGTCCCTATTCTTATAGGTGTAACGTCGTCGGCCATGCTGTTAACCCGACCCGCAGGAGCCGCACGCAGTGGATGAACATCCGCTGCACGCCGAAGTGCCGGCGGAACTGTTCACGGTCAGCCCGCTCCTGTCCTTTGTGTGAAACCCGCAGGCGGACATGAGTTTCTTGATTCTCTTTGCCCCGCACAATTCGCAGGCCTCGGGCTGTCTGCCGCCCATCACAAGGGTCTCAAAGGTTTTGCCGCATTTGTTACACTGGTATTCGTATATCGGCATTTTTTTCTCCAACATTGACGGCTTCGTAAAAAGTCCAATATCTGCGTTGCGATGTATCTCTCGTCATGTCACGTACAGTGTAGGGGCGAACCTTGTGTTCGCCCGATCAGAGGGCGAACACAAGGTTCGC
>JAXHVL010000103.1:0-6426 GCA_034189225.1 Thermodesulfobacteriota bacterium
TTTAAGTCCACGTGATAAATCGCAAGGCTCAGCAGTTCGTTTAACCGGATGCCGGTGGCATAAAGCACTTCCATGATGGCCCGGTCCCGGATATGGGTTTTTAAAGAAAGATTGGGCTGGGCCAAAAGCCGTTTCACTTCGTCCTTTGTCAGGACCGGGCCGATGTTCCGGTTTTTGCGGCAGGTCTCCACCAGGCCGTCCGCCGGGTTGACCAGCAATTGGTGGGTGGCCTCCAGGTGCTCAAACAGCCGCTTGACGGCCCGCAGCTTTAAGGCCCGGGTCTCCCCATGGCCACGGCCTGGGCCATGACGTGGGTTTGATAATCAAGGATGACCTGCCGGGTAACGGCCCGGATATCCTTGACCTTGATGGATTCAAGATAAGCCGTGAACTGGTCCAGGTTCTTTCGGTATATATCGATGGTGGCCGGGGCATAGCCCCTGGCCGTCAGGTGGTGTTTGAACTCGGCTATGGTTACGACAACCTCCATAACTACCCCCTCTCTCCCCCCGCTGTTTCTTGCGCCCCGACCTCGTAGTTGTCCGGGATATGGTTTAACATCAATGCTTTAAGTGTCATTTCAGCGGCCCTCGTTGTTCCCTCGTAGTGGCATTATTTACCCTCGTAGTTGGCCGGATTGCCCTCGTAGTTGTTCAAGACTTCTTTTTCTTCATCAGCTTTTTGATTTCTTCGATGGGCGTGAGATTTAAATAAAACCGGGTCTTGTCCTCGCCCTGGCCCTGGTAGTTCAGGGCGTAGGCGTATTCCTTGCCGCGATGGCCGAACCGGACATGAAGATATTCCAGGTCTTCCAGCTGGCTGATATGGGCCCGGATCTGCCAGTCCGTCCAGTTCATGTGTTCGCGGATCATGCGGCGGGTAAAAAAGATTTCGTCGGCCGGCAGGCCGTCTTTTTGGGCCAGTTCTTTTACCATCTGATAAATGCCGTTAAGCAGGAGTCTTGACGGCCGGGCCAGCTCGTCCAGGCTCTGGCCCAGAACATCGTCTGCCAGGGCGTTGGCTCTGGCGATGTCGTCCAGGGTGACTTCGATGTATTCCAGGGTTTTGCCGCCGGCTTCGGCGGTTTTGGTTTCTCTTTGGTGCTGGTGCAAAAACGCGATCACCTCGATCAGGCCCAGGTATTTGTCATGGTCCCGCCGGCTGATAAGCGATTTGGTGGGATAGGACAGATACGGCGTAAAAGGATTGACCACGGCCACGGGCTTTAGCATCTGCTGGGCGATCTGGTGGATCCGCTGGATATGGGTTGCCTGGGTGCGGTTGATCAGGCCGTCCAGGGTTCGGGCCTGTTTTTGTTTATCGTGGATGGCGGCGGTCATCTTCTCGGATTCGTCGATGGATAAAAACAAAAACCGGGAAGCGGTCTCCTGATCGATGTCCGCGGCCGTGGTGGTCAGCATGACCGCCACCGGGCCGTCCACGGTGTAGGTCTCGGTTTTCATCTTGCCGGTGCCCGGGTCCTTGCCCGTGGCCGCCACTCTTATCCGGCCTTCGGACTGGATATTGCGGATACTGTAGGCGGCCCCGCCCACGCCGGCTTCTTCTTCGATGGCCAGGATTTTGTGTTTCAAGGAGCCTTCTTCCTTGTAAAACAGGGCCTGGTCGGTGACGCGGGTGTATTTTTCCTGCTGGTCTTCGGGGATGAACTTTAAGACCGCGTTCTGCAGCGTGGATTTACCGGCCCCGCTGCGGGACTGGATCAGGGTTGATAAAGGCTTGGGCAGCAGGCGCGAGACAGCGGTTAAATAACAAACGATCTTGTTGGTTTCTTCGCCCACAATGCCGGTGATCTGCAGGGCCTCCAAAATCTCTTTGAACATGTCCGGGGATTTTAAAAACTTTATGGCCGCGTCTTTTTCTGCCTGGATGGGCTCCAGTGCCCTGGTCTGCTTTTCTTTGGGCTGGTAGTTCTCCACCAGGGAGAGCAGTTTGCCGATATCTTCTTTGACCAGTTCTTCGGCCGCCCCGAACAGGTCGGCGCAGAGTTTGGCGAACCACAGTCTGGACCGGGAAGAATATAAATCAATGGTGGTCAGTTCAAAGGGCAGATTGCTTTCTACGTCGGCAGACGCCTTGATAGCGGCTTTTAGCTGGGTCTCGCCTCTTTGGATGCCCTTGACGTGGTATTGCCGCTGACCGTAACCCACGATAAAGCCGTTTTCCGTGTGCTTGTACAGTGTCTTTTTGCGGGGATGGACCTGGTCGGAGTGCTCCAAAGAGTTGGGGTTGGCCTCTTTTAAAAGCTGCTCGAACTGCTCCGGGGTGTGGCGGTTAAAATAGAGGTTCGCATCTTTTACCGGAAGCTCGACAATATGGGGCCTAATGTCCTTTTGCCGGAGCTGTTCGGCCACTGCCTGAGCGGCGTTTCTGCCGGGGTCGTCCGCGTCAAAGACCAGATACGCCTCTTTGATTTTGCCCTTAAAAAAAGAAAGGTGGTCGTCGATCAGGCCGTTGGTGCCGTATAAGGGCATGACGTTCTTAAAGCCCTGGTCGTACAGGGTCAGGACGTCAATGACCGATTCTGTTAAAAGGATGGATTGCGAATGCTTGACGGCCCCGGCATTGACCAGGCCGGACCGCTCTCCCGGCAGGTATAAGTGGGTCAGGTCGCAGGTTTCGTCTATGTTGCGGCCGTACAAATTGACCACGGCCCCGGCCGTATCATAGAGCGGGAACACCACACAGTTATAAAAGCGTTCGTTGCCTTTGGCGTTTAAGATGCCCATGGCTTTAAGATCGTTGATGATGTCGTCATCCTTCCCGCTGGAAGCGGGATTTCGCATGGGCTCAACCGGCAGGATGGACAGCAGGTTGCCGTTGACATACCCGGCCCCGAAGTCTTTTAAAGACTGGTTGTGCTGGATGTTCCGGGCGTTTTTGAGGTATTCCCGGCCCTGGGCGGTTTCTTCAAGGGTGTGCTGGTAATAGCCGATTACCCGGGCCAGGAGCTTTTTTTGTTTGACGGTCAGTTTACTGGTTTGGGGCTGGGGATTGTCCGGGGTTTCCTGGGTGGGGCTGGTTTTGGTGGAGGGTTTGGGGGTGGCTGATTTTTTTCCGGCGGTGTGGCCATTGCCGGCTTGTCCCGTTGCAATGGCTGACGGGGACAATCGATTGACGGCTTCTTTAAAATCCACCTGGTCAAATAGTTCAATAAACCGGATCACGTCCCCGGCGGACCCGCAGCCGAAGCACTGCCACAGGTTGGTCTTGGGGTTGATGGATAAGGAAGGATTGTGATCATCGTGGAAGGGGCACAGGCCGAAGTATCCCCGGCCGTTTTTCTTTAACTGGATGCCTTTGGCCTCGGCCAGGGCCTTCATATCAACAGTGGCTTTGATGTGGTCTATCTTTTCTTGTTCTATCATATCTCGTCTCCCGTGATTGGCTGGTTCTCAAGTGTTTAAACAGAATGTCCCGCAGATGGTTTAACGCCTCCCGGAACTGCAAGGGGTTAACCAGGGCGTGGCCGTCCCGGTATGCCCGGTCATGCTCGGCCAGGTCTGGGCCGGTGAACATAAAGGAGGCTATTTGTTTCCCGTTGCCGGCAAACCGGATATCTTCCAGCCGACCGCCCATGTACAGGTAAAAGGCCCCGCGGAAGATGTCGGTGGTCTCCAGGGTGGATGTCATGGGGTATCACCTCCTTTCTGTTTGATTTTTTGCGGGAGATGAGATAGAAAAGAAAAAGGGTTCAAGGGGTTTTTGCCTTTTGATTGCCTTGCCAGCCGTCAGCCGGACCCGCCAAAGTCGTAGACTGACGGCTTTTTTCTTCGCAAACTCCCGGTGCTTCGCCGTCAAGCAAAAAATATTGCCAAACAGGGTTTTTTTGTATAATACCTATATAGATATTTTTAATGACATATGTGGTATTATGGTGTCAAGGATTTTTTTAACCATACCCCCGCTACAGTGCGACCACTTAAAAACCCGTGGTATAATGAATGCAGATAAAATAATAGACATTCATATCATAAGGGGGTTATATGTCTTTCGGGAAGAACCTGGCAAGGTTTAGAAAAGAAAAAGGGTTGACCCAGGAAGATCTGGTAAAGGTGAGCGGCGTGGCGATATCTCAGATCAGACGATACGAAACAAACAAGTCAACGCCTTCACTGGATGCCATCACAAAACTGGTAAGAGCCCTTGGGATTTCCATAGACGAGATCGTGTTTGACAAATCCACAGAAGTGGCTGGCAAAAAAATCATTGATCGAGAACTGCTGGAACAATTTGAAGCGATCTCCGGCATGGATGAAAATGAAAAGTATATTGTCAAAAAAATTCTTGAAGGGGTTATTGTGAGAAACCAGGTTGAGAAAATGATGCGGCCCAAGCCCGAAGCCTCCTGGTCGGAACGATTCCGGGAGGTAACCAGTAAACTTGCAGAAGGGGTTCAGGATCGTTCCCAGGATGAGATTGACGCCGTAATCGATGATGTGGTGAAGAAGGTCAGAAAGAAACGCCATGCCCATTAGAGCCGTCATTGATACCAGCGTGATGGTCAGTGTGGCGTTTGCCAAAGAGGGCGTAGCAAGACAACTCAGGGACTTGATCGCCGATAGTGCCTTCGTCATGGTGGCGTCCAGGGCAATCCTGAAAGAACTGTATGAAGTCCTCCATTACCCTCATATCGTCAAGCAGTTTAAGGCATCAGAGACCCATATTAAAGAATTTACCGGCATGATCATTGAACATGCCGTAATCACCGAAGGGCTTTACAATATCGATGGCATAACCGACGACCCCAAAGACGATATGTTTATTGCCTGCGCCCTGGAAGGTCAGGCGGATTATATCGTTTCCCGCGATCCCCACCTGCGCAACATCAAACACTTTCAGGGGATCCAGATAATTGATGCCACAACGTTTATCAGTAAAATCGGAACAAAATAGATAAGGTAGATCTCCGTGCTCGGGCTTCGCCCCGCCATACTGCCGGCGGGGCTGCGCATCCTGCGCGCGGAGCCCGCCTGATTTTATATGCCCGCCCCGCCCGGACCGAGATACGCCCCATCCGGGTCTGTTATGGTTTGTGGCATCGCTACATATCGGGTCGTTATCAGACAGAATTTTGGCGTTTTAAGGGCCTCCGGCAGGGCGGTTAAAATGCCGTCTGATAACGCTGCAATATGTCGCCCGCACAAACCCCGCCAGACCCTTTTCCGTTAAATCCTCGCTTTTAGTGTGCCCCGGCCGTGCGGGTTCCGCCCCCGGATAAGGTAATGGATCAATTTTAATCTGGATTGTCCGGTCAAGCCGGGTGATGACGGCCGTGGCAGGCTGTTGGCGTCGTTTTTGGGCGGGCAATCTTTTCTTTTTAACTGCCGCTGCGAGCGCAAGGAGCGGAGCCCGCCGGCAGTTTGGCGGGCGGAGCCTGAGCACGCAGCACAGAACAAAAACTTGTAAAAGAGTTAAACCAGAGGCAGAGGGGTGAGCCCGCCCGGCGGGGGCTTGCCCGAACGGGCAGTTAAAAAAGAAAGTAAGCAGGGATGACGGCCGGGGCGGTCGTGGGCAGGACAGAGAGGCTGCAAGGCCCGTGACAAGCAGCCGCCACGGGGTGTGGTCGGGGGGCGGGCTTAAAATAGACCGCGTGGGGCGCACCTTTTTCTGCCGGCGCCGGTTATTTTGTAAAGCAGAGATCGAAGCCGCGGCAGAGCCTGGCAGATTTTTTGCCTTTCTTGTTGCTTGCAAAAAATATGACAGGCGGAAGCATGCCCCGGCCTGCCATGACCGCACGGTCCAAGGCGGGGTTGGCCGGCAGAATGGGGTGCGCTTTTAACAGGTTTGGTGTTAAAAGGCCAAAACCCCTGGGACCCATCTGATTGATCTCCTCCGCATGGTTCCAGGGTTTTGGCGTTTTTTTGACCATAATATTAATCTCTTTCCTTATGGCTGTTGGGCAAAAAAACCGTCACCCCACCACACAAATCAGCTCACAATGGCCGTTTATGAAGATGAGTCAAGAGCAGACCTGACAGACCATCACCCCATCACTTCTATATCGCACTTCCACCTGTTAAAAAAGGAAAGATCAATAGCGATACAATTCCTGTGCAATAATAAGAAAAAATAAAATAAAAAATCCGATGATTAAAATGAGTGAGGAAATCCGATTGACTAAAGCTGGAATTTTATTCTTTTTCAGTAGTAAATACTCATTTTGTAATTTTCTGAAGAAACTCAAATCAATATTCGGAAATACAGGATTAGTTACGGCATCCCTCACCAGTTTATAGTTACTTTTCTTTACAACTGATATCAGATAGAGCGTACTAATGATAAATTCCTACATCCCACAATAATTGACCCGGCGATTCCCAGAATAATTGACCCTGCTTACCCCGCCATGTAATTTTAAAACACTTCCCCCGCCTACCCCGCAGTAAAAAAAGCCTTCTTTTTTTG
>JAXHVL010000104.1:0-14809 GCA_034189225.1 Thermodesulfobacteriota bacterium
ATACCGGAGTGTTCCGGGGCAATGCGATGCATCTATCTTCGTGACCTTCGTGCTCTTCGTGGTAATCAACGCCAGACAATTGAACCTCGAAGTTCACGAAGGACACGAAGGGTGAGTTCAGGCTGTAAACAATCCCCTTATAGGGGTAACCAAAGCCGGCCCCTCTGGGGCCGGATGTTTACTTTGTGACGAACCCTTAGGTTCAGATGGAATCGGCCTTTACGACCCCCATTCATCATTATCAAGAACAATCTGCTGGCGCCAGGTGCCGCCATCTTCCTTTGATGCCGCTTTCTGAGAATGCTGTGTGAGCCGGGAAGCGGCTGGTTTTGACGGTGCGATGGGGCCGCCTTGGGGGCGGTCCTGCCTTTCATCCTGTTGATGGCGATAATCCGCCTTCAACGTAAATCTGGAAACCAGCTGGCGCACATAAGCAGCCTGGGAAGATAATTCGCCGGCCGCGGCGGATGTCTCCTCGGCAGTGGCTGAATTCTGCTGAGTGGCGCTGTCGATCTGGGCAAGGCCGTCACTGACCTGGGCGATGCCATGGGCCTGCTCATTGGATGCGGCCGCAATTTCGCCCACCAGGTCGGTGACCTTGGCCACGTTTTCATTGATCCGGGTCAGTGCCTCGGATGTTCGGGACACGATCTCATTGCCTTCCCCAACCTTGGCCACAGTGGCCTCGACGAGGGTGGATGTCTCGGAAACCGCCTTGGCGCTGCGGGAAGCCAGGCTTCGCACTTCCTGGGCCACCACGGCGAATCCCTTGCCGTGTTTGCCGGCCCGGGCCGCTTCCACCGCGGCATTCAGGGCCAGAAGATTGGTCTGAAAGGCGATGTCATCAATGGTTTTGATAATCTTGCTAATTTCATTGCTGGCGCCGCTGATGCGCTCCATGGCGTCTACCATCTCCTCCATGCGGGAAGAACCGGTGGTGGCGGCTTCATTGGCCGTTCCGGCCAGTTGATTGGCCTGGGTGGCGTTTTCCGCATTGGTTTTGGACTGGGACCCGATTTGGGTCATGGAGGCGGTGGTCTCTTCCACGGACGTCGCCTGCTCATTGGCCCCCTGGGACAGGGACTGGCTGGAATCAGCGACGTGCCGGGAGCTGCTGTCCACCTGGGCGGCCGCATCCAGCAGGCCGGCCACGATCTCATTCAGGCTGTCCACCATGGCCTCCAGGGCCTTGCCCAGCGCATCATCTTCGGAGTTAATGGTCACGGTAACATTCAGGTTTCCGTTGGCGATTTCGCTGGCAGTAGCGGCTTTTTCAGACAGCGATTCAACCACCGCATTTAATTCCCCGCGCATGACGCCGATCTCGTCGTTGCCGGTATCGAGCTGCTGGGACAGGTCGCCTCGCCGGATATCCCGAAGCGCCTTAACGGTGCTCTTAAGGGGCCGGATGATGGACCGGGAGATGATCAGCCAGATAATCACAATAGAAGTGATGAGAATGACGAAAAAGGCGATCAGGTTGTAATTGCTCTGCTGCCGGGTGTCATTGCTCACGGATGTCAGTTCGGTCTTGAGGTTTTCGGCAAAGGTGCGGGTCAGATCGTCCAGTTCCGCGGTGAGCGCCTTGTTCTGTTCGGCCAGTTCCTGGATTTTTGTCATGTCCGGATTGCCGCCGGTGGACATTGTTTTGTATTCGGCCCCGGCTTCCCTGGAAAACGATTCCACATCGGCAATGATCCGGCGCAGACGGCCGTTTATTTCATCGCTCAGGCCGGAAAGCCCCTGAATGTACGCCAGCGAGGCCGTCACCGTCTCCGATGTTTCACGGGCCTTTTCCAGAAGCTGGGCATCGCCCATCATGACGGCATCTTTGTAAAGCTTGACCTGCTGCTTGAAAGCGTTCAGCGCGGCCTGGCTTTCCCGACTGGCCGGAAAAACCGATTTCGACACCCTGGAAAGCCGGTGTTCCGTTTCCCTGCCAAAGCTGTAGATATACATCATGGAAAGGAAATATCCCAGGATCAATATGCTCAGACTTAGCCAGATTTTATTTGAAATGCTCAACGATCGAAAATTCATACTGTTTCTCCAGCCTTGGAACTGCTTATAATATATAGGTCGCCTTTGCGGCATACAGTTCCCGGTTTTCCTAGGGGGTTGCCGTCTCTATCATCTTCATGGCTATTTTTTCAATTGACCGTCAAGGTTTTTACATCACCCGATACCGGGGGAGTGGTCACATATCCAACCGCACCTTTCGTGTTGGCCACGTAATCGATAACGGCCTGCTCGGAGTCCAGTGTCGTGGGCATCTGCCCTTTGCCGGTAAATACCATGTTGCGCCAGTGCATTTGGAACTGGCTGGGGGTGCGGCCTACATATGTTTTTAAAAAGGATTGATGGGTATCGCTGTTGCCGGACAGCGTAAAATAAATCCGGTCACCATTCGACCATTTGACGCGGTTGCCCAGGAAAATATTTTTAAGATCCGTCTGGCTGATGGTGTCGGTGGGCACATCCGGGTTGGCGATAATCGTCACATCGGCAAACACCGGTCCGGCCATCAGTATTGCCATGACAGCAAAGAGGGTAATGGTCCGAGTTTTCATTATAACCTCCTGTTTATGCATTTTAATGATTTGGAATCCGGTGTTAGAATGTATATGTCAGCTTGGCCGCATACAGCTCCCAGTGATTGGAGGGGTCGGCATGGCCGGTGGTGTCCACCTTTCTCAGGCCGTCCATGAAATGGGCCTCCATTTTGAATATCCAGTTCATGGTGATGTCAAACCGGGTGGAAATGGCAAAGTCCTTTAATTCCGGTGCATTGGCATCGTCCTTGTCCCCGTCGATATACGAATAATAGGTGCCCAGTTCAAACAGGGGGGAAAAGCGGTAGGTGGTCATGAAGTAGTAGCCCCGCGGCGCGTCTTTGGACTTCGGCTCGATCGGGTACACGGTAGTGTTTTCCGTCCCGGCCATGTATTCGGTGGCAAACATGAAGTTTTTGTAATAGTACTGGAGAAAAGCGAGCTGGTAATACCCGTCCATCGTGAAGGTAAAGGGAATATGGGAATCCATTAAGATCCCCCCCACGCCGGCCGGCGTTAAAGCAGAGGTGTCGATCTCCCCATCCAGGGAAACGTCGAAGTCCGCCCGCGCAGTGCCGATGCTCAGTCCGTCCAGGGGTGTATGCCATTTCAGAAAAAGGTTATAAGATGGATTGACATCCACGCCGGTTACCGCGGCTCCCATTTCACGGCTGAGCCGGGTGGCTACGCCGCCGTCCTTGTCTATATCAAACACCCCGTAGGATGCCTGGTACTCGATGTTGCCCGGAAGGGTGCCGTAGATACCGGCGCCCTTGTGGGCCAGATAAGGCTCCCGGAACTCCTCGGGATAGACATTGGTGGGCAGAAAGATGCAGGTCCGGCTGGCATCAATGTCCCGGTATTCATTGAACAGGGCATTGGCTTTTTTGATTTTGCCCACGCGCAGGCCCAGCCAGTTATTGACGTTATAGTCGGCATAGGCCCAGTCCACTTCCACCTCGTTGTTGCCGACCTCGCCCAGGTCCTTGGACATGAATTGCATGCCGATGCGCAAATCATCAGAAACCATTGAAGAAAAATTCAGCCCGAGTTCGTTGAATTCATAGGACCCTTCTTCCGTGTCCGTATTGTAGAACCCGTACTTGTCGGACTGGATGTACCCCTGGGAAATAAACCCGTGGATATCAACGTCTCCCGCGTCAAATTTGGAAAAGGCTGCACCGGGAAAGCAGATGGCTGATATAACCACCGCCAGAAGAATTTTTTTCATTTGTTGCCTCCTTTTTGGAAATTATTTATGGATTTGCCCGGGCGGGTTGCCCGTGCTGCTAATCAATGATGGCATTGAAGATGGCATTGAATCGTGTCTGGATCGATACATATCCTTGCGGAACGCCTTGCATTACGGTATAACCGCCTGTGCATCGTTGCAGGTTTCATAAAGGTATAGAAAACAACAGGGGGCCAACATGAATAATTTTTTTTATTTGACTTAAATGGCTAAAGAAAAAGAAATGGTCGTGACCAGAAAAATTGAACAATTGAAAGCAGGGATGTTTTTAATTGTTCTGTAATTATTATAAATGAAAACAGAAAAAAAGCAACCCAAAAAATAGATCAACTGGGAAAAAGGACATTAAGGGTTGAATGTCAACTCAGGGGGGTGCCGAACAGGATGGCGGCGGTGTTGTTTTCCAGGGCATAGGCCCGCATCCGCATTGTGTAATCCCGAACGGTTTTTTCCGCCATCGCGGCGTTGCGCTGCTGCACGTAATTATTGCCGGTTATCACGATGTCGGCATTGGTCCTGATGGCATCGCCCATGGCTGAGAAAGTGGCGTAGATGATCCGCCGGAGGTTGGGCAGAAGCTCCGTGACCATCTGTTCGAGCAACTGATTTTTGGTGGCCTTCAGGCATGCCACGCCAAAGTCGAATACAGCCTTGTATTGCCCTTCCAGATTGCCATTGTTCGCGCAGGTCCAGCTTCTTTTGGCCGCCTCGTCGATAACGGCCAGTTCTTCATCGGTGCCGTTGGCCGGACATTTACTGCCGGCAAGCCCCAGCAGTTCCGCCAGCACGTCGCAGAGATCACTGATAAAGGTTTCGGAAATCACCGTGACCCGGGCGCCGCGACGCGGGGTGAGCTCCACCACATGGTTGTTTTCCAGGATGCGGAGCGCTTCGCGCACCGGACTGCGGCTGACGCCCAGTTCTTCGGCCACAACCGCTTCCCGGATCCGTTCGCCGGGTTTGATTGCCAGACGGATAATCCTGTCCTCCAGATAGGCGGCAATCTGTTCCGCAAGGCCGTTGGATAGGCTGAAATCCATGCGCTGCATCCCCTCTTCGTTAAAGATTTATTGTTTTAAAAACCGATAAACCGCTTCTTCCGGAAACGGAATGCGCCCGTCGCCGACATCCGGAAACGGCTTGCCATCCCTGTCCAGTTCCCGTATAAGTGCATTTTCCGCCATCCACCCGATTATGGAAAGCGGCGCCTGAGCGGTGAGGGCATCCATTTCTTCAGCGCCCTGCAAGCGATTGAAGAAAATCCCGGTCTTTTTCAGGCCCGGTTTGTTTTGTGCCACCCGGTCAATGGTGGCCGCCACGTTTCTGCCCCTGGCCGAGGCATCGGATACCAGGAAAAGATGGGTGACCATGTCCATGACCCGGCGGTCGATCTGTTCCACGCCGGCCTCCCCGTCGATTACCACTATATCGAAATTCCGGGCGATTGCCTTGATGATGTCCCGCAACAGGCTGTTGACCTGGCAATAGCATCCGTCACCTTCCGGCCTTCCAATGGCGAGAAAGGCCAGGTTTTCGGTTTCCGTCATGGCATCCAGCATCTCGTAATCCAGCCGCCGGATCAGTTCTTCCTTGCTTCCGGTCATTCCTTTTTCAACATCGGCGATGAAGTCGTTCCGGATTTCGTCCACTGTTTTGTGAACCGGAACCCCGAGCGGGTAGGAAAGGCCGATGGCCGGGTCCGCATCAATGGCAAGGATGCGTTTTGTCGAATCCTTTAACAGCATTCGTGTCAACAAGGCGCTGATGCTGGTTTTGCCAACACCGCCCTTGCCGCAGACGGCGATGATGACGGGTGCTTTTTCATTCGCTGTCATTCGGATGATTCCTTTTTGTCCATCAGTTTTTCCCGCATGCTCCGGAGTTCTTCAGCTTCATCGCAGACATTCTGATATTCGCAGCTGTCGCAGTCGAAATCCATTTCCTGGTGCATTTTTGTCATGGCATTGATGTACTGCATGAACCGGTCGGCCATGGGCCCAAGTTGCCGGACATGATCCGGGGAAGCCGTGACAAAGATGATTTCCGCGGCCTTGATATAGTCGTATTCTTTGAGTTTCCGGAGCATGGCGCTGCCCAGGACTTCAAAATTCAGTCCGTTTTTGACGGCCTCGCGGCTGATACGGCTCCATTCGCGCATGTACTGGGAAACCGCCCGCATCATGTAGCCTTTGAGCGAGACATCGAAACGGCAGAGGTCCATCTCCCGGAACCGTTCGTAGCAGTTATCTTCGGTAAATCCGCTGCCGTGAATCAGCACCACCTTGCCGAAGGGCACGCTGGATTCAGCGATTTCCCCGATGTCCGGTCCCACAAGCGTAATCCGGTTGTCATGGACCTGACCGGCATCGTCCGTCCATGCCAGAAATGCCACGGATTTGTCTTTCGGGTTGCCCAGCTCCACCCCGGTATCGGATTGAAACACGATGTCACGGTTTCCGGCGGCAGGCCAATGAACATGATCCGCGGCCTCGAATTTCCGGACAGGCAGCGGGCCGCCGGCTTGCTGATCGGACCAGTCTGCGATGAGTTGCCGTGTGTCTGAGATAATGGTGTTAAAGAGTTGCATGATCCTGTTGCTATCCCGGATATTTCACGAGTCGGGTTATCCCTTTTCCGCGGCTATCAGCGCCGCACCGAGCGCGCCGTTGATCTGCGGATCGATGCCGTCAAGCGCCGTCAGGGGTTTTTTCAGGGCTGTGGCAAGGGCCGCGAACAGGCCCGGGTTTTTGGCCACCCCGCCGGTCATGATCACCGCGTCTTCAACCCCGATACTCAGGGCCATGGCAGCCACCCGGCCGGCCATGGCGTTGTGCAGGCCCTTGATGATGTCCGGCACTGCCCTGCCGTCGTTGATCAGAGACACCACCTCGGTCTCCGCGAAAATGACGCACTGGTTGGAGATCATCACCTTTTCGGTGGATTGTTCGGAAAGAACGCCCATTTCCTCAAGGGCAACCCCCATGGCATCGGCCATGACTTCCAGAAATCGGCCCGTGCCGGATGCGCACTTGTCGTTGTACAGGTACCGTGTGACCGAGCCGGTGTCGTCGATGCGGATCGCCTTTGCATCCTGTCCCCCGATATCGATGACAGTCCGGGTCTCCGGACGGTTCCAGACCGCGCCTTTTGCGTGGCACACGATTTCCGATTCCTGGTGATCGGCAAAGGCAATCATCTCCTTTCCGTATCCCGTGGCCACGATGGCGGCAATATCCTCCCGGGTATGCCCGGCTGATTCAAGGGCCATGGCCAGTACCTCCGTGGCTGAATCAACGGGCGATGTACCGGCCGGAATAACGGCCGATCCTGTGATAGTGTTGTTGTCCATGATAACGGCTTTTGCCGAAAGGGACCCGATGTCGCATCCCGCTGTAATCATATTGTGGACCTCCTGATTGGTGTTTTTATTACCCGTTTTCCGCTGCAAACAGGGCCGCGCCGATGGCACCGGCGATCTGCGGGTCCGCCTTTCTGGCCCGTTTGATCTTCCGGCCCAGGAGTTTTTCAAGATCACTGACCACGCCGGTATTTTTGGCCACCCCGCCGGTCATGCAGATATCGGGTTCCACGCCCACGCTGTTGGCCAGGATGGCCGCCCGTTTTGCCATGGCGTTGTTCACGCCGGCCCCGATATCCGGTATCTTGTGACCGGAGTTCAGAAACCGGATAATATCCGCCTGGGCCCAGACCGTGCAGGTAGATGCCAGGGTCACGGGGGCACTGGCGCGGGCGGTGAATTTTCCCATTTCTTCCATGGAGACCTGGAGCAGGCGCGCCATGACCTCCAGAAACCGGCCGGTCCCGGATGCACACTTGTCATTGGCCACAAACTTGAGTACCTCGCCGTTTTTGTCCAGACGCAGCGCCTTGCAGTCCTGTCCTCCGATATCGATAACAGTGGTCGCCGTTGGCACGAGCCAGCGCGCGCCTTTGCCGTGGCAGGCGATTTCCGATACCGCCTTGTTCACAAAGGAAATCTGTTTCCGGCCGTAGCCGGTGCCCACGCAGTAAGAAATATCCGCCATGGGCAGGCCGCCCTTTTCCAGTGCCGCTTCCATGACCGCCTTGGCCGATTGCTCCGGATTGGCTTCCGAGCGCTGGATAGCCCAGCTTTTGATCCGGCCGTTATTCATGATAACCGCCTTGGATGTGAGCGATCCCACGTCGCATCCCGCAACCATGCTCATAATAACCCCCTGATGGTAAAGAATTCTTCCAGTCTTGCCGCCGTCGCTTCCCAGGACTCCACCCGTTCGTCAAATGCATCGCCGTACATGACGTGGGTGGGGTACCCTGCCTTTTCCAGGTCGCCGGCAAGCAGCTTGACATTAGACCATGTGTTCCGGCATCCCGGCGTGCCGTTGTAAATAAGACAGTCGGCCTGATAAATTCTGGCCAGTGCGAGGGACTCTTCCCCCCACATGTTGGGCCGGTCGTAGGGCCCGCGGATGGAGCGCACCATGGGCATGCGGGAGTTGATCATCGCGATGCTGTCGATCATGGTGTCCAGGTCCGTGGTGTCGATGCTGTAGGCCACGTCCTCCATGCCTTTCATGTAGGGCTGGTCGTCCTTGAACGAGCGGCTGAGAATGCTTCCGATGTGGCTGATGCCGTGCCGGTCCAGCCAGTCCCAGAGGCTCAGGCTCAAGGTATAATGGTCGATATAAAAGAAAAACGCCCGTTTCTTTTCGTTGCCCGAGGTGATGCCGGAGCGGCCGTTTTGTGCGTTGTCTTTTACCACTTCGGCCATGTCCGACAGCAATTCGGTGTATTCGGGCATGCCGGCAAAGAAAAACCGGCCGCCGTAAATGATAAAGTTGAAGGTCACTGGCAGGGGATTGGGCACCAGCCGCTGGAGTTCCTCGATCTCGGCGACGATGGCCTCCTGTTTGGCGGTTTCATCCAGCACCGCCCGCAGCCGGTCCTGGTCAAGTGTGGTGCCTGTATGGGATTCCAGAAATTCGATCAGCGCCCTGAAATCATCCCGGTGGTATTGATTGGTGGGATTGTCGGTCAGCCCTGCCGGGTAGTTGAGGGAATAGAAGGGCTTGTCCAGGTATTTCTGAGTGAACGCGAAGGCGTTGGCATTGGTGTCGCAGACCCCGGCGGTGTTGGTAACGATAAGATCGATATCTTCCCCAAGACCGGCCAGGTATGCGCCCAGGGAACCGCGCTGGGACGAACACGAGGTCTCGGTGAACCCCAGCTCCACGCAATAGTCCATGTAGTCGGTTGTGCCCCGCTTCCACAGCGCCGAGCCGATAACGGTCATGACTTCAAGGGTAACAGGGACAATATCCATGGCATAGAAGATGGAAGGTGAAAAACAGAACGTGGTCATAACGATTTTTTTCCCCTTCTCGTGAGCGGTAACAATATTGTCCAGGTATTTTTCGATCAGCTTCAGGTAGGTGATGCCCGGCTTGCCCATGCCGATGAACACTTCCGCGGTTTTTCTGAAGTAGGGAATGTACCTCAGCATTTTTTCGGTCTCTTTTTCAGATCCGTCCGCCAGTTTTCCGGCGGCCTGGATGGCGCGCCAGAGCATCCAGTCAAAATTGTATTGGTATATTTCAGGTCTCATGCCGTGCCTCCCGGGTTATGATATCCGTTCAAGAAATGCTTCGATGCGCATCTTCATTCTGCCGGTTTCCGTCAAGGGGCCGTACTCCCGCTCCAGTTTCAGGCAGGCAATGCCCATGGCCTCGAAGTCATTTTCGATAAGGCTGTTTTCCGATCCGTGCATGTCGCAGAACCGGATGTTCTGGAGAATTACCCCTTCGGTGCCGGTACGCTCCGCTTTTTCCCGAAGGGTGGCAAATCGTTGGTCGTAGGCCCCGAACATTCGCGGGCAGACCGAATTGGACAGGTACCGCTCGGCCAGGGCGTCCACCGGGTCGCCGTCGGTGCTCACCATGTCGGCTGCACTGCGAATGCCGAAGCAGATACTGTCCGCGACAACAATGGCGCCCGTCTCCTCTATCAGCCTCACCAGATCCATGTCGTCGTTGATGCTGCCGGTGACCAAAATACGTTTCCGTCCGTCCGCCGGTTCGGGGGCGGCGGTCCTGAGCTCGTTCAGCAACGCTTCCAGATGTTCGTTGAAACGTTGCCGGGGCATGACGGTTCCGGCCACGGCAACGGCGAACGCGTCGGTGCCGGAAATAACCATATCCTCGGCCGCTCGAAGGGCTTCCAGTTCCAGCAGCAGCTCCCGTCCCCGGTTATAACACGCGATTGCCGATTTAAGATTGTCGTCGGTGATGGTGACGCCGTAATGGCTGCTCACCGCAGCGATCAGGCGGCGGATTTCATCCTTGAACCAGGACATGGCGTGGGGATCAGTTTTGTGGGGAACGTCAAAGTAGTGAAAAAATTCGGGCAGGGCATCGGGATAATCTTCGGCGGCCTTTCGCCAGCATTCGTCCAGCCGGCGCATGGCATCGCATCCCGTGGAAATCACCGCACCGCTGAGAAAGCTGTATTTGCCCTGGCCGGCGAGCTGCAGCAGGCATTTGGGAAACGTGCAGACATACGGGCCGTAATAGGCATCCCCGATCTCCATGCTTTCGGTTTCAATGCCCCGAATCCGATAGGGCAGAATTCCGGCCGCGTGAAAGATTTCCGGTGGCATGAAGGAGCAGGTATAACCGACCGTTTGTTCGCCGCTGGAAACCCGGTCTTCCACATACGCGTTGGCAATCTGGGCGGCGGCTTCCCGGAAAGGGGTTATCATGATGGCACCTCCTGTGTGTTAAGAAAAGAAAGAATGGCATCGCGGGCTGCCGCTGCGGTTTCGTCCGTCGGGTCATCTTCCGGCATGAGCCATTGGCAGGCGGTCTGTATCAGGTGGGGCAGGACGGCCCGGCCCAGGGGCTTGAGCACGTCCCCGATATCACGGCTCATTCCTTCAACAGTGTCTTCGATTTCAGATAGATCCAGACCGTTGATGATCTGGGCCGCAACCGAGGGCAGAACCGCCGGGTTCAGATCCCGAATGCGGTTTATGAGCAAGAAGACCAGATTGACGATTTCAGCGGCTTCGCCGGCATTCAGCTGCGACAGGCTTTCAGAAAACGCGTTGGTGAATTCCTCTGCCGGCATGTCGGCCATCATGGCGGCATGCCGGCCCGTTGTTTTAATAGTGGCATTGCAACCGGAATGGCGGTTGCGCAGGGATTCGATCATCAGGTCGGGATTGTCCTCGAGGGTGTCGGCCAGTGCTGTGGCCAAAGTTTCCCTGCCGCCGGCCAGGGCGGTTTTTGCTTTGAACAGGACTTTGCCGTCCACGGCGGCGACCACTGTTGTCAGAAAATCGTGCAGGTCCCGGCTGAATCCGGTTACCCCGCCATCGCCGGTGAGGGCGCTGCCGGTATGGATTTTTCTGCCGAGCTCGGCGAGTTCGTTGATAGTGCGGCCGATTTTTTCGCCGTCCATTTCCCGGAAGCAGGAGAGTACCACATCCGCTACAAGGTCGGGAGGAAGACGGTTGAACCGGCCGAGGCTTTCGTTGGCCGCGTCCAGCAGAATATTCGCCAGGGAGGGCAGAAGCGAGGTGAGCAGCACGACTTTTGCGGGATACCGCCAGATCAGGTCGTTGATCATGGCAGCCAGCGGCCCCGCGGACCCGGCAGTGGCCTCCAAAAGTTCCTTGAGTTCACCGAAGTCGGTGTCATCGATCCATTTCCGGATTCCCGGTTCAAGGGTCCGGGCCAGGAAATCTGGAGACCCGGTCTGTATACCGGCCAGCACCTTCGCCCACGTGGTAATCACCGCTCCGCCCCGACCGGTGCAGACAGCCGACAGAAGGGCGGAAAGGGTCTTTTGCCGATGATCCGGGGGGAGGGCGGCCAGGGCTTCCCCCGTTTTAATAGCGATTTCGGCTCCCGTGTCCAGCAGGCCGGGCAGCATCTCCGCCAGGCGGTCCAGGTGCTGCGGATCCGAAAACAGCTCGGTGAGCTCCTCCCGTTCCATTTCGTCCCCCGGCCGGGCCAGCCCTTTTTGAATGTTTCTGGCCACCGCATTTCCCATCAGCTTCCGCGTAAACCGGTCGCCGGCCCAGAGGTTCAGAACTTCCGGCACGGAATCGGCGATGGCGGTCCGTATTTCCCGCGTGCCCAGTATTTCGGACAACAGGGCGGTAAAGGCCGCGCGCCCGTTATTCTCCATTTGCTGTGTCATCAGGGCCTCCTTATGAGCTGATATGCTTGGCAAGTCGTTTCCCCAGGGCCACAAGGGTGAACGTGGGGGGCAGGCCCCAGGCCTCCGGAATAACGGAGCAGTCGCAGACATATAGGTTTTCGTATTCCGTTTCCAGGTTGGCGTCGAGAATGTCTCCCACTTTGACCGTGCCGCCGGGATGCGCGGCAATGTACCAGCTTTTGAAAATATTTTTTGCGCCCGCGTTCTTCAATATCTGTTTCGCCCGGTCATAACCGTGCAGCAGTTTCTGCCGGTCGCTGTTCGCCAGCTTTTTCCGGACGCCTTCTTTGTCCGTGACCTTGCCGCCGAGGCTGTCTTTGGCCTTGATCATGATCTGAAGCGTCCGGCCATGGGAGAGCAACTTGTGGAACCGGAACACCTCCGCCGCAAACAGCATGTAGAGGCTGCGGGGCACCGCCATGTCAGTCATAACATAGCCGTCTTCTTCCATGAGAACGCCCGTGGCCATCGGGAATTCCTTGCCCCCCTTGATATCCTTTACCGTGCCCATGACTGCGATCAGCGGATCGTAGAAAAAATCGTATCCCGCATCGGCAATGCCGCTTTTCCTGAGAATGGCGGGCGAGCCGATGCCGCCGGCGGAAAGGACCACTTTGGGCGCATACGCGGTGTGGGGTTTACCCCACCGGGTGTATTCCACGCCCACGGCTTTCTTGTTTTCCGTGATCACCCGGGAAACCCTTGCCCTGTTGACCAGGATGGCGCCGTTCTCACAGGCCTTTTCCACGAACATCCGGGCGTTCCACTTGGCGCCGTATGGGCAGCCGTAATTGCACCGCCAGCATTCCGCCTTGCACTTGTCCTGATAGACGAATTTGGGCAGCTTGTTCCAGTCATATCCCAGGTCCCTGGCACTGCCCATGATGCGTTTGGCCATGGGCCCCACCAGCTCATCTTTCAGGGGCTGGGTGGGCAGCTCCTCGCGGATTTCATCAACCTCGGCGGTGATGTCCATGCCGTGGGATTTAAGCATTTCAACCGGCGGATCAAATGCCGTGCCGTAATATAATATTGAACTGCCGCCGGTGGTGGTGCCCCGTACCATGGCCAGCATATTGTTGGTCAGCAGCATGTTCCTGCCGGGTATGCCGGCCGTGAAAATCGCCTGCCAGTTGGTACCCATGACCCGCCAGTTATCGCCTCGTTCAAGGATCAAAACAGATTTGTTTCTGGCTGTCAGTTCTTTGGCCACCGTGGCCCCTCCCGGCCCGGATCCAATCACTATTGCGTCGAAATTATAGCGTTTTGCTTCCACCTTGAGGCTCCTTTAAATAAAATTTGTATTTTGTCGATTGTCGACAATTTAATCTAATTCAATGTCTGGGTCAAGTATTTTTTTGAAAACGGTGTTGGTTTTTCAGGAGGGGTGTTTTGAGAGTGGTTTGTTGCAGCCTGGAAAACCTGTTTTGTTGGACCGGGGCAGCGATAAACGGCGATGCCGGTGTGGAGCAAAGCACGAAATCTGAAATTCGAAATTCGAGACAAACCCGAACATCAAATGTTACAATGACCAAAACAGATAGCGGTGAGTTCCGGGCATCAATTCGATGCATATTCTTCGTGTCCTTCGTGCGCTTCGTGGTAAACAATTCCCGGGCAATTAAACCACGAAGGTCACGAAGGACACGAAGGGTGAGTTCAGACTGTAAACAATCCCCCTTATAGGGGTAACCAAAGCCGGCCCCTCTGGGGTCGGATTTTTACTCTTAAAAACCGGACTGCTGCCAGTTCGTTGCAAATGTTCCCCGGCTTCAATCGCTTTTTCATAACTGGCCAAAGCCGACTCAGCTTGAATTAAAACTGTTATACCGGTGTCCGACATGATAAACTGACGCAAAATTGACAGGGAGAAGTGTATATGACCATGACAGCGGAAGCGATTATCGAGGCGCTTGAGATGAAACCCCATCCCGAGGGCGGGTATTATTGCGAGACGTATCGGGCGGCTGACACCATTACTGCCGATGCCCTGCCGAAGCGGTTCCCGGATGACCGGGCATTGGGAACGGCCATCTATTTTCTGCTCCCCGGTGGGGATGTTTCCTGTTTTCACCGGCTCCGATGCGACGAGCTCTGGCACTTCTACTGCGGCAATCCGCTCGTGATTCATCTGCTTGATCCGGCGGGCGCTTATCGGGAAATCCACCTGGGACCGGATATCGCCGCGGGGGAACGGCCCCAGGCAGTGGTGCCCCATGCCCACTGGGTCGGGGCCACGGTAACCGAGCCGGAAGGCTTTGCGCTGGTGGGATGTACCACAACGCCCGGTTTTGAGTTTGCGGACTTTGAGATGGGGGGCAGAAACGCCCTTCTTGCGGCTTATCCCCGCCATGCGCAGGTCATAACACGGTTGAGTTATGAGTTGTGAGTTGTGAGTTGTGAGTTGTGAGTTGTGAGGGGGGAGTTGTGAGGGGGGAGGCTGGGGAGGCTGTCCAATAACCCTTTGCGGTCGCCACCACATGGATGGGATTATTCCACCGGCTGAGGACTGCGTAGACCATATAGAGATGCTGGCATAGCCTGCCCTGGTTGGAACGCACCAAAACCATGCTTGAATGGTCGGGCTGTGGAGGGGGCTTCCTCACAACTCATCCCTCATAACTTTATAGCAAGAGTCCGTCTAGAAATTAGATATTTTGATCGAGTTCAAGGAAGGCGAAAATTTTAACCGGAGGAATACTTTGCGTATTTTGAGGATTAAAATTTGAGACTGACGCAGAAATCGGGCAAAATAGCAATTTATGGATGGGCACTAGCAAAA
>JAXHVL010000105.1:0-7206 GCA_034189225.1 Thermodesulfobacteriota bacterium
AACATTTGATATTCGGATTTGTTTCGAATTTCTAATTTCGAATTTCGCGCTTTGCTCCTTACCGGCATAGCCTTTTATCGCTGACCTGGCCCAGAGGACCAGGTTTTATTGACTGAATAAAAATATCTCTTTTTTTTATGGAAGACTAAAGACCTCCGCTACACAAACCGAGGTAATATCCCCTGAATGGTCTTCAGGGTGATACGGACCTTCGCTACTTGTTATACAACGGCGACATCTGCCGCAATGTTCCCACCACATTTTTCAGGGCCGCCAGAAAGGCCATGATATCGTCCTCGGTGTTTTCAATGCCGGGAGATACCACCAAAGTCCCCTGCGCATCGGCATGATCCAGACCGATGGACATGAGCACGTGGGAGGCGCGCAATGATCCCGTGGCGCAGGCCGACCGGGTGGCCACTGTAAATCCTTCATCCTCCAGCATCAGCATGAGACTCTCGCCTTCGATGTATTTGATGGATACGGAAATCAGGTTTGGCAGTCCGTTCTCAGGGTCGCCGTTGATGAAATATTCATCAATATAATTGGGGAGTTCCTTTATCAGAAGCGACTGGAGATTTTTCAGGTGCGTCAGCCGCTCGGCCATATTTTTTTTGGCCAGCTCCGCGGCAACACCCATGCCCACGATACCGATCAGGTTCTCCGTGCCGCCCCGCCGGTTGTGCTCCTGAACCCCGCCGTCGATAATCGGCCAGATCCGGGCTCCCTTCCGGATATACAGACCGCCCGTGCCCGGAGGACCGTAATACGGATTTGCGGCAAAACTCACAAGGTCCGCACCGATGGCCTGCACGTCAAAGGGCACCACCCCCACCGAATCCACGGCATCGGTGTGCAGGATGATTTTCTTTTCTTTGGTGACTTTCGCGATTTCGGAAATGGGCTGAAGGGTCCCGATCTCATTATTGCTGTGCATGATCGACACCAGAATGGTATTGTCCTGAATGGCGTCCGCCACCTCGTCCGGATCCACCCGTCCCTTGCTGTCAACGGACACCGATGTAGCCTTGCACCCCAGCTGCATCAACCGTTTGACGCTCCGGTTTACAGCGCTGTGCTCGATGTTGGACGTCACAATGTGGTTGCCTTTTTCCGTATTGGCCCGTACAACCCCTTTTAAGGCATGGTTGACGGATTCGGTTCCGCCGGATGTAAACACGATCTCCTTCGGGGCCGCGGCATTGATCAGGTTCGCCACAGACATTCTGGCGGTTTCCAGTTTTTCCGAAGCTTTTTCCCCGGCCATGTTCTGGCTGGACGGGTTGCCCGGCACACCCTTGATAATGTCAATCATGGCTGCCTGTACTTCCGGCAGCATCTGACTGGATGAAATATGGTCCAGGTTTATCTTGCCCATGGATCGCTTCTCCATTTATTTTTCGATTATTGAATTTTCCGCACAAAAATCCCCGTCAGCAGCGGCTGAAAGGGGCTTGAAACAAACAGACAGGATGAAAAAATCAGATCGTCAGTACGCATCTCATCAGTGCACGTCTCATCAGTGTGCATCTCATCAGTGTGCGTCTTCCTCGATATCCGAGAGACACGCATTGCAGAAGGATGCCTGTTCTCCGAGTTCCGCATCGCAATAAGGGCAGTAGCATTTGCCGTCTTCGTGCACATGCTCGTGCTGTTCCTTGCGCTTGAGTTCGGCGGGGGGTTTGCCGGCCTTACGATCTTCATAATCCTTGATGGCAAGCTGAAGCGCGTCCGCACCCAGGTTGGAGCAATGAAGCTTGTTCTTGGGCAGTCCTTCCAGGGCTTCGGCCACGTCCTTATTGGTGATTTTCTTGGCTTCTTCGATGGTCTTGCCCATGGCGATCTCGGTGAGCATGCTGGACACCGCGATGGCCGATCCGCACCCGAAAGTCTGAAACTTGATATCGCTGATCTTCTCGTCCGCCACCTTGATATAAATGGTCATCATATCGCCGCAGATGGGATTGCCCACTTCACCAAGGCCGTCGGCATCCTCGATTGTCCCCACGTTCCGTGGATTTCGGAAGTGATCCATAACCGTTTGTGAATACAACATAGCCTTCTCCTGATATTCTTCTGCATTTTTCTGTTGACACTCGTATACCACTTTGTGGTATTTAATATGTGCTACTTAATCATACATTGTCAAGCAAAAACTACAAGAAAAATCGGGCAAGAATTTGAAAATTGAAGAATTCACATCATTTCGAAAACAGCTGGGGAAAACCCAGAAACAGATGGCCCGGCTGCTGGGCATCTCGATCAAAGCCGTTCACAGCTACGAGCAGGGATGGCGCTCCGTCCCCGACCATATTGAAAGACAGATGCTTCTTTTGATGGTTCAGGCCCGGAAACCGGAAAGACGACAAGGACCCTGTTGGGAAATTTTCCGTTGCCCGCCCGAACGGCGGAGCCGTTGCCCGGCATGGGAATTTCAGGCGGGAGAATTATGCTGGTTTATCAACGGCACCATCTGCAACGGCGACGCCAAACCGAGCTGGAAAGAAAAAATGCGCCTTTGCCGATCCTGCGATATACTGGCGGGACTATTGTGAAACAGAGCTCACGAATGGTCACAGAATCCCGCACGGACGCGTGGACCTCCTTATTCGTGTCAATTCGTGCAGATTCGTGGGCGGATATAACCCTACCGGAGAAATCAAATGGCCGACAAATCAACCTACCAATTCGACACCCGGGTGATTCACGAGGGCCAGTTACCCGATGAATGGGCCGGGGCGACCCTGCCGCCCATATACCAATCGGCTTCCCACCGGCATGATACGGCGGAACACCTGAGCAATGCCTTTACCGGCGCCAACAGCGATCCCATCTATATGCGCCTTTCCAATCCCACCAACCAGGTGCTGGAAAACAAGATCGCCGCCCTGGAAAAAGGCGCCGGCGCGGTGGCCATGGCCTCCGGAATGGCCGCGGTGGCGAACACCTGCATGGCGATGCTGCGTTCGGGCGATACCTTTGTCGCCTCAAACTCGCTGTTCATGTCCACTTACGTCCTTTTCACGAATATCTTCAAAAAATACGGTATTGCGCCCAAACTGGCAGACCCCCAGGATATCGCCGCCCTGGAAGGGGCCATCGACGCCAATACCCGGTTCATCTATATCGAAACCATTGGCAACCCGAAGATGGATATTCCGAATATCGGCGCCATCGCAGCCCTGGCGCATGACCACGGCATTCCCCTGATTGTTGACAACACCATGGCCACGCCATTTCTGTGCCGGCCCCTTACCCTGGGGGCCGATGCGGTAATTCACTCCACCACCAAGTACCTGAGCGGCCATGGCGCAGCCACCGGGGGCATCGTGATTGACGGCGGAACATTCAGCTGGCCGGAAGACCGGTTCCCGGATTTCGAGCCATTTATCAAACGCAAGGGAAAACTGGCCCTGCTGGACAAAATCTGGCGGGAACACCACATCAATTTCGGCACCACCCAGGCCCCTTTTCATGCTTATTTGACCATGATCGGGATGGACACCCTGGCCCTTCGCATGGAACGGCATATGGAAAATGCCATGACGGTGGCCGATTTTCTTAGCCGCCAGCCTGAAGTGACCTGCGTCAATTATCCGGGTATGGACGGCCATCCCTCCCATGACACTGCGGAACAGCAGTTTAACGGAAAGGGGTTCGGCGGCATGCTGACCTTCAGCCTTGACAATCAGACGGCATGCTTTAATTTTATCAAAAACCTGAACCTGATATACCACCTGGCCAACCTGGGAGACTGCAAGACCCTGGCAATCCACCCGTATTCTTCCCAGTATGCCGCATTTGACGATGAGACCAGGCGGTCGCTGTCCATTTTTCCGGAGATGATCCGCCTGTCCGTGGGCATAGAGGCGGCGGATGACATCTGCGCCGACATGCGGCAGGCGTTGAACAAATCATGAGCGAATACACCGAACATGACAAGACAGGCGCATCCGTGGGGGTTGTGGAAAGAAAGCATTACACCTTTGCGGACACGCCCGATGAAATGGTACTGGAAAGCGGGCGCCGGCTGGGGCCGGTGACCATCGCATATGAGACCTGCGGTACGCTGAATGCTGACAAGAGCAACGCCGTTCTGATACTGCACGCCCTGACCGGTGACGCCCATGTGGCCGGGTATCACGGCCCGGACGACGATAAACCGGGATGGTGGGAAAACATGGTGGGTCCCGGCAAAGGCATTGATACCAGCAAGTACTTTGTTGTCTGTTCCAACATTCTGGGCAGCTGCATGGGCACCACCGGTCCGGCCTCCATCAATCCGGCCACCGGTCAGCCGTACAGGCTGGAATTCCCGGTTATCACCATCGGCGATATGGTCAAAGCACAGAAAGCATTAATGGATCATCTGGGCATCAAAAAAATTCTGGCAGTGGTGGGCGGTTCCGTGGGGGGCATGCAGGTGCTGGAATGGTGCGTCCGGTATCCGGAAATGGTGATCTCCGCCATTCCGCTTGCCACCACCACCAAACATTCGGCCCTTGCCATCGCTTTCAACGAAGTGGCCCGCCAGGCCATCATGGCCGACCCCAACTGGAACAACGGCGATTACTACGATGGACAAAAGCCGGACCTTGGGCTGGCGGTGGCCCGCATGATCGGCCATATCACCTACCTGTCCGACGAATCCATGCGCATGAAATTCGGCCGCCGCCTTCAGGACAAAACCGATCTGTCCTTCGATTTCGGCGGCGACTTCCAGGTGGAAAGCTATCTTCGCCATCAGGGCAGTAAGTTTGTGGAACGGTTCGACGCCAACGCATTTTTGTTCATCACCAAGGCCGCCGATTATTACGACCTGGAAAAACAGCACGGCAACGGCTCTGCGGTGAGGGCCTTCTCCAAATCAACCGCACGTTTCCTGCTGATATCGTTCACCTCGGACTGGCTGTACCCCACCTACCAGTCCAAGGCAATGGTCAAGGCGATGAAGAAAAACACATTGGATGTGAGCTTCTGTGAAATCGAGGCGGAATACGGCCATGACGCATTTCTCCTGCCCAGCGACCGGCTCACATCTCTTATCAGAGGATTTCTGGAAAGTGTCTGTCAATCACTATAATACCGAGGTGATGCGGTTTGATCTGCGGATCATCGCATCATGGATAACGCCCGGCGCCACGGTTCTCGGACTGGGATGCGGCGAAGGCGACCTGCTGCTGCATCTCAAACAGAACAAGCAGGTAAAAGAAACGGGCATCGAGATCGTGGAATCCCGGGTGGCCGGGTGCATTAAAAAAGGGCTATCCGTGCTTCAGGGCGATATCAATGAAGAGATTCTTGACTATCCGGACGATGCCTTTGACTATGTCATTCTAAGCCAGACCCTTCAGCAGGTGTATGAACCATCCCGTCTGATTCACGACATGCTGCGTATCGGAAAACAGGTTATTGTCAGTTTTCCCAATTTCGGCCACTGGCGGGTCCGGGCCCAGGTATTGTTAACGGGCCGGACACCCGTCACTAGGGAACTTCCCTACGCATGGTACGACACCCCCAATATCCGGGTGCTCAGCATCAAGGATTTCAGGGATTTCGTTAAAAAAATGGCTTTCCATATCGAAAAATCGGTGGCCATATCACCCGGCAAAAAGCAGGAAAGCGGAAAGATCGTCACGATCATGCCGAACCTGTTAGCCACTTACGGCATCTTTCAGCTTGGAAAGGACAGCGGATCATGACTATCGATATGAAAATCGTATCCATTGCCATCAGCAAACATAAAGGAACGCGTAAACAGCAGGTTGAAGCAGCGGAACTGGTTGAGAACCAAGGCCTGGAAAAAGATGCCCATGCCGGCGGATGGCACCGGCAGGTCAGTTTTCTCGCCTCTGAACAGATCGATGGTGCCAGGGCGCAGGGACTGGACGTGACATTCGGGGATTTTGCGGAAAATATCGCCACCACGGGCGTGGACTGGAAGACCGTCCCCGTGGGCACCCGGGTGGAGCTCGGCGACACCGCGGTCGTGGAAATCACCCAGATAGGCAAAACCTGTCACAACAAATGCGCCATCTATTACCAGGCCGGCGACTGCATCATGCCCCGGGAAGGGGTGTTCGCCCGGGTTATCCGGGGGGGACGGATCGAATGCGGCGATACGATTACCCTGCAACGATTCCCTGTGCCCCAAAATGGCCCGGATCAATCTCAGCAATCTGTTGGCCGTACTGGAAAAGCCCGGCCGGTTGAACATGGTAACGGTTAACGACAACGTTAAACAAGAAGCGCGGGTGGCTCTGGACAACATGCTGAGCTTAAAGGCATAACCATGGAATGGACAAGCGAGGCGGAGGCGGAAATCAGAAAAGTCCCTTTCTTTGTTCGCAAAAAAGTAAAGGCCAGGGTGGAGCGGGACGCCGCAGAAGAAGGCAAAAAACGGGTTACCATAGACGAGGTAATCGCCACCCGGAATCGCTTTTTGAAAAACATGGCATCGGAGATAAAAGGCTATCAGGTGGATACCTGCTTCAGTCGCGGTGCCTGTCCCCATCGGGCCAATGATGCGGGGCGCCTGGCCGAACGCATTGAAACGCTTTTAAAGCAGGCGGACATACTGAACTTTTTGAAAGCAGCAGTGGGGGAAGGCTTGAAATTCCACCATGAACTTAGAGTAGCCATTGCCGAATGCCCCAACGCCTGCGCCCAGCCCCAGGTCAAGGACATCGGCATCATCGGCGCGTGTGTGCCTGAAATCACCGATGTTGAATGCAGTGATTGCGGGGTCTGTGTTGAAGTGTGCAAAGACGATGCTGTCCATCTGGACGATAAGGGTTTGCAACCGGTTATCGATCCGGGTGCGTGCCTCCTGTGCGGGGAATGCGCCAAAGTCTGCCCCACGGGGACCATTACGGAAGGTCAAAAAGCATGGCGGGTCATGCTGGGCGGAAAACTGGGCCGCCACCCCCGGCTGGCCCGGGAACTGCCCGCTCTTTTTAACGACGACCAGGTGGTGGATATTGTGAACCGGTGTATCACGTTCTACAAGAACAACAGCCCAGAGGGCAAGCGCTTTGCCGAATTGTACACCGGCCCGGCGGATATCGGCATGAATTGACGGCTATGTAAAAAGCTTCCAACCCCGCCGCGGCGTTTTTGCAGAAAGGAACGTGCGCCATGGCTTCGCAATCGAATCTTAACTTATCGATTTCGATACCGATACCGATTTCGATTTCGAATCGAGTT
>JAXHVL010000106.1:0-9061 GCA_034189225.1 Thermodesulfobacteriota bacterium
GTTTCCATTCCAATAGGAACTTGGCAGATATTGAAAAGATAAATCTGGCGTTGAAGGAATCTTATAATAGAAAAGACTCATGTTAAAATTTGTCCATGCCAACACTTTTGAACGTTACCAAAATTTTGGATATGACCTGCTATGTATTCTTGTTTAAAGCCCCTCAATCAAGCGAATATCCTTTCAGAACCCTCTGCACAAAAGACTTTTCAGATTCACCCGAAAAATCAAATTTCCCCCAAAAACCCTTGTCAAGTAAAAAATGACATCAAATGCATTTTTTTTGCTGAACAGTTACAACGAAAAACGAATTTTCATTAATTATACCAAATTTCTGTTTCTAATCAATTTTGAGGCAGAACGCTCCGGTCACCTGTGCCAAAAGATGCCCCATAGATTCAAAAAATGAAAAACCTTGGCAAAAGCACACAATTTCTTAAACGCCCCGGCTTTTGGCATCAGGTGCACTGGTTTGTTCAAGTAAGCCGCTCCGCGGCAGGGGAGCAGCGCCCCATTGTTTAATCAAACGGTTCATGGTATCTTCTGACCGGCTTGCAGGTCGGTATCTTCTACCCGACAAGGTTTTAAAGAAGAAAGGAAGATACCATGAGCCCTTTGATTAAACGCTTTAAGGAAGACCTCCAATTGGCCGGTTATGCCAAAAGGAGTATTGAGTCATATGTCAGTTCCGTTTTGCGGTTGCAGCGCTTTTACAATCAGCCCTCAGAAGATATCACTGAAGAGCAGCTTCGTCAATACTGGATATTAGATTAATTAAGTTAGATATTTCGGGGTATAAATTCGCTGATGGCAGATCGTTTCGCGAAACCCCCGAAGGGGCTTTGTCGTATAGCCGGTGGCGCAGCCACCGGTATTGGGCCGTTAAGCCTCCCATTCAAACTGGTTCATGGTGTTTAGGTGATCGTCGATGTAAGCGGGCGTTGCAGAGGAAACCTGTCCGCACCAAGACCACATGGAAAAGTCATAATTGCCGGTATCGGCCACGGCCGCACCCGTCAAAATCAGGGTATTGAGTATGATGCCGAGAAAAGAGAAGGCACGGTGTTGTCTGAAAAATGCCATGATGAATTCCTTATTTATGGATGGACACTGGTTAATATTTCGTGTTAACTGCCTCTTCCATCCAGCAAGGCCTTCACCCGTGGATCGTTCAATGTGTGTTTGCCGTGTTTGGCCTGTATGTGATCCAGAAGGCCGGTTTTCCGGGCACCGCAGATCGGGCAGGCCTGGGGGGGCATTTTTCCGTTTTTGAAAATTTCCCTGCGGACAATGGCGATCCAGAGGAGAAAGGGCAGTATCCATTGATTAATGATGATGAGGGCCACAAAGGGGGCCATGGCGGCGGGGTGTTGGGCGTTGTAATAAAGGGCTTCGTGAAACCGGAACAGCAGGTGCATGGCCATGAGGATGGCCAGCCCGATGGCCAGTGCTTTTGTTTTTTTTCGCCAATCCAGGGAGGCGGTGGCCAGGGTCAGGGCGGTATAGGCGATCAGGTGAAAGGTGTTGAAGGTGTACGGGTAGAGGCCCAGGGTTTCAGGAAGGGTCATGGGGATGTGAAACAGGCTGAAAATCCACTGGACGATCCAGAGGTTGGCCAACACGTAGGCCTCATCGATATAGAGCCAGAATACGAAGGGGATACTGGAAAAGGCGATGAACCGGAAGATGAAGCCGATCGGGGCGTCTCTGGTGGATACATGAACCACAACGCGAAGCCATATCAGGGAGATGCTGAGCACCAGGAGAATCATGAATATCTGGCCGATATATACATGGGCGTATTCAAACAGGGCACGGTTGTGAATGCCGATCAGAAAGATGCCAACCAGCCGCAGCAGGTTGATAAGCAACAGCACGGGAATACCGAATATCAGGCCGATTGCCTTTTGCCTGACAGAAGCGGGATAGGCCATGACAAAGGCAAAAAAAAGAATAATCACGAAAACAGCGGTACATTCGGGGATTACCTTAATGCTGAAACTGCCGGCAGATACGAATACGTCCCTTACCACTACGTTAATGCCGAGCAGTTGCACCACCATCCCCGTCATTCGGGCGGTATAAACATTGAGGGGGGCAATGTGGCTGCCGGGCACCCGGTTCAGCAGAAAGAAGAGTACGCCGGCCAGCAGAAGGAAAACCGTGCCGAACCTGAAGGTCTGGTTCCGGGTAAAGGATGCCAGGGAATCGGGTTTCATTTTTATCCAGTCAATAAAACCTGGTCCTCTGGGCCAGGATTCTTTGCTACCGGGCGTTATGGCCCAGGCGTTTTTTTTCTCGTTCTCACGTTCCTGCATGGAAACGCAACGGCCCCATCCCGACGCTGCGAATGCGCCGTGCTTTTTTGTCTAATACGGGAGCAGGGGGTTTTCGTCAAGACCGGTAATTCATATTTCATGAAATTTTTATCTAATCCTAACATTGATGGACTTTACTAGGAGTGTTTACGCATATGGTTTTCCTATTGTGAATTCGCATTGAATGCAGTATGCAGAGAAAGAGAGTCGCAAGGAAATGAAGATGACGGTATTGAAAACCATGTCTCTCCTGCTTTCGGCATGGTTCCTCTGTGTTGGACAGGTCCACGCGGATTACAAGGACGATATCGGGTATACCGACCTTGTCAATGAACTGGGGGCGGCCATACCGGACGGGACCGGTGTTGATGTGGTCCAGGTCGAGGCCCTCTCCAATGAGCACTGGATGCCGGATACTGCCCATGCGGCGTTTACGGGCAAAACCATCACCGACAAAACCGGGGGGGATACCGGTTCCTCAAACCATGCAACGGCGGTTGGGCGGTTTTTTTACGGTAATGACCGATCCATGAGCCCCGGCATTATATTTGTGGATGCGTACATGACCGACCACTGGCTGCAGGACGGTTTTTTAAAGATGGGGTCCCTCGGGCAGCCGGTCGCCTCCACGGAACGGATCGCCAACCACAGTTACGTGGGCGGTTTCGGCAATCCGGATACCGATTCCCAGGCGCTGCGCCGGCTGGATTGGGTCATTGAGAGCCGCGACTATATCCAGTGTGTCGGGTTGCGCAACAGTCCCGATACGAATGCCATTGTGCTGGGCAGCGCCTTTAACACGATTACCGTGGGATGTACGGACGGCAATCATACCCGCACCTCGGTTGCCCTGGCGGATTCCTACGCGGATACGGTTTATGAAGCGGTGCGTATCAAGCCGGATGTGGTGGTGCCGCTGGGGAACACCAGCTCTACGGCCCCCGTGGGGGCTTCAGCGGCGGCACTGCTCCTGGAAGCCGGCGACGGCATGTCCAATGCCGGCAATGCCGAAGTGATCAAGGCGGCCCTCATGGCCGGGGCGGACAGGTGGACAAACTGTCAATGCGATGATGATTTTATCGGCGATTATCGGGCGGCAGCTGAGGATCGAACGGATAACGGACTGGACAGGCGATTCGGGGCCGGGCAGATGAACATTCAGGCGGCCTATCATATTATTGTCGGGGGTGAACAGGACAGCGGCAGTCAAATCGGCAAATACGGATTTGACTATGATCCGGCATTTGGCGGTCTGGAGGGCTCCAATGACACGGCTTCTTATTATTTTACCGCCGATGCGGCGCACAGCCGGATAACAGCGTCCCTGGTCTGGCATGTGGCCATTGACGGCGGCAGCCCCTTTTTTTTCGATGGCGACGCCGCTTTTTATGATATGGATCTCGTGCTTTATGATGTGACGGACAGCCAGATGGTGGCGGCGGCGGAATCCGCATGGGATAATACGGAAAACCTGCGGGCGCCGCTTGTTGACGGCCATGCCTATGAAATCCGGGTTCAGCCGGGAAACGGGCAGGCGGCGTTTCTATGGGATTATGCGCTGTCATGGCAACTGGCGGCGAACGATCCCGGCGACCAAGACGGTGACGGCCTGCCGGACACCTGGGAAACGCAATACGGGCTGGACCCCGGGGACACCATGGATGCGCTGGCGGATGCCGACGGTGACGGATGGACGCACCTGGAAGAACACTGCCGGAGAACGGACCCCTTAAACGCCGATACGGACGGGGATGGAATTTCAGACAAGGCGGAGTTCACTATCTGGCAGGACAGCTGCGAGGATTCTGATGTAGACGGGCTGGCGAATCTCATTGATCCGGATGCGGACAACGACGCCATAAATGACGGCCCGGAATATGATTACTGGGGGGAGGAGTGGGATGGGGATGCCGACGGGGACGGCGTGTATAACCTGATTGATCCGGATGCCGATGGGGATGAGTATTTGGACGGGACCGAGATCGCGAGGGGGACCGACCCCTCCGATCCGGTATCCCTGCCCAATGCGGCATCGGCGCTGGGGATTTGGGGCTTTGCCGCAGCCATGCTGATCGCTTTTGGCATCGGCGTCTATGCCCGCAAATATGCTTAGGGAAGCGGAAAAAACGAATATACCCGCCTTGCTTGTCTTTTGACCAGTATTCTTTGTTGCATCAAAGGTCATATATCCTGATATGCTCCCTTTGATGCGCCTTGAATACGAATCAAAATCCGGCGCAATTCAGGTATATTGGTTTTTTTCGCATCCCTTAACATCGCGGGCAGTGAATCTCCTGCTGCCCCCAGCGGGAGCGTGTGAGCGGGGTTGAGAGCGCAGAGAAAGCGGTGAAACCAGTTACAGCTTTTTTAACGCCGCTTCCGCCATTGTCTTTTCTTTTTCTGACAGGCCGCCGTCTGCAAGGGCCTTTTCCAGGGCGGCGCTGGCTTCCGCAAGATGGTTCAACCGGTGGGCGGTCAGCCCGATGTGCAGATGAACAACGGCGGGCATGTCCGCCGTGTCCTTGAACCCCTGATACACCTCATAGGCTTTGGCGTATTTCCCCTGCTTATAATAAATCCATCCCAGCGTGTCCTGAACACTGTCGTTGCGCTGTTTTTCCGGAATCGTATCCATCAGGGAAAGGGCTTTTTTAAGGTTATCCGTTGTGGGACGGCTGTCCGCGTACAGATAGGCCAGGTTGTTGATGGCGGGAACAAAGTCCGGGTTGCTGTCAATAGTTTTTTGATACCAGGCAATGGCGTTGTCATAATCCTTTTTCTGGGTGTAGAGAATGGCGAGGGGATACAGCAGCTGTACACTGCCGGGATTCTGTTCCAGCGCCTTTTTAAATTCCTTTATCCCTTCGTCGACCTTCCCGCGCTGACTGTAAAGGCTTCCCAGGGCCGCGTAGGGGGCGGCGGCCGTGGGGGCCAATTCAATGGATTGCTTAATGGCCTGCTCCGCCTTGTCAAATTTTTTCTGTGCCCCGTATATGCGGCTGATCATCAGTTGAATCCGGGCCTTGCGCCCCGGGACCGCTTTCATATGCGCCTCACAGGCCTGAATCGCCGAGTCCGGTTGATTCCGGGAAAGATGGAGGCGGGTGATCATCGCCAGGACCTTCAGATTTTGCGGCTGTATATTCAGGGCCTTCTCAAGTTCCGCCAGGGCCTTGTCCATGTCGTTTTCCGTCCTGTGGATGGCGCTCATCTTGATATACCCCTCGGGATTTTCCGGTGCGGTTTGCTTGAGTTTTTCGTAAGTCTTCCGGGCCTTGCCGGCGTTGCCCTGGAGCATGTGAATGTCGCCCAGCCGGCTCAAGGCAAGGATGTTTTCCGGGTCTTTGTTCACCATGTCCTTGAGGATATAAGCGGCTTCATCATATGCCTTGTCATTGGCCAGAATGCTGAGCAGCAGATCAAGGCTTTTCTGATGGCCGGGGTCGGCGGTCACCGCTTTTTTCAGGTTGTTGATGGCCAGGCCTCTGTCTTCGTTAAGCAGATGGGCCCTTGCCAGTTGGACATACCCGTTCGGATTGGCCGGTTCCTCCTCCACCACTACGCGGAATTCGCTGACCGCATCCATTCCCTTGCCCCGGCTCAGCAGGATGGTGCCTTTGAGGAAATGGGCATCAAAATCCCGGGGGTTCTCCGCCAGGATGGTTTCCAGTTTTGCCATGGCCGCATTCACTTTTTTTTGAAGATAATAAATGCGCGCGATACGGTTAAGAGCTGTGATCGCTTCGGGAGACCGGGCATGGTTTTCCGCAAGGCGCTGGTAAGTGGCAAGGGCTTTGTCAATCTGTTCGTCCCGCGTGTATATTTCGGCCAGCAGCAGTTGCAGCCGCCGTTCATCCGGCAGGTCTGAGATCGCCGTCTTGATGGTTTCTATGGCCTTTTTGCGTTCTTTCTGTGTTTCATAAAACAAAGCCAGCCCGGCCCTGTGGCTTGCCGCTTCCGGTTCTTTTTTGATCAGCTTTCTGTAAACGTTTTCCGCCTTTTCCGGCTGGGCGTTGCGTTCATGAAATTTCGCCAGTCGCATCGCATGCGCATTTTCGTCCGGGTGGGCGGAAATCAGGGATTGATAGACCGATTGGGCGTTGGAAAACTGCTGCTGCCGTTCATAATGGCTGGCCAGCTCGATCAGCAGGTCCGGATTGTTTTTGTTGTTTGAAAGGCCGGTTTTCAGCAGTTTTTCCGCTTCACCGGGCCTGGCGTGCGTTTCCAGCAGCCTTGCCAGCAGCAGGTATGCCTCCACCACCCGGGGATCGTCATGGATAACGCCCTGGAGGATTTTTTCAGCCCTTGCCGGTTCGTTGTTTCGGATGAACAGCGTGCTGTTCAGCACGCGTGCCCTGGTATTGCCGGGGGTTTCGCCAAGCACCAGGAAAATTTTTTCAGATGCCCGCTCGTTCTGGCCGCCGGCAATCAGCATTTCCGCAAGGGACAAATGGGCTTCCCACAGTGTCGGGTCAAGGTCCACGGCTTTGTTGAAATACCCGTATGCCTTGCGAAAGTTTTCAAGTTTGAGTTCGCAGTACCCGAGTTTGTAATAGGCCGGTGCGTAATCCGGGTAAATCTTCAGGGTGTTCTGGAACTCCAGCCTGGCGCGGACATAATCCTCCTTTTCCAGAAGTGTTTCGCCTTTTTTAAAATAGGCGTCGCGTTTTTCTTCCTTGCTGGCGCAGGCGCAAAGCCCCAGCATAAGGCATACCACCAATACCCACGGGATGTATCGGAAATAGCGGTGTCTGTTCATGTTAAACCTCCGTAACCGAAAAACGGTATTTATAAAATTATCAATACATGGCGGATAAAAAGTATCAGTACAGCTGCCAGGCACGAAACCGGAAAGGCGGCGCGCCATTGTTTCTGATGGGTGAGCAGAATTTCGCTCACCCACAGAAACACCATCATTCCGCCGGCAACCGTTCCGAGATGCAGGGTTTTTACGTGTTCGACCGGAAGAAAGGGTATGCTGATGACCAGCAGCAGCACCAGGTAGTCAAAAGGGGTGATTTCAAAGGATTCAAACCGCGTCACCAGCAGAAACAGCAGGGCAAAGGCGGCAAGACTCCCCCAGTAAAGCCGATGCAGCATCTGCTGTGAAACCGGCAGGTCAAGGCCGATGGGCGCCTGGGATGAAAACAGCAGATACAGTACCAAGGCATAGGCGGTCAGCCGGAAAAAAACGGTAAAAGCCGCCCGGTGAAGCCAGAAGGCGGCGATGGTCAGCACGCTCAGTATGAAAATGACCGTGGTGCCCTGTTTGAGGGAAAGTGCGGATGTTACGGAAAACCAGATGAGCCCGGCGGGCAGCAGTATGCGAAGGGCGACCAGGGAAAGGGCTTTTATTTTTTTATCCAGCTGTTTTGCCGCCAGCCGGTTTAGTGACAGGTCCGTTCCCATGCCGTGCTGCAGCTTCCAGCCGGTGCGATGGGTGATGTAAAAAAAGCCCAGAATGGCGGTCGCCAGGGACAGATAGGCGACAATAATCCATAAGCCGGCATAGTAGCAGAGTTGAATACTCAGAAAGACCATCAATGCCTGCACCACGTATATGCAGAGCACCGCGTCCTTGTGGGTGAAGCCGAGCTTGAGCAGCCGGTGATGAAAATGGCGCTGGTCGGCCTTGAACAGCGGAGCCCCCAGGGCCATCCGTTCGGCCATGACCGTAAGGGTATCCAGAATGGGAAAGCCCAGAATGATAATCGGCAGAGTCTTGGCAATGGCGGTGCTTTGATGCTGGGTCAGGTAGATGGAAAGCACGGCTGCGGCAAATCCGAGAAACTGAGAGCCCGTGTCTCCCATGAAGATGGAGGCCGGATAGGTGTTGTATCGCAGAAACGCCAGGAGCGCGCCGGCAATGCTCAGGCAGCAGATAAGGATGAAGGTGTTGTTGTCCAGAAACCCCAGCAGGCCGATGGAAAAGAATATCAGGATGGAGATGCCACCGGCCAGGCCGTCAAGCCCGTCCGCCAGGTTGATGGCGTTGGTGATTCCCAGGATGAAGAAAAAGGTTAATGGCACGGCAATCCATATCGGCAATATCACCTCTGTGCCGCCCCAGACCCCCAGGTTGGCGATAAATATCCGGCCCACGGCCATGACAGCGATCACCGCCAGGATCTGGCCCAGGAATTTCATCCGGTAATTCAGCCCGTAGAGATCGTCCCATACGCCGGCGATAATCAGCACGGCCACACCGGCCAAAAAGGCGATGGATTCACGGGAATAATGTATCAGTCCGAGAATGGGAATCATCGCGCCGATAACGATCCCGATGCCGCCCACCCGGGGGGTGGGATTTTTATGGACTTTTCGTTCGTCAGGTATATCCGTCATTCGCCATTTCATCGCATACCGCCGCAGCACGGGAATGAGCGTGACGGCAATATAGAAGGCGATCAGGATGGCGAAAAAGAAAAACATTGATTATTTATTCAGTCAATAAAACCTGGTCCTCTGGGCCAGGTCAGCGATAAAAGGCTATGCCGGTAAGGAGCAAAGCACGAAATTCGAAATTCGAAACAAATCCGAATATCAAATGTTCCAATGATCAAAACAGATACCGGAGTGTTCCGGGGCAATGCGATGCATCTATCTTTGTGCCCTTCGTGCTCTTCGTGGTAATAAATATCAGCTCAAATGAACCACGAAGCTCACGAAGAACACGAAGGGTGAGTTCAAGAACCATGTGCCTTCGTGTTTCGAATTTAATATTGAGTACCATTTTGAACCTG
>JAXHVL010000107.1:0-3300 GCA_034189225.1 Thermodesulfobacteriota bacterium
TTGTTGCTTCGTCGGTCAAATAGCTTGCTATTCTCCCTCCTCGCGTCTCGAAGACGGAAAAAATTCCGGCGCCAAATTTGACGGCTTCGTAAAAAGTCCAATATCTGTGTTGCGCTGCATCTCTCGTCATGTCACGTACCGCCAAGTACGCTCCATTCCTCACCATCAAAGAAAAGTATGAAAGAAAAATGGGTTGTTTAGCACAAATAGTGGTAAAAGACCAGGTCTCGCGTACGTTACTTTCTGCAAAAATACCGCAAAGCGGGGTAAGCCGCTTTTTACGAAACCGTCATTCTTTTTCCAGCCGGATCGCGCACACCTTATATTCCGGTATCTTGGAGACCGGGTCGAGCACCGCGTTGGTGAGTTCATTGGCGGCGGATTCGGCGAAATGAAAGGGAATAAACACCGAACCGTCCACGCTTTTGTCCGATACATTGACCCTTGCCGAAATTTTGCCCCGCCGCGACTGGATGGATACCATGGCACCATCCGCAATACCGTGGGTCCGGGCATCATTTTCGGAAATTTCAACGAAATTGCCCGGTGCCCGTTCGTTCAACCCCTCGCTCTGACGTGTCATCGTGCCGGTATGGTAATGATAAATCAACCGGCCGGTGGTCAGATAAAGCGGGAATTCCTCGTCCGTCTGTTCGGCCGGCGGTATATAGTCAATGGCATGCAGCACGCCCCGGCCGCAGGGGAATTTGCCGATATGCAGAACCGGGGTGCCGGGATGCTCAGCATCCGGGCAGGGCCAGTGCAGGCCATCTGTTTCGATCCGGTCATAGGTGATTCCTCCGTAAGACGGGGTGAGCGCCGCGATTTCCCGCATGATTGCTTCCGGGTTTTCATAGGTCATGGAAAGCCCCATGGCGGTCGATACGGCCGATATGATTTCCCAGTCCTGCCGGGCCTGGCCGGGCGGGGAAACGGCTTTTCGCACCCGCTGCACCTTGCGTTCGGTATTGGTAAACGTACCGTCCTTTTCCGCAAAACAGGCGGAGGGCAGCACCACATCGGCCAGCCGGGCCGTCTCGGTCAGGAAAATATCCTGCACCACCAGAAAATCCAGCGCCTCGATGCTGGCCCGGGCATGATTAAGGTCCGGGTCCGATACCAGGGGATTTTCCCCCAGAATGTAAAGGGCCTTCAACTCCCCATCATGGGCCCGGGGGATCATTTCCGTGGCGGTCAGACCGGGCTTGTCAGGCAGACCGGTAACGCCCCATGCTTGCTCCGCCCTGGTCCGGGCTTCCTCGCTGGTCACCGGCTGATAAGCGGTCAACACGTTGGGCAGGCCGCCCATGTCGCACGCCCCCTGCACGTTGTTCTGCCCCCGCAGGGGGTTCACCCCCCCGCCTTCAATCCCGAGATTGCCGCACAGCATGGCCAGATTGGCCAGGGATTTAACGTTGTCAGTACCCGTGGTGTGCTGGGTAATGCCCATGCAGTAAATAATGCTGGCGGCCTTTGCCCCGGCATACAACCGGGCGATCTCAACGATGTCATCCGCGGCAATGCCGGTAATGCTTTCAACAAATTCCGGGGTGAACTTTTCCACCGCTGCCTTCAATTCCTCAAACCCGGATGTCCGGTTTTCCACGAACTCGCTGTCATAAAGCCCCTCTTTAATGATGACATGCATGAGACCGTTGATCCAGACCACGTCCGTACCGAGATTCTGCCGCGCCCATTTGGTGGCAAAATTCACCAGTTTGATGCGGCGGGGGTCCACCACGATCAGCTTTACGTCCTTTTTCTCCACGGCGCGTTTGACATAGGTGGACAGCACGGGATGATTTTCCGTGGTATTGGTGCCTGTTGCCAGGATCACGTCGGCTTTTTCAAGGTCGCCGATGGTGTTCGTCATTGCGCCACTGCCGAATGCTGCGGCCAGACCGGCCACGGTGGAGGAATGTCAGAGACGGGCGCAATGGTCGATGTTGTTAGTTTTCAGAGCCCCCCGTGTGAACTTATGCATCAGGTAATTTTCTTCGTTGGTCACCCGGGCCGAGGTCAAAACGCCCATGCTGTCGGCACCGTATTGGGTCTTTATATCCGTGAATTTTTCTGCCACCAGACTGATGGCTTCGTCCCATCCGGCCTCCCGGAATTCGCCATTCTCCTTGATCAGCGGTGTGGTCAGTCGTTCCTGTGAGTTGACAAAATCAAATCCGAAGCGCCCTTTGACGCACAGACTGCCGTAATTGGGCGCCGCGTCCTCGACGCCTGTGATTTTTACGACCTCGTCGTCCTTGACATGAAGATGTACCTGGCATCCCACACCGCAATAGCAGCAAGTACTCCGGACCTTTTCCGTTTCCCATGGCCGGGCGTCAAATCGGACCTCCTTTTCCACCAGGGCACCCACCGGGCAGGCCTGGACGCACTCCCCGCAGAAAACACATTCGGAATCGGCAAGCGGCCGGTCATCGGCGGCGATGATTTTGCTGATGTTGCCATCGGCCCGTCGGCTGTAATCAATGGCCTTGTTCACCTGTACCTCGTTGCAGGCCTTTACGCAGCGGCCGCAGAGAATACATCGGGAAAAATCCCTTATAATAAAGGGATTCACCGTCTCCATCGGGAAGGGCGCACCGTCAAGACCGGGCTGGTCACCGGTCACCTGATAGCGGTAGGCAAGGTCCTGCAGCCGGCAGTCCCCCCAGGCCGGACAGAGCTCCACGGCATTGTCCTCGGCCTGTACCTTCAGCTGAAACTGCGTCCAGTCCCGGCCGGAGGCCCCGCTGGTAGCGCAGTTGTGATTGCCCGAGGAGAGCATCCCCTTGATGGTAAGTCGGCGAGACGCCACAACCGCCGGTGATTCGGTTCGCACCACCATATCGGGGGCGGCGGGTGTATCGCAGGCGGTGACGAGATCCGCCTTGCCTTCCACTTCAACCACACAGACCCGGCAGGTGCCCGTAGGGGTTGTTCGCTTAAGGTGGCACAGGGTGGGGATATCGACACCATTGCGCGCCGCCACTTCCAGAATTGTTTCGCCTTCATCAAACGACAGTTCATGACCGTTAATAATAATTATATTATCCATTGACGCCTGTCTCCTCGGTTAAATTGTTCCGGTGTCTCAGCTCTGAACCAAACGCATATTATTACCGATTTTTTTGACGCTGTCAATAATGACGGCTTCGTGGCCACGGCTAATTTGTTCTAAGCCGTTAACATTCTATTGACGGGCGGCCCGGGAATTTTTTGTCATTTTCAGATAGTCCAGCACCGCTCTGGTGTTTATGTAGTGTCCGAACGAAAACTAGGATTTTTCGTTAAGATCAAGGA
>JAXHVL010000108.1:0-12724 GCA_034189225.1 Thermodesulfobacteriota bacterium
TTGCGCTGCATCTCTCGTCATGTCACGTACAACTAAGTACGCTCCATTCCTCGAGATTTGCGCGCCTCGAACTTGAACTTTTTACTTTGCCGTCCCAAAATTGACTTTTTACGAGTACATCAAATTTGAGCCTGACGCAGAAATCGGACAAAATAGCAATTCATGGATGGGCACTAAATAACCCCTGCGATTCTGAGCACTATGGGGATCAGCAGGGCCAGCAGGATGATCATGCCCGGTATGGTCATATAGGCCTTGTACCAAGGTTCGCGGTTGTCGCGCACCCGACGGACGTGGCGCAGGAACCGGTTGCCAACCATCACCGCCAGGATCAGGGCGATGATCATTTGAAACAGTTTAATCAGGTCTTCCATCAGTATTACATTGATCCGGCTATTCAGTTGTTAAACAGCCGGGCTGCTTCCTTTCATTTTTTTAAAAAAGGCAGCCTATCATTTTTCCGTGTCATCCGTCAACAGTCCGGCCGGATCTTTCATGATCTGATTTGCCGAGCTTTTGGAGAGCAGAAACGGGGTCATGGCCCCGGATGACACGGTGGGGTAATCGCTGAAGTCTTCATCGTTTTTGGGGCCTTTGGGCGCAAACAGCGAAAGGGTGTGCATTTTTTCCGCCTTTACGGTGACGGCGTAAACGGGATCGGCAAAGTCGCGTTCATCCCGGTCGGCGATATAAGACTTGCAGGTCAGTGACGACAGGCGGCTGATCAGCTTGTCAATGGCTTCGGCGTCTCCTTTTCTGCCGTCCGGGGTTTCCCAGACGGTTTTCGGTTTGGCGGATGCGGCGGCCTCATCGGCTTGGGTTTCATTGCCCGCCATTTCCGGGGGCTGCTGTTTTTTCTCAAGCACGATGGTATCGTCCCCTTTTTTGATCTGAAGGGACTGAACATCGGCTTTGGCAAAGGCCAGCACCGTCTTGTCCCGAAGTTTGGCAACGGCCTGATCAAAGGTGCTGCGCAGGCCGCCCCGGGCGTGATACACCGCGGCGATGTCCTCGAGCCGGACAAAGGTATGGTTGGTGGAGCCGGCTTTTTTGCCTACTGAAAATTTTCGCAGCAGGGTATCCTCTGTCCCGTACATTGCCACGGTCACGGCATTGCTTTTGTCAAGCCTGTACCGGTGATAGTCCGACGCTTCAGACACCAGGGCGGTCAGGGTCAGGTCCGCACCGGCGTCCAGCATATCACTGATCTTGCTTTCGGCGGCTGGATAGCCTTTCGGCATGATCCGCCAGGTATTGTCTTTTTTTTCAAGAATGACAGGGGCGCTGTCCGGAGCAGTAATTTCGATCCTGTCGACAGCAGATTTTTCAATGGACGGAATATCGGGCAACTGGTAATTCACCCGGTCCCGGTCATTGACATAGAGATATACCGACAGGCCCACAATGACGGCCAGCAGCAGAATATATTCTTTTTTGAAGATCGTTTTCATTGTTTCCTCCTGTTTATATCAACACCCCTCACCCCTCAACTCGCGAACATCATTCTGATCCGTTTCTTTCTTGCCGCGCGCAGCATCCAGACGATCAGGCCGGCCAGGATCACCAGCACGGGCAGGCCTATTATGTTGAACCATTTGATGGCCGTCTTGGCAAAGCCGCTTACGTCGTACAGCGGGTTATAGGTCTGCTGCTTGCTGCGGAGCAGTGCCGTTTTTTCCCGGTTGTTCAGCTTGTCCAGAAGGTTCATTATGAACACCGCGTTGGGCGAAAGGCTTTCTGCGTCAAACATGTAATCCCGGAGCATGTGGGAGGAGCCCATCACGAAGATGCGGCCGGGCTTGCCTTTCTTGATCATGGTGCCGGTGGCCTGGATGTCCGCCTGGACATCGGGCTGACCATCAGGTGTGTCGGTCTCGGCTGCTTCGTCTTTCTGTTCGTCTTTGCCGGTCTCTTTCACCGGAATCCCCTTGTCCGCGAAATAGCTGGGAAACGGGCCCTCCAGCAGGCAGGCAAGAGGATAGGACTGCTGCTCTGCATCCGGGCCGGGCGGCTGAATAAGCATGGGATTGAAGGTCACCCGGCCGGTTTTTTCCCAGGATGACTCGCTGGAGGAGAAAAGCGTGGTGGCGGTCAGGCCGTTTTCTTCCAGGGTGTCGGAAAGAAGGTTTACCGGCGCCATTTTCATGGCGATGAGTCCCTTGATATTGTTCATGAAATCCGGTTCATTGTTGATGAACCGGTTTTTGATGAGCGGCGCGAAGTAGATGGGCTGCTGGCCGCCGTCCCTCTGGCTGTTACGGCGCTGTTGGTAACAGTTTTCGTCCATGACCACGGCGTTGGGAATTTCCACCCCGTAATGTTTGAGCAGCTTTTCAAGGCCGGTGCTGAGCGGTTTGTACTGGGGACGGGCATAGGGGGACTGCCGGCCGCCCGGGTAAAATTCCTGGAATTGATCCAGAAACAGGGCCAGGTTGTTGCCCCGCATGAGATACTGGTCGATCTGAAACAGTTCGTAATCGGTGAAGGACGCCGTGGGTTGTGCGATGATCAGGCAGGAGGGGGCCTGGCTGAGATCATCCTTGGCCGGGTCCACCTGGCTGATGGCGTAATTGTTCGCCACGGCCTTGCGGAAGTTGCCCACGGATTCATCCGGCGAGGACTGCTGCTGGTTAAACATGCTCATGGCCGACATGTCCAGGGTGCCGTGGCTGGAAAGGTATCCGATCTCGTCGTTGATCCCCACCAGCGTTTCAAGGTTTTTGTCGATGGATTTTTCAAGCCCCTCTTTGTCCGGCATGGAATACTGGGTCCCGAAAATGGGTACGTCCACCACCTTGAGCAGGGGCAGGGAGACCTGCTCGCCGTCATGCCGCAGCACAAGGCCGATAATGCCCTCGCCCGCCGGAACTGGGTCCCCGGTCTTACGGTTGATGGCCGGCCATTCCAGGCGGATCAGGTTGCTTTCCGAAACTTCGGGCATGCGGTCGGGCGTCCTGGACGGGTCCACGGCCTCGAATGCCAGCCTGCCGGCCAGCCGGTCGTTCATGCCGTCGATGATGCTCTGGATGGTTTGCGGAAGCTGGGCCATGTTTTCGATGCCCAGGTACGGGGCCACCTGGTACAGCGAGGAGGACAGGTACAGCCGGACATTCACCGGTTCGGTCAGGTTCATGAAGGTGCTGATCTTTCGGGAGAGCTTGCCGATGGCCGTGGTGATCTGGTATTCCAGGCCGTCGGTGCTTTTGATGGGATCGATGGTTTCGGTCATGTCGCCGTAAACAATCACCATGCCCATGTAGGCCTTCTGAAATTTGACCTCGTCGGCCTCGATGTTCTGCACTTGCACGGGGTAAATGCCGTAGTCCTTGGCCAGTTCCTGGTTGCCGGCGATCTCTTCGCTCATGTCGCCTTCCCGGGGGGTGACGTTATAAAATTGGTAATTAAAATTTTTGTCCGCGAACAACCCATATTCTTCCAGCAGATCGTGAAGATAACGCTCTGTGGCATTGTGGGGCGCGGGCAGGTTTTCCGTAAAAAACACCTTGATGGTCAGGGGGGCGGCCACTTCGGCCAGAGTGTCTTTTGATGCCGTGGACAGGGAAAACTTGTTGTGGGCCGTGAGATCCGCCCGGAAAAACAGGGTGAGGCCCGCCAGGTTGATCAGCACCACCGCGACCACGTAGATGATAAATTTGGTATATCGCTGTATCCGTTCACTTGAACCCATGGTCAGCAACTCCTTATTGTTTTTCGGTCAGGACAAGATACGCGCCGTAAAGGCTGACAAACGAAACGCTCAGAAAGTAGATGATATCCCGGCTGTCCACCACGCCCTTGGAGATGTTGTCAAAATGAGCGGATGCCGAGAGGTACGCCAGAAAATCCACGATCGATGCCGGCAGAAAAAACAGCAGGGCATCGAGAATGGTGAGGATGAAGCAGGTCGCGGCCGCGATGATGAACGCGATGATCTGGTTCCGGGTCAGCGAGGATGCGAAAAGCCCGATGGACGCGAACACGAATCCCAGAAACAGCGCGCCCAGGTAACCGCCGATCACCGGCCCCCAGTCCAGATCGCCCACCAAGGAAATGCAGACGGGGTAGGCGATGGTGGGCAGGAGCATGACGGCCGTGAACAATGTGCCGGCCAGCAGTTTGGCGATGAGCACCTGCCGGAAATTCACCGGCATGGTCAGCAGCAGTTCATAGGAGCCGGTGTTCAGCTCTTCGGAAAACAGCTTCATGGTAATGGCCGGCACCACAAAGGAAAAGATAAAGGGCAGCAGCTCGAAGAAATATCGCATGGTGGCCTGCCCCCGGATAAAGAAAGGCGAGAAGAAGAACCATCCCGCCACGATCAGAAAAATAGCGATCACGATGTAGGCGATGGGCGAAACAAAGTACGCCTTGAGTTCTCTTCGGAACATGTGCCATATCTGTTGCATTTTATGCTCCCTGAAAAAATGATTAATCCGCCGCGGTTGTCAGTTTTCGGAATATATTCTCCAGGCTCGGGGTTTCGCTGTAAAACTCCAGCACCTCCCAGTCGGTCTGGCGAACCTGGCGGTATATACGCTGGCGAAGGTCTTCGGCGGCGGTGCAGCGAAGCTTCAGGTGTATTTCCCCGTTTCTGGCGATGCTGTCGGCGCCGGGCTCCCAGACTTCCAGCACGCCCTCTATTTTGTCGAGGGTGGATTTTGCGTTTTTTTGGTCCACGCCGGCAATCACCAGGTTGATGACAGTTTCCATCGATTCCTGCTGCTTGAGGGCCCGGGTGGTCTCGTCCGCCACGATTTTACCCTTATCGATAATGGCGATCCGGTCGCAGGTGGCCTCGGCCTCGCTGAGAATGTGCGTGGAAAAGATGATGGTCTTCTCTTTGCCGATGCGGCGGATAATGTCCCGGATCTCCACGATTTGGTTGGGGTCCAGCCCGGAGGTCGGCTCGTCGAGCACGAGTATTTCCGGATCGTTCATCATGGCATGGGCAAGGCCCACCCGCTGCTTGTATCCCTTGGACAGCTCCGCCACCGGCTGGTGCATGACCGAATGCAGACCGCACATTTCCGCCATTTCCCGGACGCGGGAGAGCTGGTTGCCCTTAGGAATGCCGCGGATATCCGCCACGTAGTTGAGATAGTCGTAAACCAGCATTTCGGGGTAGATGGGGGCTGCTTCCGGCAGGTAGCCCATGATGGATTTGATTGCCAGTATGTCCGTGTCAATGGACATGTCCTTGACCCGGATGGTCCCGGCGCTGGGGCGCAGAAAACCGGTGAGCATTCGCAAAGTGGTGGTTTTGCCGGCGCCGTTCGGCCCCAGAAGCCCCAAAACCTCCCCTTTGTTGATTTCAAGATTGATCCGGTTTACAGCGCAGACGTCGTTGTAATAGCGGGTCAGGTTTTCAACCTTTATCATTCGCTACTCCTTCATAAAAGCACCAAATATATATCGTCGCGCGCAAAACATTGTTTGAAAAATTATAAATAATCATTAGGCGGTTTAGTGTCAAGAGCAAACCCTCGAAGGTGGCAATTAATTGATAAATTATTAATTTGCTTTGATTTCATTGTCACTTTTCCATGGGCATAAAAAATGGTTGAATTTTTAATTTGGCTATTATATTAGTTATGCAATTTCGCAAATAAATGAATATCGGACAGGCACTGCGAAAGCCTGAATTTAAAAAAAGACAGAACTTCAAAAACAGGAGGAGAAGCACATGGAAAAAGCAGATGTACTGGTCATCGGCGGCAGCGCTGCCGGCATTGTGGCGGCAACAACGGCAAAGTCATTCTATCCGGACAAGTCGGTGATGCTTGTGCGGAAGGAAGAAAATGTGATGGTGCCCTGCGGCATCCCCTATCTGTTCGGCACTCTCGAGAGCTGCGATCAGAATCAAATCGCAGATGCAGTGCTGGCCAATGCACAGGTGGATTTGAAAATCGGAGAAATCATTGCCATTGATACGGAGAAGAAGCAGTGTAAAACGGCGGACGGCTCGGAAATCGGTTTTGAAAAGCTGGTGCTGGCCACGGGCTCGACCCCGATCAAACCGGCCTGGCTGAAAGGGGCTGACCTGGAGAATGTGTTTCTCGTTCCTAAGGACAAGCAATACCTGGCCGATACTAAGTTGAAGCTGGGCGATATGAAGAACGTTGTGGTGATCGGCGGCGGGTTCATCGGCGTTGAAATCGCCGATGAACTCAGCCAGACCGGGGTGAATGTGACCCTGGTGGAAATGATGCCCCATGTGCTGAGCATGGCATTTGACCAGGAGTTTGCCGAAAAAGCCGAGGCGATTCTGGCAGACCGTGGAGTGAACCTGAAAACCGGCATCAGTGTCAAAGAGATCAATGAAGACGGGAAGGGCAGGGTTGCCGGGATCATGCTGGAAAATGGCGAGACTCTGGATGCGGATGCCGTGATTCTGTCCATCGGCTATCGCCCCAACGTCAGCCTGGCGGAAAAAGCCGGTTTTGAACTGAATTCGCTGGGCTTTATACGGGTCAATGAGTACATGCGCACAAGGCATCCGGATGTGTTCGCCGTGGGCGACTGCGCCGGGAAAACCAGTTTTATCACACGGACCGAAAAGCCCATCATGCTGGCGTCCACCGCGTGCGCGGAAGCACGGATCGCTGGCATGAACCTTTACAGGGTGTCGACAGTCCGGTTGTTCGGCGGCACCATTGCCATTTTCTGCACTGAGATCGGCGGGTATGCCTTTGGCGCGGTCGGGGTTACCGAAAATCTGGCAAAGGAACGGGGGTTTGATACTCTGACCGCCACCTTTGAGGGGATCGACCGGCACCCGGGCACCCTCCCGAATACGAACAAGCAGATTGTCAAACTCGTGGTGGCCAGGGAATCGGGCATCGTTCTGGGCGCCGAAGTGTTCGGCGGAAAATCCGTGGGTGAACTGACCAACCTGATGGGGTTTATCATTCAGAACCGCATGACAGTGGATGCGCTACTTACTTCGCAGATCGGGACCCATCCCCTGCTGACCGCCTCGCCCACGGCTTATCCGTTGATCAAGGCCGCGGAAATTGTCGCAAAACAACGGCGTGCGTTGTAAGAACGTGGCGGACTTCATATAAGACGGATGTATGCGTGGACTTTTTATTGGCTTTTATAGCGCAGGCATGCAATATTTGAGGTGTACATCCGTTACATAAAGGTGCCTTATGCAAAAACCCAACACAGATGCTGCCATTGCAACGGTTCATGCCGATTTCTGCAGGGTGCTGTCCAGCCCCACCCGGATAATGATCATGTGGCTGCTGGGCGATACCGAGAAGACTGTGGGAGAGCTGGTGTCGGCCCTTGATCTGTCCATCGCCAACGTATCCCAGCACCTGCGGGTGATGAAGGACAAATGCGCGGTCACCTCACGCAGGGACGGGCAGAAGGTTTATTATCGCATTGCCAACGAAAAGTTCCTCAAAGGCTGCATGACGATCCGGGAAGGCATTCTCGAACAGATGCAGCAGGGGCTCAGAAATGTGTCGGGGTGATGGGGGAAGTTCCTTAGTGCCCATCCATAAATTGCTATTTTGCCCGATTTCTGCGTCAGGCTCAAATTTTAATCCTCAAAATACGCAAAGTATTCCATTTTCAGTTCATCGCTTGCTTTTTGTTTTCCTGTACTGTCTGCATGCATCTACAAAAAAGCGGCAGAAATCCGGATTGCTGCCGAAATGAAGGTGTACATAACTGCCCAGGGTATTGCCACGTGTGTAGCCTTCCGCATTTTCCGGTTCGTTGCCCCGCGATGTAACGGCGTAAGAGCGTTTGATCGCTTCCGGCACAGGCCCGGCAATCTCGGAATAATGAAACTCATGCCCCCTGGCCGTGAAGCCCGCGGTGCCGAGGATGGTATCCCGTTTCAGCGTCACTTCCCGGTATCCCAGCGATTTCAGACGTCCCAGCATTTTTGTGGCCAGTGGAAGGCAGCCGGTCATGGGCAGGTCGGCCTTGTTGTCGTCAATAAACCGGTCGCAGAGATACATGAATCCGCCGCATTCCCCGTAGACCGGCATGCCGTCGTGGCTTGCCTGCAGAACGGCTCCGCGCATGGCCCGGTTTTCGGACAATTGCCCGGCAAACACCTCGGGATACCCGCCTCCGAAATAGAGTCCGCCAATATTCTCCGGCAGGGCACTGTCGGTCATCGGTGAAAAAAAGACCGGTTCAGCGCCATGTTCGGCCAGCAGGTCCAGGTTGTCAGGGTAATAAAAGCAGAAGGCCGCATCCCTGGCAACGGCGATGCGAACCGGCGCATTGACGCAAGACGCGGATGCCGAAGGTTGTGTGCCGCCATCGGCCGGCCGTTGGCGAACACCAGCTAACAGGCGGTCCGTGTCCAGGCCCGTTTCAATAAGATCGGCCAGCCGGGTCATGTCGGTATCCGAAAGCCGATGTTCTTCGCCGGTGACCAGCCCCAGGTGGCGTTCCGGAATGGCGATCTGTTCGTCCCTCAGAAGGCCGCCCAAAACGGGGACCGACAGGTAATGTTCCGCCGCTTCCCGAAGAAACGCCAGGTGCTTTTCACTGCCCAGGTTGTTGAAGAGTACACCGGCAAACCGGACAGCCGGATCAAATTCCACAAACCCCTTGACCAGGGCGGCGGCACTGCGGGCCATGCTTTTTGCGTTGATCACCAGGATTACGGGAAGATCCAGCCACTTGGCCATCTGGGCCGTCGACCCGGTTTCGCTTTTACCGTCGTATCCGTCGTAAAGTCCCATTACTCCTTCCACTACGGCGACATCCGCCTGCCTGCAATGGCGGTGAAAGCTTCCCAGGTTATATTCCATGGAAAGCATCCACCCGTCCAGGTTCCGGCTGGGCGTGCCGGTGACCCGTGCGTGATGGCCGGGATCAATGAAATCCGGCCCCACCTTGAAGGGCGCTACGGCGTATCCCTGCCGCCGCAGCCAGGCCATGAGGCCCAGGGTGAAGGTGGTTTTGCCGGAACCGCTGCTTGCGCCGGCAATTATATATCCAGTTGGTGTTTCCATGGTGCCAGTGCCTCTGTGGGTATCTGATCTTGTTGATCGTCGTACTGATTCATTGATGCACTCGTAAAAAGCTCCCAACCCCGCCGCGGCGTTTTTGCTGGAAGTAACTTATGTAGGTCTAAAGACCTCCGCTACACAAACCGAGGTAATATCCCCTGATTCGATAATGGCCTCAATTCATGTAACGGAAGGCTTTAGCCTTCCACAAAAAAACGAGTTCCTTGGAAGTCGCTTGCGGACGGCAAAGCGGGGTAAGCCGCTTCCAAGGAACTTAATCTGCCAATTTGTTGTAAACAAGTCAACTTTATTCAATTTTTCAGTTTATTGCCAAAAATTGGTTTCTTAAAGCAATCACGGTAAAAAAGTCGACTCAAGCCCACGTTACTTTCTGCAAAAATACCGCCGCGGCGGAGTTGGAAGCTTTTTACGAGACCATCAGGATTGCGTATGTTATTTGTTTCGTGCGCATCATTTTATGCCTACCCGTCCTTCTCTGACGGGTCCGGTCCTTCCGGGGTGGGATGTTGAATTGTTGCCATTTCAAGCAGTATGGTAGAAAACTATACCAGATTTTTTTGAATTAACTTTCTAAATGTACATCCAAGTATACATTAAAATTGTCATTTGACAAGTTATTGGATGGGGATTTCTTTGAGGAACTTGCAGGTTGATCCGGCTATCGTCAGAAGGTTTCATGGATAATAGAAATCGAAATCGCGAAAGGGTGTTCCTTCTTTTTGATTGCCATTTCATCCGCCCTGGGGGTTGTCCAGAATCTTTTTGAGCTTTACCGGGCCGTCTTCGGCGGTGAGGGGCTTGGTGATATAGCCTGAAATGCCGAGGTCGCGGCATTCGTTAATGATGATCTGGTCGGATACCGAGGTGCACATGACCACGGGCACCTGCCGGTCGGTTTGACGGATTTGCTTCAGGGCCTCATATCCGGTTTTCTGCGGCATGACATGGTCCAGGAAGATGATGTCGGGATTTTCGTTTGTGTGCATGGCAATGGCTTCGTCGCCATTGGATGCCTCCACCGTGTTTTCGTACCCGATCTTTGCCAGGTATTTTTTCATGGCCGCCCGCATGAGCTGGGAATCATCCACGACCAGGATTTTTCCATTCGTGGCAATGCCGGTCTGGCCGGCTTCGTATGCGGCGGCGCACTCGTTATACAAAATATAATTGAAATAAAAGCGGCCGCCCTCGGCCAGGTGGATGGGAATGGATATGATGTCGCGGACGTTTTCAAGGAGCGGGTTCATGTTCTGGGTGTCGGTGATAAAGTAGGGGGGTGCGAACTCAATGCCCAGGTTCCGGTGGGCCAGGTCGTTGGTGGCGTTGCCGATGATGGTGTTGGCCCATTCCGCCAGCGCAATCTGGATGTCGTCAGTGATCTGATCATGGGGCTGGTTTTCCTCCAGGAGGGTGAGCCGGATCCGGTTGCCGATGGTCAGGGCGGTTTCGATATAGTTGTGCAGCAGAATCACCCCGTTGATTTTTCCGCGGGTGGGCGCGGCAACGGCGTAGCCTTTGAAGCGGAAGCTCTCCACCTTGTCCAGAAAGGGGTCGCCAAAGTCGGCCTTGAGGCCGCACATGATTTTCAGGTTTCTGATGGTTTCATCCATGAACGGCGCAATGGTCATCATCTGCAGATCGGTTAATATCATACGCTTTCTTTCTCCTTGCAGTCCGTTTTTTTAAGAACATTAAACGTTGTTCTTTTATGGATAAAATGAATCTATACCTTAATTTTTTATAATTCAAACAAAAATCGACAAGGCGCTGCTTATCTTGCATAACTGAAGATTTTGCAATATGGTGATTCTGTGAAAAAGCCACTTGCCGGTCAGGAAACACTGTCTTCGGTCCTACGCTCCCGAGACGGTGTCGTAATTGATTGTCTGTTATTGCGGGCGAAACTATCTTGAACGCACTGCTGGAAGGGCCTGAGAAGCGGCATCTATCGGGTGACCGAAAAGCAGTTAACAAGGGGGAAATTATGGCGAATCTATTTAAAAACAATGCAATATTAGTTGGTTGTCTTCTGTTGCTTTTGGTTCCGGTATCTGTAGTTCTGGCGGATGACGATCATGAGCAGAGTGAAGGATCATCGTTCGGGCCTATAATCAATGATACCGTCAAAAAGAAATGCGGGGCCTGCCATTTTGCCTATCAGCCGGGTTTGCTGCCCGCTGCTTCATGGGAAAAGATTGTTGCGGGCCTTCCCGTCCATTTTGGTGAAGAAATCGTATTGGATCAGGGATCAAAAGCCATCATTCTTGAATACCTGTGCGAAAATGCGGCAGACCATTCGCCGGCCGGACGATCAAAAGAAATCATGAAAAGCCTTGACGGGCAAACGCCGCTGCGGATCACAGAAACCCCTTATTTTTTTGAAAAGCATTACGGATTGCCATCCTCTGTGTTTAACCTGCCGTCTATTGGTGCCAGATCCAATTGCATTGCATGCCATTCAACAGCCGAACAGGGCAGTTATGATGATTCCGTGAAGATTCCCCGATAAGCGTTGATAAAGCGATAATACAATGGATGCGGTGGGCTATTCGATACGGAGGGCGGTAGATTCCTGCTTCATCCGGTCTTCCAGTTGCCGGCGTTTTTGCTCAATGCCATTTTTCTGTTTGTTTAGGTTTTCAACGGGCATGGCCTCGCCGAACCGGAGCACCACGGTGGAAAAGGGCTTGGGAATGAAAAACCGGTCCCAGCTGTTGAAAAACCAGGCCCGGTTTGCCCTGGTATAAAAAGGTACGATCACCGCGCCGGCCATGTGGGCCATCTGAATGGTGCCGGGCTTGACGATGCCGGCGGGACCCTGGGGGCCGTCCACGATATGGGCGCCCATGCGGTGGGTTCTCAGGTTTCGGACCATATGCCGAAGCGCGGCGATGCCGCCCCGGGTGGAGGACCCCCTGACGGGTGTCCAGCCGCAGTGCTGGGCAATCCGGGCGGCCAGCTCGCCGTCGTCGCTCTGGCTGATCATTACGCTGGGACGGTAACGGCGGAATTTTTTGCAATACCGGATGCCGGCAAAAAACTGCTGGTGATAGCAGCACAGGAGAACGGGGGGGCCGTTTTTCAGGTAATTCTGCCATTGCATTTCGTTCTCCACCACGAGCCGGAAGGTCCGGGAATATAGGCTTATGAGGCGATAAAGAAAGTCGCTGGAAAGCCGGCGCTGTACCGCTTTTTGGGTGGACTTGAACATCATCATTTTGATGTTTTACGGAATATTTCAGCGATTGTCAATGCCCGCAGCTTGTGGTAATGATGCTTTTATAGGATTAGCAGAATCTGGAGGCCTGAAGGCTTCCGCTACACTTGACGATGGCGGCCCAAGAATGACGGCTTCGTAAAAAGTCCAATTTCTTAGTATCGTTCAAAAGTGTTGGCACGGTATTTATTTGAAGCCTCGGAGACTTAAACGCTTTATTGCAATTTTTATTATAGGCACGGTATGAGCAGGGGGCATCATGAGCGAGAATGGGCCCTAAAAAGCTCGTCGGAGCTCATGATGCCCCCCTGCGGCGCATTCCAAGTATCTTTATTGATTAAAAAATTGATTATAAGGATTTTGCTCACCTTTCCAGTAGTTGTTTCCATTCCAATAGGAACTTGGCAGATATTGAAAAGATAAATCTGGCGTTGAAGGAATCTTATAATAGAAAAGACTCATGTTAAAATTTGTCCATGCCAACACTTTTGAACGTTACCAA
>JAXHVL010000109.1:0-30038 GCA_034189225.1 Thermodesulfobacteriota bacterium
TTTTGGTCGAGTTCAAGGAAGGCGAAAATTTTAACCGGAGGAATACTTTGCGTATTTTGAGGATTAAAATTTGAGCCTGACGCAGAAATCGGGCAAAATAGCAATTTATGGATGGGCACAACCTAAACGCGACAGTTAAATTATTTGTATTCACCGCTTGACAATGGCAAACCACCTGAAAAGGAGGGACGCAAAGGCACCGGCCTAACCGGATATTTCACGAGTCGAGTTCACCGCAGATGCGAGGCGCAGCATGCGACGCTGTAGTCAACCTACTGCGAGCATGCTGCAACAAAGCAGATGCGGTGAACTCGACTCGCCCGAAGGGTGAAATTTTTTGATATAAAATTGCTTTTATTCCGCATGACAATTTGCAATTTTGGAATGACTGCTAATAATAATATAATATTTTGAAATAATACCCTAAAATAATATTAGTCAAAAAATTCCATGAAATATTCGGGTTAAGTCCCTGGATCAACAGGTCTGACCAAACTATTTCACACATTGAAAAACAGCTGCCCAACATGTAGGGGCTGGCTTCACAGGCTGTCCAATAACCCCTGTGCGATCGTCAGTCACCACGAGGTTGGAATTACTCCACGGCTGGGGACTGCGTAGGCCATGTAGGGGCTGGCTTTAGCCTGCCTGGTTGGAACAAGCCAAACCCATGCTTGAATGGCCGGGCTGTTCAGCCTGCCCACAAAACAGGCAGATGAAGGGTGAAATATTTGGGGGGATAAGGCAGCGGGCCTACCTGGCGGATTTAGCACCTCCTTGGGTGTTGCTTCCAGGATAAGCGGAAAACACTCCAGGAGGATATCTGAATGCTTTTTAAACAAACAATTATCAAGTCATTTTTACTTTCTTTTTTGCTATTTGGTTTATCTGTTTTTTCAGTTCATGCTGCAGACGTTACACTGTCCTGGGACAATTCAAACGACAGCAGAATAACCGGCTACAACATCTACTACGGAACCGTGGACCCCGACTTCAAATCAGCCCCCCCCGCCCAAAGTGTTCAATCGGCAGACCAGACCACCTGCCTTGTCACCGGCCTGGACGAAGGCACTCATTATTATTTTGCCGCCACCAGTGTTGACGCTGATAATAATGAAAGTGCATTTTCAGAAACAATCGGCTATACTGTTTACAGTGTCGGGGACACTGAGTCGTATTCCCTGGTCTTTGGGGACACCCCGAATGCAGACCATCCCGGCACTATAAAAGATACCTATATCAATCTTAATGACGAAGTAAACGCCGAACAAAACCGGTTAAACACCTATACCTGGCCTGCCGACATGCCGGCAAACGCCATATTGTTAAAGTTTGATCTGACCCAATTACCGGCGACGGCTCAAATACAGGAAGCAACCCTTTCCCTCTACCAGGCCGAAGCTGGCGGGGATGAAACCTATGATGTATCGGCTCACAAGCTTATCAACCATAATCCCGAACTGGCGTACGCGGATGGCTACACCTCTGACGGCATCACCGACTGGACGGCCAACGCGACCTGCTATGATAACATTCCCCTTGCCCAGGCCGATATCGAACCGCCGGAATCTGTTAACAATATTGACCTGTCAACCGGCTTTAAACAGTGGGTAATTACCAACATGGTTGCAGAATGGGCGGCTGACGCATCAACCAACTATGGGCTGCTGCTGAACTCTGATGCTGTGGCATCTTCAGACAGCTATCGATTTTTTACAGCCAGTGAGGCAAGCGATGCCGCCCAGCGGCCGCGCCTTGAAATTGTTTATACCCTGGATTCTGAACTGGATGTGGATGCAGACGAAGACGGTTATACAATAAATGATGGTGACTGTGATGATACTGATGCAGGAATTCATCCAGACGCCACAGACACCTGCGGCGATGGCATTGATCAGGATTGCAGCGGCAGCGACACAATCTGTCCGGAAAATATAGATGATGACAACGATGGGTATACGGAAAACCAGGGCGATTGCAAGGATTACGACCCGTCAATCCATCCGGGTGCTGAAGATATTTGTGGCGACGGCATTGACCAAAACTGCGATGGCAGCGACACGCTCTGCCCGGAAGACATTGACAACGACGGGGATGGATTTACGGAAAATGATGGCGACTGCAATGACAGTGACGCCACGGTCTACCCGGGCGCGACCGAGATCTGCGGAGACGGCATTGACCAGGACTGCGACGGCAATGACCTGCTTTGCCCGGAAGACATCGACAATGACAACGATGGCTACACCGAAAACCAGGGAGACTTAAACGATGCCGACGCGACCATCTATCCCGGTGCAGAAGAGATTTGCGGGGATGGCATTGACCAGGACTGCGACGGCAGCGACCTCACCTGCCCTGAAGACATCGACAACGACGGAGACGGGTTCACTGAAAACCAGGGCGACTGTGATGACACAGACGCTGACGTTTACCCGGATGATTCCGGCGCCTGCATCGATCATGACAAGGACAACGATGGTTTCACCGCAGCTGACGGTGACTGTGATGACAGTGATGCCACTGTCCACCCCGGTGCCACCGATATCTGCGGTGACGGCATTGACCAGGACTGCGACGGCAATGACCTGCTTTGCCCGGAAGACATCGACAATGACAACGATGGCTACACCGAAAACCAGGGCGATTTAAACGATGCCGACGCGACCATCTATCCCGGCGCGGAAGAAATCTGCGGCGATGGAATCGATCAGGACTGCGACGGCAGCGACCTCACCTGCCCTGAAGACATCGACAATGACGGGGACGGGTTCACTGAAAACCAGGGCGACTGTGATGACACAGACGCTGACGTTTACCCGGATTATTCCGGCACCTGTATCGATCATGACAAGGACAACGATGGGTTTACCGCTGCTGATGGCGACTGCAATGACAGCGATGCCACCGTCCACCCCGGCGCCACCGAGACCTGCGGTGACGGCATTGACCAGGACTGCGACGGCAATGACCTGCTTTGCCCGGAAGACATCGACAATGACAACGATGGCTACACCGAAAATCAGGGCGACTTAAACGATGCCGACGCAACCATCTATCCCGGCGCGGAAGAGATCTGCGGCGATGGAATCGATCAGGACTGCGACGGCAGCGACCTCACCTGCCCTGAAGACATCGACAACGACGGAGACGGGTTCACTGAAAACCAGGGCGACTGTGATGACACAGACGCTGACGTTTACCCGGATAATTCCGGCGCCTGCATCGATCATGACAAAGACAACGATGGGTTTACCGCAACTGACGGCGACTGTGATGACAGTGATGCCACTGTCCACCCCGGTGCCACCGAAATCTGCGGTGACGGCATTGACCAGGACTGCGACGGTAGTGACCTGCTTTGCCCGGAAGACATCGACAATGACAACGATGGCTATACCGAAAACCAGGGCGATTTAAACGATGCAGACGCGACCATCTATCCCGGTGCTGAAGAGATCTGCGGCGACGGCATTGACCAGGATTGTGACGGCAGCGACCTCACCTGCCCTGAAGACATCGACAACGACGGAGACGGGTTTACGGAGAACCAGGGCGACTGCGACGATGCCGACCCCCTGGTTTACCCCGACTATACCGGCACCTGCATTGACCATGACAAGGACAACGACGGCTTCACCACCGCCGATGGCGACTGCAATGACAGCGATGCCGCCATTTACCCCGGCGCCGACGATATCTGCGGCGACGGCATTGACCAGGATTGCAGCGGCAGTGACGCGCTCTGCCCCGAAGACATCGACAATGACAACGATGGCTACACCGAGAATCAGGGCGACCTGAACGACGCCGATGCCTCAATCTATCCCGGTGCAGAAGAAATCTGCGGTGACGGCATTGACCAGGACTGCGACGGCAGCGACCTGCTGTGCCCCGAAGACATTGACAATGACAATGACGGCTATACCGAAAACCAGGGCGACATAAACGATGCCGACGCAACTATCTATCCAAGCGCTGAAGAGATCTGCGGCGATGGCATAGACCAGGATTGTGACGGCAGCGATCTGGAATGCGAAGACGGCTCTTCTAGTAATTGGTGGGATAGATTCGTCAGCTGGTTCAAAAGAAGGCGGTAAATAAAAAACATAGTTGCAGGAGTATTTTTTTCTGTAAACACTATTTTTGATTTCTTTTGAATGCAGATAATGTTAAATCTATAAAAATCATAATGGCTTATTGTAAATGATACACGGGAATGACGATCCGGATTTCACGATCCCGAAACAGGAAGTTTTTGAGAATTAACCGGCATGCCTGCCCTGGATAGTGCAGCAATATTCGGGGGAATGGTTCAGTGCTTGAAATAAAAAATTTTGAAAGTGAGCCTGATGACTTTAACAGCATCGGTTATTATACCTGCAAAAAATGAGGAAAAAAATATCCCTGCCTGTTTGGAGGGGGTAAAAAACCAGACCCTTGCCCCCCTGGAATACATAGTGGTTGATAACGGCTCAACAGATAAAACAGTTGAAATTGCCGGATCGTACGGGGCAAAAGTTGTTGTTATCCCGGATGTGAGTGTTGGAGAATTGAGAAACAGGGGAGCTGCTGAAGCCAGGGGTGAAGTACTGGCTTTTTTAGACGCAGACTGTGTGCCGGAAGGCAGCTGGCTGGATATTGGGTGTCAGAACCTGCTGGATGAATCTGTAGGCGCAGTGGGCAGCTCTGTGCTTGCCTCAAATAGCGGGAGCTGGATAGAGGAAGCCTGGTTTTTTAATATCAAAAATGAATCTGGCAAAGTGAAGTATATCGGCAGCGCAAACCTTATTTTAAAAAAAGCGCTGTTTGACGCAATTGGTGGTTTTAATGCGCAGTTGCAAACAGGGGAAGACCGTGACCTGTCATGGAAAATCCAAGAAAGGGGGATGCGCACCGTCTGTGACGAACGCATTAAAGTGAAGCACTATGGATATCCAAAGACAGTGATGGCGTTTTTTAAAAGGGAATTATGGCACGGCAAAGCAATAGCGAGCGATTTTAATAATATATCGAAATCCAGAATGATATATATTTTAGCATTCCTATCCTTAATGCTTTTGTCGTCCATATTGTGTCTTTTATCAAAGCAATATATGTTGTTTCTGCTTTTACTCACCCTGATACTGATTGCCCCCTTTAGTATTTCGTTTATAAAAAGTTATTCAAAAAAAAATTATTCTTTCCTGTGGCCCTTAACGATACTTTATTTTGTTTATCTTACAGCAAGGCTTTTTTCGTTTTATCGTTTTTGCATAATTTTTCTTGTGTCTCTAATAAAACCGAAACATAAAAACGCAGAAATGAAAATGGGTTAATAATTATGGAGGGTATACGTATGAAAGTATGAGTTCTTTTATCCACCCGGCACGATACAGTTTTTATATTAGGAGGTTATTATGAAAAAAGAAAGTAAAGATGTTTTAAGAAAAGAAATTATACTGAAAAAAATATTAATATTTATTGTACTGGTTTTGCCTTCAATCAGTTTTGCAGCCCCGGTTATTACGTCAGTTGAGGGGACCGTTTCCAACGGGCAGCAATTAACCATCACCGGTTGCGGATTTGGCTCCAGCGGCCCTGATGTAATCCTTTTTGACGATTTTTCAGACGGAACAGATGGAGAAACAGTTCCGGACAATGCTGTTATCGGGAGTTGGGACAGTAAATCAAAAGGTGTCATTACTTACGCTGATAATTTACTGTCAAATGGGAAGGGAGCCAGAGGCGTTGGCTCAAGTGGACAATTAAGCAATCGAGTACTATTTGGAGATAATTATTCTGAAGTTTTTGTGTCATCTATTGCTTATGTGCCAGATGGCTATAGTTTCCCATCAGCATCAGCAGAAGAGACAATGCCAACAGTTTCTGCCCTTAAACATTTCTGGGTTATGTACGATACCGGGTATCTTTATAAAATCGAACCAGACATTGTAGCACCCACTTGGGTTGGGGGAAAGTTTTACACTGTTGCTTCAAATGACGCACCCATCAGTACATTTGATACTAATGGCGATGTCAGTTGGGTTTGGGACGAGCCTGTAAGATGGTCTCTTTGGATGAAGGGAAATGGCGACCAAGCCTCTGGGTCAGATGGTGCATTTCAGGCAGTATCTTCTGATGGGCAAATAAATAAACGGTATAGCGACTATAAAGCATGGTTTAATTCCGACCATTCGGTATTTGCATGGGACAGAATGGTCATACCCGGATATGTTGTCTCTAGTAGCACATATCCCACACATAATTATGTTATTGACGATGTTTATGTAGCTGTAGGACCTAATGCGAATGTGCGTGTGGAGATTGGTAATGAATCGGATTATACTGCCTGCACAAAAATGGCAATTTGCACACCCAATAGCTGGAGTGATACGGATGTTGTCGCAACCGTTCGTGAAGGAACATTCAACACTGGTGATGTAGTCTATCTGTTTATTGTGGATAAAGATGAAACACCATCCACAGGCACTGAAATTGTTTTTGGCGCAGACATAGACATGGACACATCAATTCAACCCCCGACGAATTTGGATGTTCAAGCAGATTGAGTGTTACTATACAGTAAAAGAAAAGTACGAAAAACTCCGGACACTATCGGGCAATTTGTTCTATAATTTGAACAAATTGCCCCATTGTGTTTTTTTCTTCAAACTGTTCAATATTTTTAAATTTGAAATTTAAATCGGTCTTTCCCGCCAGTTTATTATCGATTTCTTTTTGTAATATATTACAGACCATATCGTGGTTTTCTTCTGTAATTACATACCCGCTTTGAGTTCTGCGAATTATTCCCGCCATCTCGCCTTCCCTGCAGATTGCTAAAATCGGTATTCTGCACCCCAGGTATTCAAGCAGTTTGGATGGTATCCAGCCTGGCCTGGATTGTTCGCCAAGACCGGCACAGATTAATAACATATCTGATGATAGCGAAAGCCTTAAAGCTTCTTCATGAGGGACACGGTCAATGAATTTAACAACCGACCTTAAATCAAGGGTTTTTATTACCTGCTCCACTGCTTTAGATTTTGAACCGATGAGTTGAACAGTTAAAATCTCCTGATATTTTTTCATGTCCTGGCTTTCCATGCCATCAAACCAGGTCTTGAGCGCCCTGAAGAATGTAAATGGATCTTTATTGGGATAAAAAATTCCAGTATAGCTTATGACAAATTTATCCTTTGCCTTTTTTGCAGTAGGGTTGATTCTTGTCTCATCATAACTATTTGTTATTTTGTAAAATTTGTTGCTATCAAGATTTGAGTGTTCATCTATCAGATTTTTATGGTACGTGTCCGTGGTAGAAATCAAGGCATCTGCCGATCTTATAACCATTTTTTTAAATTGACGTTCTACCGGATTTTTTAGATAGATACTTCCGGTGATTGGATAGCGGTCCCACGGATCTCTGAAGTCAGCAACCCAGGGGATTCCAGATATTTTTTTGCAGATAAGGCCGGCCAAGTGCAAAGAATGGGTCGGCGAAGTACTTAAAATTACTTTTTCTCCGTTACTTTTTAATAAGGGCAGCAGTTTTTTGATCATGAGCGGGACAATAAAGATATCCAGGTCTGGAACAACAAATTTTAATAGCTGTTCTTTAGCAGTACCTTTAAGTCTGTTGATAATTATTTTATTTTTGCTGGATACGGATTCTTTTTGAAACTGATGAAAAAATTTATCGACGTCTTCGCTGATTTCAGGATAAAGAATAATTTTTTTCTTTGAAATATAATGGATTTCTACTCCAGACGCAAGTTCTGTTAAAAGGCCGGTATTGTGCGCAAAATTTATATCAGGCATTTTGGAGATTATAATAACTTTCCAGCCTTCGTGTGAAATGCGCTTGGCCAATCTGAACGGTCTCAGCGCCCCAACATTACTTGATGGGGGAAAAGAAGCCGTTAAGATGCACAGGGTTTTCATATTTATTGCCCACTATGATATAATTTTATACAATCTCAGATAGTTCCGATATTATTTTTGTGATCTTATCTTGATCGGGACTTTGTTTGTTTAATTCTGTAAATTTTTGGGGAATTTTTTTCAAATTTGTATTAAGTGGATTATTGCTTATTTTATTATATCTGCCAAATACATAGGTTAATATTTTTCCTGGATCTCGGCAGAAATCACTGTAGTCAATGGTTACCCGTCTGCTTTGTGGAATATTATCAAAAAATTCATCAATATCTTTTTCTAAGTATAAAATTTGAAGGCATACCTGATGGACAGGGTCATCGGTTGATTTAACAATCTTATTATATGCTGAAGTTTTTGAGGAGAACCAGTTTTTTTCATTACCAGAGTCTTTTCTTGCTTTAAGAATAGACTGGGCAACGTTATTGTAGTTGCGTGTTGCCCGGACAAAAAAACATTTTGGGAAAGCTTCGTTTAGCAATGAAAATACCGAGTTAAATCCCTGCCATTTACCAATAAAAGGCGCTGAGAAAGTATTTTGCATGCCGAATACTGTATTTTTCAGCTCATTCATCGTCTTTTTATCCAAGTTGTTCTCCTCAAGGAATGTCTGGTCTGGCGGAAACCAGCGTCCCCATATAGACACGCCAACACTAGGCTCATTCCACGAAGAGGTGTTCCCGTAATTACTTTGAAAAACAGGTGGGCTGCTTTGTCCGCCTACAATTTTTGTTAGCCTCGAGATTGTTAAAGGAATAAGGGGCATCGTTGCTGCTAAATTTGAAAAGTAGCAACATTCAATAGAAGTTACCAGTGATTGATAAACAAGGGTGGAGCCTGATCTTGGTAAGCCAAACACAAAAATAGGAACATATTCACTGTTTCTGTTTTTCTCTGAACAGATATGTTTATTTTCAAAATATAGGAGTGAATGCTGCTTCTTTTTCAGCCATTTGCCGACCCGATATGGGATCCTGAGTTTTAGCCGATTATTCATAAGTTTAGGCAGTTTCCTTTTTGTGTAGTTGTAGCATCTTAAAGTAAAATCCCTGATGATCTCTAGCTGGGTGTAAAATGAAAAAACGGGGTCATCCAGCCTTATTGGATCAATGATTTTCGTTTTACCCGGCACTAGGAGGTTCAGGTAAGAAGACAAAAAAGGCAGCGGCGCAAGATACCCCTGAAAGATTCGAACCAGACCCATATTCAGATCCCCTGGATCGTGGAATGTTTCAAAATATATACTTTGCGGGAAATTAGAGGGGGGGGGGTATGAAATATCTACCAAGTCTGCATAATAATAATACGCCATATCAAAACCTGCTGCACAGGGGTAGTAGGAATATCCTGGTAATCTGGGGTTTACCTCTGTGAGCATGAAGGCCTTTTTCTCGGGCACATAAAAATATTCAACATGTGCAAATCCTTTCCATTGCATCCGGGAAAGGATTTTTCTTGTTTTCTCTACAAGATCAGTGTTAGTAATATGCTCGCCTGCAAAGAGTCTGCTGGAATATGTGCCGTCATCATTAAGAGAGCAGCGTATGCGCTGAATGGTAAAAAACCCTGCCGGATTGCTGTTTTGATCATAAACGGTCTCACAGCTCCAGTTGTCCGTAATATTGTACTGCTGATATTCTTGGAGTATAATGCCTGATTGCCTTGATGCATAGGCTTGGTGATTTACAGTTCTGCTGATTTTTTCCCAGCAGCCCGGGACTTCTTTTTTATTACTGAGTTTATGGTACATGCCGCCTGCCAGCGTTGTCCCTTTCAGGATAACTGGTTTTGCAAATTCGTCCCAGGCGTCGTAAACATCATTGATACATGCAACAGGTCTGGTTTTTGCCATTGGTATATCAAGAGATGTCGCCAGTTTATAGCATTCCCATTTGTCGAATATTTTTTTAAGGGAAACAGGATCAGGAATATTCAATAAAAAACCGGCATCTTTCAATTTTTCCTGATGTTTTGAAATGGCAACGGCACACGGGTCATTGGAATAAATCAAAACCCCTTTTTCCGGCAAGTCCAGTAAAAAATCAATAAATGTTTTTTCGCCATCGTCAAGGCTGGGAGATATTATTTTTTTAGTTACATATCGGGAATGAAATGCCGGACATTTTTTGCTGCTTAAAGCGACTATCGGGATCTTTTTACGTCCAAATGTCTGGATAATTCCAGATTGTGAGCGGAAATCACAATCAAGAATAACAACCGGGATCATTTTGGTGTTAATCATGGCCGAGGTTGAATGAAGTTAAAAGTTTTCAGTGATTTTATTCTCATAGTTTGTTTGGATCGTTGGGGGATGAAAATTTGAACGATCACATTACGTTACATAGAGAACGGGTGTCGGATTTTGATGGACACCAAGGATCCTGTTCATGGCGGTCAACGGGGCTTGTTTTTCATGTCTTTAATCTGGTATTGAATGGATGGCACATAGTTATTCTCATTTGGTTTTAATGGGAATTATATTGATCAGAATTCGTTTCTCCGCCTTGTTTAAGCTGAATAAGAAAAAGATTGTAATATATACTATAGCACCCGTTAAACATATGCCGACAATTTTCCAGTAAGCATCCAAAGGCCAGGCAAACTTGATAACACCTATTGTAATACTCATCACTGAAGTGGGTATTGCACATGGAACAATACTTTTGTCGAAGTATTGAAATACACTTATCCCTAAATGATGACATGAGTGTCTTAAATAGACAGGAAAAAAAATAAAAGCCGGTATTGCCGAGGCTAAAGCCACGCCTTCAATGCCCAATGGCTTAATTAAAAGCAGACTTAAAGAAAGGTTTAAAAGCGCTTCAACGGGTGAATATCTCGCGTAAATGCCATGACGCCCTATTGCCGTGAGGTATCGGCTGCCAAAAGGTATTAATGCCTGCATTCCAATGAAAATGACCAAAAACACAATAATCATATCCCCTTTTTGGGCGAATTCAGGACCTATCCAAATACGTAAAAAAGGGCCACCCAACAGGATAATACCGATTGCGGCTGGCATAATCAGACCTGTCACAAATTTACTACCTAAAAGATAGATTTTTTTAATTTTATCATTTTCTGATGTGGCATGTAAGCCACTAAAAAGTGGCATGAAAACATGTGTTAAGGTGCTGTTGAAGGTTCGCAGGTATTGGACCAGATTTGCCGGTATACTGTAGAAAGGCACCATGGCCGGCCCAAGCATGATGCCAATCACAAGGCTGTCAGTGGCATTTTGAACCCGCGCTGAAACGCCCTGAATAAAAGTCTTAAAGCCAAAACTCATCAGCACTTTCAATGTTTTCAGGTTAATATATTGAAACTTTGGTGTGAGGCGATTATTCCCTTTTTGAGAAAGCAAAAAACCATAAATTAAATATTTCAAGCTTAATCCAACCGTATTCACCAGTGCAAGAAGCAGGAGTCCATTACCGGGCGTTATTAACAGGTATAAGATGCTGGAACCAATAACAGAATTAACAATTGTAATGGTATTTTTTAGATAATATTTTTGAAATCCTTCAAGAAAAGATTCTGCCACAAGGCCAGGGAAGCGGAATAAAAGTTGAACTCCGATAATCATCAAAAAAGCTGCATACCGGTATGCTTCGCTGCTTTCTTTTGCCAATGTGTCCGGGAAAAAACTTCCCCAGCACAAAAACAAAACACACAGAAAAATCCCTATACTCCCCAAAAAAGCTAAACCAGTTGAATAGACATGAAGAAGATTTTCTTTGTCGTTTTGAGCAAGATATTTGGCGGCAAATCGACTTAAAGCGGGCGTAACACCGAGGTCTAACATCCCCATATAGCCTATTACCGAGCCAATCATTTCCCATAAGCCGTAATCGTACTTACCCAGATTATGCACAAAAACAGGGGTCATGATAAAGGTGATGGCCAGTTTTATAACCATGACAGTAACATTTGACCCTGTATTGAGAAGTAGTTTTCTAACCATTCATTCTTAATCCGTTATGAGTGAATTTTAATAGTTATATAAAGGTTATGTAATTCCACTGCGCTATGCTTAACCGAAAAACGTTGCCTGGCCTGTTCGGCAAACAACTGAAATTCTTTTTTGGGAGGGGATGCAACAAATGCTTCAATGGCTTGAGCCAGGGCTTTGGGATTTTGTGGCGGGACGATTTTAGCCGGGGTATCTTTAAGGATCTCTCTTAAGCCAATGCAGTTTGTGGCAATCAAAGGGGTGCCTGCTGTTAAAGCCTCCATGGCTAATAGGCTGCATGCCTCCCATAACGATGGCATTGCAACCATGTCTACGCTTTTTAAAGCAGCCGGCACATCATCAGTATGGGGAAGTTGCACAAAATATTCACGGAGGTTTTTTTCGGTGATATATTGATAATCCTCACGAATAAAGCCTCCCCAGCCAAAGGTGAGCACCATTGGCATGGGGTTTAGCTGGTCTTTTTTGACAAGCATTTCAATCGCGTCAACCAGGTCACGGAACCCTTTTTGCGCCATAAATCGGCCGAAAAAGCCGATTAAGTACCTGTTTTTATCAATGCCGGTAAAACCATGCATATCAAAAGGCCGGGCTTTTTCGTAATTTTCCACGTCAATGCCGTTATGAATTGCATAAACTTTTTCTGGATCTATGTACTTGAAATGTTCCAACAAATTGTTTTTTGCGTCTTCCGAAACCGGATTAATGCAGGTAATGCGCTTAAAAATTAATTGCAGGAACTGTTTTTTAATGATTCCTTTATGCCCCTGAAATTGTTTCGGTAAAAACACATCATGCGTTGTCATTAAGTGTCTTATGTTTTTACCTGTTTTGGCGACTTCACAGATAACACCGGATTTAAATCCGTGCGAATGAATAAGGTCAAAGTGTTTTGTCCGCAACAATCGTCTGATTGTTTTAAGAAATGCTAAATGTGAGTTTTCCACATTAACAAATTCAATAATGTCAGAAAGGCCTGTTTCTTTTAAGTATTCACTGAAATTCACATCAGGCGCAATCAATGTAAAGCGGAAATCTTGAAAGCAGGGCTGTCCATAAACATATCTAAGATATGTGCGAATACCACCCACTGGATTGTTAATCACTAAAAGAATATGCACTTATTTGTTCCCCTTGAACGAAACACAACCCACCGAAAACAGGCAGATTGCCTAAATTGTTATTCAGTTTCAGGTGTCAGTTCCGGATAGGCTGGATATTTTTTTAGAAGCCTGCCCACTGCTAAAGCAAGGCCGCCGAACAAATACCAGTAATACTGGGACAGCCCGTAATAATTAACACTATAAACCACATACATCCAGAAAACCGCTATCATTGCCTGGTTGAGCCTTAAAAAAAAATCAAAATCCTTTTGATTGGCCACCTGTTTTAAAAAAAGATTATTTTGCTTGAAACATTTATATATCTGCCATAAAAAACGAAAAAACAAAATAGCGCCAATCAGGCCGATTTCGATCAATAATTGTCCATATAAATTATGGCTGGCCTGTTGCTTGCGCCAGGAGTGGACCTTGGCCTCAATCGTTGTCCCCAAGCCGTGGCCAACAATGGGACGCTCAAAACCCAGTTGAAATTCATGAAGTATTAAACTTATCCGTCCGTCAACAGACGATGCGCTTTCCGCGTCTTTGTCAACCAAAGACATATATCTGTCTTTTTGAATTGGGGTCATCAAATTCCAGCCGGTGGCTGATATGATGACAAAAACCATGATCATCAAAATTTTATGTCTGGATTTTAAGAAAATGATCCATGCGACAACCAAAAGACCCAAAAAAGCCCCTCTGGACTGTGTCAGCATGAGAGCGTAAAGCAATAAAGGCAGAAGGCAGAAATACAAGAATGCTCCCTTTTTATTGGCCTTGAATAAAAGATAGTGCAAAAAGGGGATAATCGTGACAATAACAAAACCAAGGCCATTGGGATTGACTACATCCGCAGGCGCGCCAGACAATCTGCCGGCAAATTCACCTGGGCTAATATACGTTACGGACCCCATGTATCCGGTGGTTAGATGAAGGTATAAGGGTTCCAAGGCCCTGAATGTCTGACAGCCGATAAAAAAAAACAAAAAAATACAGAGTCTTTTTCGTGTATCGATAATCATTGCGGTAAAAAAGAAAAAAGCCGTTGCCTTTACAAAGTTTTCGAGATTGTTTTTTACAACGCTTCCCGGCCATTCTACAAAAGGAAGGGAGAGCATTATATAGATCAACAAGGCCATAATGGCCTTAAAAATTGGGTCTTGAGTAACGTGTTCTATTTTTTCTTTTTGAAAAAATAGACTTAAGGCGATGACAAGAAAACCAATCAAAGTCGGCTGAAGCATTCCGTAGCCTGGGATTCTCGCGGAGAAATGCAGTAAAAAATCAACGATAAAGTATAAGTAAACGACAAAGCTGAACCTGCTTATGCCATTTATTTCGTCTTCACTTATTCGTTTTTTCGGTTTGGGATGATTATTGACTGCGGTTATGTTTTCCGTAGTTTCCATTTTTGTATCGATATTTTAGGTATTGCGGAAAAGGCCATTCATGGAACTAATTGACGCTTTCTTTTCGGGATATTACTCTCAAAGCCCTGTAAGGGTCCAGGGCGGCGGCCTTTAAAAAGCAAGGTATTGCATTGATATAATGAGACTGACGCCAAAAGGCTTGCCCTAATCGAAAATTAAGCACTGCATTTCGTTGGCGAAGTGTTTTGGGGTTATATGCGTAACGGGCAGCAGCCCGCTTTAGAATGGGAAATCCTGTGCGCCAGCGTATTTCCTGGCCGGTTACGCTTATAGAATCATTATGCCTTCTATAGTAAAATCCGATAAAAGGCAAATAGGCAACCTGATGTGTTTCCATAATACGCAGCGCCATATCATGGTCCTGGGCTGATCGGAAGCTTTCTTCGAAATATCCGACATTTTCATAAACAGACCGTCTCGCAAGGGAAGCGCCTGGTAAAGCAATATAGCAATCCAGTAAAAGTAAATTCGGGTCACTGTTTTCTTTATGGTCATCGGGTAACAGTTGATAAATCTCCCGGTTGTTTTGGTCAATTGCCATGCCGTTGCTGTAAACCATTCCCACGTTTGTGTTTTTTTCAAGAAATGCAACCTGACGGCTGAGCTTGTCGGACGCGAATTTGTCATCACTGTCTAAAATAGCAATATAATCCCCGGAAACCCGGGACAGTCCAAGGTTTATAGAAGCTGATTGCCCCTTATTGGCATGTCCTTCATGCCATAAAAGGGTTATTTTTCCTTCCATGTCAAGCTGTTGCAAGATTTCAAATGTGCCGTCGTCAGACCCGTCATCCACAACGAAATATTCAATGTTAGGGTAATCCTGACCTAGGACAGATTGAACAGTTTCTTCTATAAAACCGCAACGATTATATGCCGGGGTAATAACACTGACTAAAGGAAGGGTCATTGTTTGCCTTCATACAAAACATTGATCTGTTTTTTTTGGGGTTGCCTGTTTTATTGTTGAAAACCTGTTGGATGATTATGTTTTTTTAGTCCATATATTTGGGAAATGTATTCCATGCCGCTCAAACCCCAATAGAAATCAGTAATATCATGATTGGCCGGGATTCTTGGGATTTGAAAGATATCTCCCCTGCCGGGCGGCAAATAAAAGACCGCCCCCATATACCCAGCGCGTTTGACCGCATCAACGACCTGTTTGTTGATGTCATTTGGAAAGCTGTTGGGATAACAGAATGAAACAATTTCAGTATTGAGTTTTTCCGTTAGGATGGCTTTGGACCGAAATATTTCCGTCTCCATTTCGTTTTTATCAATGCGGGACAAAATCGGGTGGTTCATGGTATGGCTGCCGATCTCAATGCCGTTTTTGCTCATCTTCCGTAATTGCTCCCAGGAGACGGACGCATATTTTTCAGTGGGCAGGTCCGGCATGTCAACATCAAGCCGGCGCGTTATTTCATTGATAAGTTCCCCTTTTTGATGGTTCTCAATGGCAATGGCAACATCCACAAAACGCTTAAAAGCCGAATCAATGCCCCGGGAAGTTGTCAGGTCGATATCAAATTGCCATTTTTTATAAACAATGAAACATTTTTTACGGTCCGTATGTTCTAAAGCATAGTGAATTTTATCCGGCCATAACCAGATTTTTTGATCCACAAAGTTAGCAACCGGAAACAGGGTAGCTTTAACATTGTGTTTTTTCAGTAAGGGATATGCGATTGTGTAAAAGTCAAGATATCCGTCGTCAATGGTAATTACGGCCAGATTTTTAGGCAGCGCTTTTTTTGAATGTTTTTGCTTTAAGACATCTGCCAGAGAAACAATTGAAAAATATTTTTTTATTGCCAAAAGCTGTTTTTCAAAGGTATGGCTATCTATTTTATGTTTTTCAGTGCCCTGTTGCTCGCAAAATCTGTGATAAACAAGCACCCTCGGGTTGATGCTTTTTGTCAGCAGGCATGCGGCCTTAAAAACCCCGGGTGTCCTTAACAAACTTTTTTTTATGTTTTTTTTTGTGCGGTAGTTGAGCAGCATGGATTTACAGTTATTCTGAGTCGCCGTCAGCTTCTACAAAATGAAAGTTCAGGCTGTTTGTATAATCCTGGCTATCTTCTTTTGTGGAAAGACACTGAATCTGGAGGTCTCGCCACGGTTTACGAAATCAATTGCTATTATCGTAGTCTGTGTTACAAATATAGCCGTCAGTGCCTTTATCGGAGATTATTTGCCCGGGCACACCCGTTACAACACTATTGTCCGGCATATCCTTTGTGACAACACTGTTGGCGCCGATTGCCACATTGTTGCCGATTTGAATGGCCCCAATGATAACTGCCCCGGGACCTATATACACGTTGTTGCCGATTTTTGGTACTCCGGCCCTTTTCCCCCGGCTATGAATGCCGATGGTAACGCGGTTGGATATGTTACAGTTCCAGCCAATTTCTGTTTCCGGGTGGACAACAATACCGCCGTAATGACCAATGTAAAAGCCGGGCATTATTTTGGTGTTGTATGGGATACTGATGCCAAGTTTTCTGCCGATGCGGTGCAGTACAATCCGTGATAAGTAATGAAAAGGCCTGACCATCTTTATTTGCCTGAGATATGCTGTCAGGCGCAACCAGAAGATGTACCTGTATTGAATTATCCAGGCATACGCAGAAAGCACCGGAAATTTTTTCGAGCCAGTGTATCTGAATGCATCGGCGTGAATTGTTTTCAAAAAACCATATGGTTTCACAATGCTTATGCTCTCGATGGGAATGTCTGGTTAAAAAGCATATCGCCTGCACCACATTTCCAGGACCATTAATGTCCAGATCAGGTAATCGTGGTCTCTGCGTCTGGATTTGTGTTCCGCAAATATGCGCTGGATGAATTTCGGGTTAAAGTATGTTTTTACGTATGACTGATCACTTAATACCATGTCGGAGGCCAGCCCTTCCCATTCTTTGCGGAGCCAGTCCGCGATGGGGACAGCAAATCCCATTTTGGGGCGATGGATGACTTTTGCGGGCAGGAGCCTTTCTGCTGCTTTTTTGAGCAGGTATTTGGGGTCGTTATTCCGGATCAGCATGTAGGGCGGGATGGTTGCCGCAAATTCAACGAATTTGTGGTCCAGAAACGGCACCCTGGCTTCCAGGGAGACCAGCATGCTCATGCGGTCCACCTTTGTCAGAATATCGCCCGGAAGATAGGTTTTAAGGTCAAGGTATTGCTGTTTTGTTAGGATGTTCAGGGCGTTGTGTTTGAACAGATAGTCGTGCATCACCGGACCGGGGTCTGTATCCCCGATCATGTCCTTGAGCTTGTTACTGAAGGTCGCGTTGTGGGTTGTGGAAATGCCTTTGGAAATGCTGCGCAAATAACGTTCATATTCATTGCTCGAGATGTGCCGTAAGGTATTGATGCCGGGAAACCACTCTGGCATTATATGCGTCAGGCTCAAAAACAGCATTTTTCTTACAGAATCCGGGAAAAAGCGGGTTTTTTTAAACAAGGACCCGGGGAAATACCGGTCATAGCCGGCAAACAGCTCGTCTCCGCCGTCGCCGGACAAAGAAACCGTGACGTGTTGACGGGTCATTTTGGATACGTAATAGGTGGGAATTGCGGAGGAGTCGGCAAAGGGTTCGTCAAATTGATGGACCAGGTCCGCCAGCACGGCCTCGGCATCGGGCTTTACGATCTCTTCATGGTGGTCGGTGCCGTATTGTCGGGCCACTTCACGGGCATATTCAAGTTCGTTGTAGGCCTGATTTTCAAACCCGATTGAGAAGGTCTTGACGGGCTCTCCCATGTTTTTTGCCATGGTGGCAACAACCATGCTGGAGTCGATGCCGCCGCTTAAAAATGCGCCAAGGGGCACATCGCTGACAAGTCGCAGGCGGACGGCTTCATCCAGGTTGGCTAAAATCTGCTCGATGTAATATTGCTCATCATGGACCCGGGTGTGGTTGAAATTAACATCCCAATACTGGTTGATGGTCATCCGGCCCTGTTTACAGGTCAGGGTATGGCCCGGGGGCAATTTTTTGACGTTGGCAAACAGGCAGTCAGGGTCAGGCACGTATCCGTAGGCAAAATATGTTACCAGGGCCGGGGCGTGGATCGAGCGTTCCATGTCCGGATGCTCAAGCAGGCACTTGATTTCTGAGCCAAAGAAAAGCGACTTACGGGTTGTTGTATAAAAAAGCGGCTTTATGCCCAGCCTGTCCCGGGCTAAAAAGAGTGTTTCATTGTTGCTGTCATAGATGGCAAAAGCAAACATGCCCCTCAGGAAATTGACGCAGTCTTTGCCATGTTCTTCATACAGGTGGAGGATGGTTTCTGTATCGGATTTTGTGGTAAACGTATGTTTTTTGGCAATCAGGGTGGATCGCAGTTCTTTAAAATTATAGATTTCACCATTAAAAACGATCCAGATCGTCTTGTCTTCATTGTGCATCGGCTGAGAGCCTGATACCAGGTCGATGATTTGCAGGCGCCGCATGCCGATCCCGATGTTGTGGTGCAGCCACGTACCCCCTTCATCAGGCCCTCTGTGATAAATGGCGTCGCACATTTTCTGAAGGACTGTTTCTGCAACCGGCGAGTCTTTGTCAAAGTTAATGATTCCCGCGACACCGCACATATATTATTTACCCTGCATTGACCATGGATTGATACAGGTTGGCATGCTGCTGCACGATCGTTTGAATATCAAAATTTGAAATGATCGATTGACGTGCCGCCTTCCCCAGTTTGTCTGCAATGTCACTGTGGGTGAGAAGAAAAACAATTTTTTCGGTTAAGTCGTTGGCGCTGCCGGGTTTAAACAACAGGCCGGTCTTTCCGTCCTGAATCAACTCACTGTTCCCGCCCACGTCCGATGCAACAACCGGCAGGCCGGCGCGCATGGCCTCCATGACAGCATTTGAAAAACCTTCGGAATCCGAGGTATTTAAAGCAAGATCAGCGCCAGACAGAATATGTTCAACATCCGTTCTAATGCCTAAAAACGTCACCCATTGGCGGATGTTTAACTGGTCCACGCGGTTTTCCATGCCTTGCCGCAAACCGCCATCTCCCACGATAATGAAATGAGCCGGCACTTTTTTAATCACCGCTGGAATGGCCTCAATGAGCAGGTCCACACGCTTGACGTAGCGGTTGCAGTTCGCGACAAGAGCAACAATCGGAAGGTGACTTTCCAGTCCCAGCTCCCTTTTTAAACGGGCCTGAGAGTCGCTGTTTTGCCTGAATCGGTCTCCGGTTTCAATGCCGTTGTAGATAACGTGTATGGGTTTTCGTTTTATCAGTTCATTTACTTTTTGTTTGACCGCCCCTGAATTGACCAGCACCTGACTGGAGAGGTTAAGGGAAACCTGAAAAGGCCATGTGGCATTCTCTTCCGCCCAGAAGAGCAGATCCCTGACCGATACGATAATCTGGCGGACACCCGCAAGCCTGCCGGCAAGTGTGCCGACAAGCGCTGAATCCTGAAAGAATGTCTGGACGACATGAAAGCGTGATTGACGAAGGGTCAGGGCAAAAGACAATATTTTTATTAACCCCTTCGGGCTTGCCATGGACTGAATGCCAAGGACGCGGCAGGCTGCCTTTTCCGGCCGCATGGCATGCTCCGTTCCGCCGCGAAGCAGATACAGGACCGGCTCAAACTGGTCATAATTCAGCGCATCAAGAAGCAGTTTTAGCTGCCGTTCTGTTCCGCCGGTGCCAAGCTGGTCGATGATAAACGCGATTTTTATTCTGCCGGTTTTTTTTATTTGATGGGCTTTTTGACATGCCGCGCATTGGCCTGGATATTTTATGGGAATTTTTGTTAAATATTTCATATCATTATTGGCAGTCTACGCAGGTTGGGTTGAGCATATGCGACACCCAACAACATCACTTGCGAAAAACAACATTCGGCATCCTTGTTTATTTATAATGCCTGCTTTTGAAGAATACGCTGATACAATCGCAGATAATCAGACGCCATCCGTTCACTGGAGTATTGTTTTAAAAGATCCGCATTTGTCTTTTCGTTTGGCTCCCGTAAATTCTTGTCATGATAAATTTGCTCTACAGCATCTGCCAGCGCGTCCATATCAGCGGGTTCAACCTGGAGGCCGTTTCTGCCATGCTTCACAAAATCGGTCATTGACCCGACTTTTGTTGCGACAACCGGTTTGTCCGCCCGAATGGCCTCAAGCAGGGTGACCGGCAGGCCTTCGGTGAGTGAGGGCAGGACAAAAACATCAAAAAATTTCATGAATCGTGACGCGTTTTCCAGATAACCGGGCATGAGCACACGGTTTTGGAGGCCTGCTTCGTTAATTTTAGTTTCAAAAAGCTGCCGTAAGGAGCCCTCTCCCAGAATCAGCAGTTTTGCTTCGGGAATTTTCGGGGCAATGCGTTGAAACGCGTCAATCAAATAGGCATGCCCTTTTTCCTGTGAAAGGCGGCCCACAGAGCCAATAATGAAACCGTCCCTGCTGAAATCAGAGATCTCCGGCGGGGGTGGTTCATCGGCTGTTTCTGTGGACGGCTGGATGATGATGCCGTTTTCGATTACCTGGTAGTTTACATTTTTTATTGTTTTCAGCTTTGGATGGGATAACATGCGCGGACTCACAAGGACAACGGCATCCATTCGGGAAAGGACGCGTCTGTCCAGCCATTCGTAGAGGCCCATTTTACTCAATTTTTTATCAGTATTTGTGTATCCATGTAAGGTTGTGACAATAGGTAGCTTTCGGATACATTTGGGTATGCCTCCAAGAAGCACATTCGATTTGTAGCCATGGGAATGAATGATATCAAAATCATGGCAGAGAGCATAATGAAGGAGTTTAAAAGCCCCTCTCAAATCTAAGCCAGCACGAAGTGGTATGATGTAAAAATTAAGTCCATGCTTGCGTGACTCCTTCGCAATAGTTGGTGCATTTTCTGGGCATGGCCGTAAATTCAAAATAGATGTCTGCACCCCCATCCTCTTCAGTTCTGTGATAAGGCTAATAATGATTATTTCAGCACCATATAAGCCCTCGCTATCAATAATATGTAATATTTTCATGTGTGATTATATTAATTTTAACTTAAGAACCTTAAGATAAAGGACTTAAGTTGTATATATTTTTTGAAGCCTAAGATTTTTTTTGTCACGAATAAAAAGTTTTCAGCACAATATCGAGGCATCATTTTAAGCCGACGCCGATTGATAATATATATGAACTCGTGCTGCTTCATTTTTGTTTTAATAGTAAATCGGGGAAGAACCTTAAATGGTTTATTATTTGAAAAATAGTATCCCACCCGTTCCGTTACTGCGCTTTCGTACCCAGCATTTTTTATGAATTGTAAAAGTGTTTTATTATAAAAGCCATAGGGGATGCAGAAATGCCTAGGTCTTATTCCTGTAATATTTTCGATGGCTTTTTTGGACTGTGTAATTTCAAAAGCTATGGCCTTTTTCTCCATAGCGATTAGATAAGAATGCGTCAAAGAATGACTTTCAAAATGCATACTTGCAGATGCCATTTCTCTAATATGTTCAACAGTAAGGTAATTTTCGCGCCCAATAAAATCCGCGACAAGAAAAAAAGTTGCCTGAAAATTAAACTTCTTTAAGATTGGGAATGCGTATTCATAATTGCTTATATGACCATCATCAAAAGTAATTATTATTGACTTATTATTTATGTTATGATTAGTAAATAGATCATCTATTGAAATTGTTTGAAAACGATTCTGATAAAGCCACTTTAACTGGTCATAAAAAGTGTGGATCGAAAGTACATAGGGCGAATGAAAAGACTGGGTGTTTTCTGGCTTTTCAGATATATCGTGATATTCAAGGATGGGTATAACATGAGCCATGATTATCTGACGGTCTTCCAGGTAGTTGCTTGTCTTTTTCTAAAAAAATCAATTATGGCCATGGTGGCTGCGAAATTTACTAAACAAAAATAATAGGGGATTGTAAAAATTTTTACTTTGGTATTTTTTTTGATTTTGCCGGTAAAGGCAGAAAGAAGAAATAGTAAATATAAGACGATAACAGGCTGCAGCCAGCTGAATGTAGTCGCCAACAATACGCAGGTCAGTATATTTAATATAACAAGTGGGCCTACCCACCATCTGATTACCTTATGAAACAGAATTTGTAATGCTAAATACAAATTTTTTTTGGGATTTAACAGGTCTGGATATGTAAAAATGCCGGTCATGCCGCGCAGTGCGACCCGACGGCGGGTCTCAAACTCTTCTGTTGCTTTATCCTTGGGCAGTTCATCAACAAAAGCCTCTGGCTCCAGAACAACCTTTTTCCCCATGCCGAGAACAAGGAGCGGCGTCATTAAATCACTTATGATATTCGGCGGCAACGGCACATAGTATTTCTTTTTCATAGCATATAGTGGGCCATCCACACCAATAAGGGATCCAAGCATGGATTCTAATAAACGGAGTGTTACTTCATATTTCCAGTAAAGTCCTTGACTTTGTGTGGTAATATTTTTGTTCGTATCAATGAATCTCATCTTCCCGGCTACGCACCCCACCCGGTTATCATAAAAATTCCGGACGATTTTTTTCAGTGCATCTTTAGGTAAAAAAGAGGCTGCATCAGTGAAAATTAAGATTTCGTTTTCAGCAGCCTCTACCAGGTCGTTCTGCACCGAAGTTTTTCCCCTGTTTTCCCTAAAATTGAAGAATTTTATTCCGGGTTCTAAATAGTCATTAACTATTTTAGCTGTATTATCAGTTGAGCCGTCACATCCAATTAATATTTCAACTTTACCTTTAGGATAATCCAGGTTGCGTGTGTTTTTTATTTTATGCGCTATGTCCCCTTCTTCATTATAAGCTGAGATAATGATAGAGACGGAAGGTGTTATCTCTTTTTTTTGAATTTTTATTTTTTTAAATGTACCAATTAAAATAAGCAATAAAGGGTACAGAACATACGTTCCAAAGCAAAGAAATATACTGAGAAAAAAAAGAAATAGTAATAAAAATTTAATCATGGCCACCATATAAATGATTTCTGGACGGACGCTATTGGGCGGCAGGGCTTTGAATATAGGTTAGGTAAACCGGATAGAAATCGGCTGCAAATTTCAGGAGGGCGGCCTTGGCTTCAGCGCGTGACTGGCCGTTCAAGGGTGTGCTTAGCCGGACAAGCGCGCTGTCAGGACTGCGTCCCAGCAGGATATTCCAGAAAACAGAAACCTTTTGACCAAGAGTGTTCGCATAAGTGGCGTCAGACGCCTGAAACCAGTATAAAAAGAGCTGTTTTACGTCGCCCAGTTCAGCCACCATGGTGTTGTAGGAAACTGGATAGGTTTTATTGTTGAACGGCACCGAGATTTCCCCTGCATCCCGGCCGCTGACTTTCCATCCCTGGCCGGGAAGGCAAACCAGTGGATTATGGGCAGCGCCGACTTTTTCGGGGGACAGGTACTGGCCGATGTATAAAGAAACCTGCGTGTTTGTATTGCTGTAGCGGATATTGATATAATCGTCAAGCTTGAGCGCATTGATCAAGTTGGTTTCGAATGTGACAGCGCTGTCGTTTTTCCAGCCGGGAATATGGTTGAGTACTTTGGCCAGCGGCTGTTTTTCCGTTTGGCAGGCGCCAGGCGCAGGTGAACGCCATTGCAAAAACGCGCAGCTTGCAAAAAGCACCACAATTAATATGATCAATCGTTTGTTGAGAGCGTGTCCCATTTTTTTAATAATTCCCTGAGCAAAAAAAGCATGATTAACGCCAGCGCAAAGACCCCCAACCCGACCAATGTATGCGAGGTCCCATGGGTAAGGTCAATGCCCATGTAATGCAGGCAGCAGATTAATAATGTGACGCGGACAATGTTGACCAGCACGGCAATCGGGAGGCTGTAAGCAAATAGAATTGACCGCAGAAGATTTGAGCGTAATGTAAAATATCCAAAAAAAGCGCTCAACGCAAACAAGGATACCAGCGAGCGCATTCCGCTGCAAGCCTGGACGACCTGCAAGGTCCTTTCCGCCAGATGGATGACATTGCCTTCCCTGAACAGGGGTACGCCAATCAAAGATGACAGGTCAGCGCTGACAGCTGAGACAAACAACTGGAGATTGATGGTGGCAGCAGAGTAAATCTGGGAAGGGACGGGAACCATGAACAGCAGCATGAACAGAGGAAACAGGCACTCCTTCCAGATGCGAAACCCGAAAAGGTAAAGAATGGCACCCGCTAAAAAAAGAATCATGGACAAGGGTTTAAGGGTGAGAATATAAGCCAGGTTAGCCACCAGGAAAAGAAAAATGGATATAACAACAATCAATAGTCCAACCCATGAGCCCTGGACAGGCATCTTGATCAGTTTTTCCCGTTTCTGCCAGAGGATATAAAGTGCGATGGGAACAATGAAAAAGCCATGGGAATATTCCTCGGAACTGAGCCAGAGATTTACCAGACCAATCCATGCAGAGTGGAATGTCAACAAAAATAAGCAACACAATATTAATATTAGAGAATAATGAATTTTATTGGTATTCAAAATATTCAGCCTTAATTTTGGATTACAAAACAGCCTGAATAATGTTGGCCGGCCACCTACAGCAACCCCAAATCAATAAGTTCTTTTTTATATTTTTTTTGAATATAGTTAGGGATTGATTCCTCATATTTTCCAAAAAACGAAAGGGTTCTTAATCCGGCATTTTTTTGTTCAAGCTTGCAGGCCTCAAACTTTTCCTTATTTCTATAACCAACAACTTCTGCTGGATTACCTATTACTATTGCCAATGGGGGCACATTTTTTGTTACTACAGCTCCCAGGCCAAGAATTGCGCCTTCTCCGACTTCAACCCCAGGCATTATCCTGACGCCAAAACCACACCAGACATAATCTTTTATTATTATGGGTTTTAACTGTACTTTGTTATCATACGGAAGGTAATCAGGCCGAAGGTAATTATGGCTAAAGCTTACAAGAATACTCCCGTGGCCTATACCGGCATAATCACCGATATGGACTCCTCCCATAGAATGAATAATAGAATTGCGTTGAATGATACTTTTTTTACCAATGTACAATCTATCAGGCCAGGAAATGCTAACATTCTCTTGGATTACGGCCCCTTCTCCGTAATATGCGAATTGATCCTGCGGGTGACATTGGGATTCAAAGCGTTCATATTGCTGATACGCAAATTTAATACTATGGTATACTTTAACTGGAATTGTACAAATATTCCTAATTTTCTTAGATAGCAATGGCATCTTTATTCTTGCGTCATATTATTCAGATTTGAAATGCTTTTTTATCTGTATCTATCAACTCAATATTCATGCCATGTTTTGCAAATACAAAGGCAATGTTTTCATTTTCAAAGGCCTCTCCTGGCTGAAGTTCAGTCAGAACACGCAATCCTTTTTCTTTTAAAACGTTAATTTGCAGTTCCAAGTTATCGCATTTAAAGCATAGATGATGTAAGCCACCGCCTTTTTTAGCAAATCTATATATTGGTGAGGATTCATCAAGAGGTTCAACAAGCTTAATCATAATAGAATTTTCTTTTCTTAAAAAAACCACTTTAACTTTCTGGCGGGTATTTACCACTATTTCGGTCATCTGTTGATAACCAAAAATTTCGTGCCAGCGTTTAATGCCATTTTCTAAGGAACGAACTGCGATGCCGATATGATCGATAACCATGAACATTACCTCTGTTGATTGTTCTTTATGATATGAAAATATCTATAAGAATTCATCTTAAATTTTTTCAAATAGTAGATGTATCCAGTTTGGTTGTGTTTTATTATAAAAAGGTTTTTGAAACTTTTTAAAATAAAAGCCAAGTCGTGTTAGAACTTTTTGCAAAAAATTCCTCTCTGGGGGATTGATTAATTCCTCACCACAATATATGCATTTGACCGCAGATGAATATGTACCATATGGATTTCCTGCTAAGTCCATTAGTAAGGTTGACATAAAGTTTGTATAATTATCATTTCTGTCTACAAAAGAAGTGCTGACCACTTTAAATTTTGGAAATAATTGCATGAGGCGTGTTTTGTCAAATGAATTAGCATGCCCCCAAGGTGGATTCCTTTTCCCACAGGAGCAGCACTTTGTACGTCCAATTCTAAGATCTTGTTTATAGGGCACGCCAATAAGTAAATATTGTTTGCAAATTCTGCTTAACTCTGAACAAGCAACTTGAAGAAAAATAGGTGGTATGTGCTCCAATACTTCAACGCAAACGACTAAGTCGAAGCTGTTGTTTTTAAAACTAATAGCAGCAATATCGCCCCGCACCCATGAAATATTCTCATTGAATATTGTTAATGGTTGCAAATCAAAAGCAACAACTCTTTCATAGTATCCAAGTAGCTGTTTCGATAAAAAACCGTCCCTTGCTCCAATATCAATTACACTTTTTTCTGTATTGGTTATTGGCTTTATAATTCTTATTAAGTCTTCAATTCTTTGTATTTCTGAGCTATTATTTCTATACTTTGATAGTTCATCATTTGATAGCATTGTTAGTTCACTCTTTATTCGAAAATTTACCCAGTAACAATATTGGTCCTGTGTATTTCCTGATCATTTTGTCGATTTTTTCCATTATTGAAATTCTATAAATTCTTTATTACTTTTAATAGACCTTTTGCAACAATTTTTCCTCCCAACTTATTTAAATGTCCACCATCATATGTGAAGTCAGGCGCCATTGCCTCATATTCTTTGCCATTATGTTTAAATATTTCTCTGCTGCCATCTGTAAGGGTTGATTCAATTCGGGCAATATCAAACAGCCTGTTTGTATCTTCATACTCATTTCGAATCAGGTCATTGAATTCATTTCTTTTTATATTATCGACATATTCCCATATATAATCCTTGCCGATGAGCTTTTTAATCCATGTTTTCCAGCCTGTATTTGCTGTTTTAAGGGGAACGGTTGCATGAAGAAAAACAGTGTCAGGAAATTTTTGCGCCAGATCAGCCATGGTCTGTTTATACGCTTTGAAGAGTTTTTCCACATTTGTCTCTTCTGTGACATCCACATAACAAAGTTTAAAAAAGGCAATATCCGCCTTTTCGCCTAAACCGTTTTGAATTTTAGCCTGAAAATCGTTTATTTTAGACTGCCAGTCTCGGTTTTCGCCATTTCTGGAATGGGCAAAAAGAGGCTCGGAAAAAGCCTTGGGATCGCTGGTCTCTTTTATATTGAGGTCCAGTTCCTGATCTTCATTCATGATGTCTTTGATGCCATCGATAATATTGAACCCAACGGATTGATGCCCGAAATAAATTTTTTTCTGGGAAAGGGACTTTCCTTTATCTGATACATTCATATCTTCGCCTCCACTGTTGCAAGAACAAACAAACAAAAGACTTAATAAAAAAACAAACCGCTTATGTATAGAAATCCTCATATGTCTCATACCTCCACTAATCTTTGAGTTTTATTTGATTATAAGCGGCTTGGCATTGTCGGGGATCGACTTTGCCGGCACCGCTTTTAGGTAGGGTTTTGAAAAAAATGATTTCTTCCGGTATCAGATGTTTGGCTATTGTCTGATGGCAATGGCGTTGCAGTTCAGCTTCGCTCACTGCTTCGTTCAGCGGGACGCAAAGGGCCACCAGCCGGTTTCCGGAAAGGTCGTCGGGGACGCCGAAAACCGTAACTTCCAGCAGTTTTTGGGTCTGCATCAGGCGGTCTTCCACCTCCCGGGGGTTGACCTTGTGACCGCTGACCTTGAGTATATTGTCTTTCCGGCCGGTGATGTAGAAAAAACCCTCTTCGTCCGTTGTGGCGAGGTCGCCGGTATGGTAAAAGCCGTCTCTGTCAATGGCCGCTTTTGTGGCGTCGGGCGCTTTCCAGTATCCCTGCATAATATTGGGGCCTTTTGCGACAAGCTCGCCGGTTTGGCCTTGTGCAACCGTTTTTCCCGAGGTGTCCACGAGTTTCAGTGTCACCCCGGGAATGGCCCTACCGATGGAATCCATTTTGTCCGTGAACCGGTCCGGCGGCAGGTAGGTCAGCCGCGCTGATGCTTCGGTTGCGCCGTACATGATAACAATGTTTGTATGCGACGGCAGGACGGCCCGTAAATCGTTTTTTAATTGGATGGCCATATGGCCGCCGGCCTGGGAGCAGTAGCGAAGGGCGGAGAGTTCATCCCGGTGCTTTGCAAGTGGCGACCGGTGGAGAAGATAGGCATAGGTGGCCGGAACACCGGAAAACCCCGTGACCTGTTCACTGATCATCTCTTTTATGACATCCGCCGGGTACAGAAACCGGTTGTTGATGACCGCGGTGCCGCCGGCTGCGATGTGCGTGTTCAGCAGGGATTTGCCCATGACATAAAAAAAGGGCAGCACCACCATTTGAATGTCATCACCGGTGAGGTCCAGGTAATCGCAGATGGAAAGCGTGTTGGCCGCGATATTGCCGTGGGTGAGCATCACTCCCTTGGGTCGGCCGGTGGAGCCGGAGGTGTAGATGATGCCGGCCAGGTCCTGCGCCGTTATTTCATCAGAGCCGTGGCTTGCACCGTTATCGGCAATGGCCTCTTCAAATGTCGATACGCGGAAGGCACACCCGGACCAGTCCTTTTTGGGGGCTTTTATGATGAGGCAACGCATGGTCTGGTCGTTCAGAGAAACTGCGTTCAGTAATCGTTCGGATTTGTATGTTGTAATAATGGCCGCTGGTTCAAGGTCATCCAGCAGGTATTGCAGGCCGTCCGGTTTGAGGCCCGGATTCAGAGGCGCTGCAACGGCGCCGGCCTTTAAGCTGCCGTAATAGGCGATGACATAATCCACGCTGTTTTCCATGAGCAGGGCAATCCGGTCGCCTTTGCCGATACCGCTGGTGTTCAAACAGGCGGCAAGGTTGTCCGCGGCGTGGTTAAGGGCAGCGTAGGGGATCCTTTCTTCGCCATGGACAACCGCGGTTTTGTCCGGATATTGGGCTGCGGATTGTTCCAGAAAGTGGTGAACGCAATGGGTCATTTTATCATTAGTGTTGTGTCAATCGTAATATGTTACTAAAATCCGGATGGAAGGCGCAGCCTTCCGCTACATGTGCCTTCTTATGCCGCCATCGGCAAGTGTAGCGGAAGCCTTCAGGCTTCCATTAAAAATGATCAGGTTCAATTTTTCAGTTTTATATGGAGGTCTAAAGACCTCCGCTACACATGCTGTGACAGTTGCCAAAATTTTTGTAAACGCCCCGGCCGATGTAGCGGTAGCCTTCAGGCTTCCATTAAAAATTGACCTTATATTCCATGTCCGGCTGTTTGGAGGTCTGAAGACCTCCGCTACACCGGCTGAGGATAACGCCACAGCCTCGGTATATGCCCCGGCCCATGTAGCGGATTGTTCCAGAAAGTGGTGAACGCAATTGGTCATTTTATCATTAGTGTTGTGTCAATCGTAATATGTTACTAAAATCCGGATGGAAGACGCAGCCTTCCGCTACATGTGCATTCTTATGCCGCCATCGGCAAGTGTAGCGGAAGTCTTCAGGCTTCCATTAAAAATGATCAGGTTCAATTTTTCAGTTTTATATGGAGGTCTAAAGACCTCCGCTACACATGCTGTGACAGTTGCCAAAATTTTTGTAAACGCCCCGGCCGATGTA
>JAXHVL010000011.1:0-14398 GCA_034189225.1 Thermodesulfobacteriota bacterium
TTTGCCCGATTTCTGTGTCAGTCTCAAATTTTAATCCTCAAAATACGCAAAGTATTCCTCCGGTTAAAATTTTCGCCTTCCTTGAACTCGACCAAAATATCTAATTTCTGGATGGACACTAACTCGCGGGGAGGTTATCTTCTTGCCGCTGTTTTGCTGTATTACGAAAAGCACATGGTGCTTGTACTCACCCTTCGTGTCCTTCGTGAACTTCGTGGTTCAGGAGTCGATTACCACGAAGAACACGAAGGTCACGAAGATAAATGCATCGCATTGAATGCCCCGTTTATGTTCGACGACAAACCCAATATTCTGGATAATCCGCATATCCGGATGACATCTTTTTCGCTCGCCGACATTCTGGAAGCCGCCCGGGGCCGAACCGGCTACCGTCCCCTGGTCAATCTTTCCTTAAACACCTGCGCGCCGATCCCGACCTCGCGAATATCCGGGACACAGAATACTTTAAAAATTTTATGAAGCAATATTCAGCCTCGAACATTGACAATCTCGACGATGCAGATTATGAAAGGTAACAAACGGGCGATGCAGCCGATACCAAAAATGAACGGTCACTAACGAATCTTTACAATTTTGAATATGTTCCGATTTTTCAAAAAAAACCAGTTCTTACACACATGCGCTGTCGCAGGGCTCATCATTGCCATCGGCGTGTTGCTTTATGCCAACACGCTGGAAGCGCCGTTTTTATTTGACGATAAACCCAACATTCTGGAAAACCCTAACATCCGGATAACGGCGTTATCCCCTTCACAAGTTCTGGAGGCAATGCAATTGCATTCAAGCTCCAGGCCCGTTGCCAATCTTTCCTTTGCCCTGAACTACTATGCTCATCAATATGACACAACTGGTTACCATATTATTAATTTGCTGCTCCACATGATCACCGCCTTTCTTTTGTTCCTCATTGCCCGGCATACAATGGAAAGAATAAACGGGAACGATCTTATTATCCCTTCACTGGCCGCTGTATTGTGGCTGGTCAACCCGGTCCACACCCAGTCGGTAACTTATATTGTTCAACGCATGAATGCCATGGCAGCCATGTTTTACATGCTGGCCCTGTTTCTCTATATCAGGGGCAGAAGTATCCAGACAGCCGCAAACGGCAAAACCAGGTTGCCTTTCCTGCTGTTTGCGGCAAGCCTATTGGCCGGTCTTTGTGCCCTGGGCGCCAAGCAGATCGCCGCCACCCTGCCAATTTTCATATTTCTTTACGAGTGGTACTTTTTCCGGGACCTTGATGCCAGATGGCTGAAACAACAACTCAAGTGGATTATTGCCCTTGTGCTTGTATTTGGCGGCGTCGCACTGACCTACCTGGGCACAAACCCTTTTGAAAAAATTTTTGCCATGTACGACACTCAGGATTTCACCATGGGCCAGCGCCTGCTCAGCGAACCCCGGGTGGTGCTGTACTACCTGACCCTTCTGTTTTTTCCATATCCCGGCCGGTTGAACCTTGACTACGATTACCCCGTTTCATTATCGCTGATTTCTCCCCTTTCGTCGGCATGGACACTGCTCGCCGTGATTGGCCTGCTTGCATTGGCCATACTGATCGCAAAAAAACAGCGGCTTTTATCCTTTGCCATTCTCTGGTTTTTCGGCATCCTGGCTGTAGAGTCCACTTTTATAGGGCTTGCTCCGATTTTCGATCACCGCACTTACCTGCCATCCATATTTCTATTTATCGCCATTACTTATATGGCCTTTAACCTGGTTAAATACCGCCGGGCCGCCGTGGCCATGCTTGTCCTGGCAATCCTTATTTCCGGTTTCTGGAGCTGGCAACGGAACATGATCTGGAAAGACAAGCTTGCATTCTGGCAGGATTGTGTGAACAAATCGCCAAACCGGACTCGTCCCCAAAACAATCTTGGAAATGTGTATTTGAGCATGGGCGAATGGGATAAGGCAATTGTTCACCTTAAAAAAGCCATTAAAATCGATCCAACCTATGTGGAGGCTTTCAATAACCTTGGGCAGGCTTTGTTTCAAAAAGGTCAAACAGAAGCCGCCATTGCCAACCTGAAAAAAGCTGTGGCCATCAATCCGCAATTTGCATTTGCTTATCACAATCTCGGAAAAATATATCATGCCACGGGCGAAACCCAAAAGGCACTGGACTACTGCAACCATACAATAGCCCTAAGCCCATTTATGGATAAGACTTACAACAACCTGGGAATTATCCGGCGGGAAGCAGGCGAATTGGACAAAGCGCTTCAGGCACTGGACAAGGCCATCGCTATCAACCCCACCTATGCCAATGCATACTTAAACCGGGGCCTTGTCAGGATGCAAAAAGGCGACACGGAAAAGGCAATTGAGGATTTCAAGAAAACACTGCAACTTAACCCTCAACGTGAAAAGGCGTATAACAATCTCGGCATTCTGTATCAGAAAAAAGGAAAAATTGACACTGCCATCACCTGCTACCGCAACGCCATTGAAGCAAATCCCGATTTTGAAAAGGCTTATCAGAATCTGGGGATGGCACTGTATCTCAAAGGAAATGTAAAGGATGCGGTTTCCTGCTTTGAAAAGGCCTTGCGAATAAACCCGGATTATCAAATGGCCGAAAAAAGCCTTGTCTTAGTAGAAGGCAAGCGGAAAAAATACGGGCCCGCAATTGATGAAGCTGAAAAAGAATTCAAGGCCCAGCCCAACAACCACCTGCTGGCTTACAAGCTGGGCAGACTCTATGAGGCCGCCGGCATGACCCGCAAGGCACGCCACCAGTATGAAACCCTGTTGAAAAACCATCCCGATTTTGCACACGGCATCAATGCCCTGGCCAGACTTTATGCCGCCACTGGCAAGACCGCACAGGCTATTGATTTGTTTGAACGGCTGGCCCGGGTACGACCGGAAAATCCCACCGTATTTTACAATTTGGCCTGCCTGCATGCCCGTCAGCAAAAAACGGACAGCGCAATATCATATCTGAAACAGGCCGTTGATAAAGGATATCATGATATTGAAACTCTAAAACTCGACAAGGATCTTCAGCCGGTAAGAGAAACAAAAGAGTATCAGGAAATCCTTGCTCGTTGCCGGGATGCCCAGTCTCAAGAGCCCGACAACTGACGTTTTTTGTCACACCGACGCCCTGAATTTTGGCAACTCACCGCCGAATCAGCAAACTAACGGTGTTGGTAGACGAACAAAACTTTTTGAAATAATGGGATATTAGCGCCAAACCCAGCAAGATGTTCGATTCGGCACCAAGATTGCTTGTATATATTTGTGACATAGGCTAAAGAGAAGAAAATTTAAATTTTATATTGACAAAATCAGAGGGGGTGATACGATCAAAAACTATAAACGTTGTTCACAAGGGTGAAGGGGGGTGAGGCAGGCAAATCTCATCCTTAAAATCCGGGTGAGACGTTAGAAACAAAACCATGCACAAATACTTGTGCATCATCTAAGAGAAAAAGCCAAACCCAGGGTGACCGGGGGGCGGAAAGCCACGAATCCGTAAGGAAATTCCCTGCGGAGCGTCGGGCCGCCTCTGGGAAATTAACCAAAAACCTGGAGGAAATAAAAGATGAAAAAATTATTAGTAGCATTAATCATAGGTGCATTAATGGTTCTGCCCATGTCCGCCATGGCTATGGATTCCATCTCCGATGCGGATCTCGGCGATATCACGGGTCAGGCAGGCGTGACGATTATCATGGAAGGTGATACCATCACGGACGTGAATATCAATGACATTGCATGGGGCGATCCGGACGGTTTTGGTACCGCCGGTACGACTGTTTCATCGGAAAATGCCGGTTACCTCCAGCTTGAAGGCTGGAATGCTGCAGGTACGACAGTCGAAGACATTCATGTCAAAATCACCATCCCCAGCGGTGAACAACTGGAGCTGGATGTGGCCAGCATCACTGGCGGTGATTATGAGGTAGTTCCCGGCGTTACCGGTGCCGTTATTCCTGACGGCAAAACTGCCGTCAAGGTTGCCCTGCCGGACATGACTATCGACGTAACCATGCCGAAAATGCTGAAGGTCGGCCTGAGCAATGATTCTACCACTACAATTGCAGAGGACGAGACCCTTGGCACCTTGGGCATCGGCACATTGGGCATTTCCCCGGGGACGCCGGATGCGCTTTACATCTATGCACATGACTAATGGTGTTAAGCAGTTGGCATAGCATAAAGGAATGCACTGTTGAAGTATCTCCCCGGAAAGGGAACGGCAATTGATCCCTTTCCGGGGTTTTTTCCTTTATCCTGGGAAAGAAGCCAATATCGCCGATTTCAGGCCGGGGCAAAATGAGGGGAGGAACGGAGCCAGGAAAATGCCAAAAAAAATCTACATGTATAACACCCGCCTCTTTTGTGCGCTGGCTGCACTTTTTACCTTCACCATCATGGTTAACATCGCCCCTTCGGCCAATGCCGTTACCCTGCTCTCGGATAAAACCATCGCCCAAATCGATGGCGGCCAGTCCGTTATCATCGAGGTTGAAAACCCCACCACCGCGGATGTGCGAATCGATCATGTCTACTGGGGCGATGCCGATGGCATGCCCGGCGCCCCCAATCCCGGCTATATCGATGTTCGAATGCCATTTGAAAATTTTCAATACGACCGGTTCCAATATCGGTTCAGCACAAGCGCCGAGGCACGGGCCTTCACCGAATCACTAAACAATGCAGACACCCAGTCCGCCACGGTGGAGAACACCGAAACCTTTTACAAAGCACCCGATGCCCGGGACATTGGGCTGAACGACACCAGCGCCCGGGAGGTGGATTATGTTATCGTCACCACCAGCAGCCAGGTGAGCAACTATTTTGTATCGCGCTTCGATGGCACCGTTATCAGCCAGGATGTCCGGTTCAGGCTTTCGTTCCCCGATGAAAACGACCCCAACAACAGGACCTATACCACAACCGAATACGACCCGGTCAACGATGAGGTGATCACCACCACCACCGAATACGGCCGGATCATTATGGAAACGCATAACACCGGTGCCACTCCGCTTGTAAGCGACAACGGCGACCTGCTGGTGCCGGCCAATACCACCTATTTAAAGGCTGTCACATCAACTATCCAGCTGGACTGCCCCATGCTGGCCTTTTCCGTGGCCCTGATTCCGGAAGGCGACACGCCGGTGCCCGCCAACCTTATTCAAGGTCCCGGTTCCCCCCGATATCTGCCGGATTTTGCGGCGGCAGATGATCCCGCCAACCAGCTGGGCAACTTTGCCGCCAAACTGAACGTCCGCATCAGCGGTGGCAATCCCATCTATGTGTATCCCTCGGATATTGTGTATCCCTTTGAGCAGTAACTCAACAACCACCCCGGCCTCTTTGTGGCGGGATGGGTTGAAACAAACGGCTGAAAGCCGGGATACGGGTCTACAGACCCGTTAATGGGCCGTCTTGAAATTACCATCTTTCTGAGGTTCAAAATGATACTCAAAATTAAATTCGAAACATGAACCACGAAGGCACATGATTCTTGAACTCACCCTTCGTGTTCTTCGTGAACTTCGTGGTTAATTTGATTTGGTATTTATTACCACGAAGGGCACGAAGGGCACGAAGATATATGCATCGAATAGATGCCCGGAAAAAACCGGCATCTATTCGATGCATAGAACATTAAACGGGAGTGATAAATCTGCCCGCCTAAAGGCGGGGGCTTTAACCTTGAGTGAGACCAGTAACGTGCGCTTGGATCGGCTTTTTTACCGTGATTACTTTAAACAACCAATTTTTCATTCATACTTTTCTTTGCTCGCCCAAAGAAAAGTATGCAAAAGAAAGGGCGCCCCGCAGCTTGGCCTTCGGCTTCCCTCGCAGGAACGCTTTTTTCGGCGCGGGCAGAAACTCGCCTGTCATTTTGTACAGATGCGTTAAGCCTCGTCTGCTCAAACAGTCTGCCCGCGTCTTCCGAAAAAAACGCCCCTGCTCGGCTGCGCTGCAAGGGGCGGGGCACGTGTTGCTGTTCAGTTGTTTCGGCAGACTGAAAAACCTGGCAATAAACTGAAAAATTGCATAAAAATGATATGTTTACAGTAAATATCCGACCCCAAAGCGGCCGGCTTTGGTTACCCCTATAAGGGGATTGTTTGCAGGCTTCGTACGTGAACATTTAAAATTCGAATTTCTAATTTCTAATTTCGTGCTTTACCCCTTACCGGCATGGCCTTTACTCGCTGACCTGGCCTAGAGGACCAGGTTTTATTGACTGAATTAAACATGCGTCCACACCCAGACGCTAGTACCTCTTTTTGCAGAGAATTGATGTTCAGCTAATAGGGCAGACTGAAGCCAGCCCCTAGCAATTTATGGATGGGCACTTGTTAACTTGAAAAATTTTTATTTTTTCTTTACAAGCCCATTTTCGTGTGATATCTGAAAGCGTAAACAATGTTTACTATTTGATACTGGGGGATTTAAAGGCAGGAGTCATCATAAAATGCATATACTGGTCGCTTTCTTTATCACCGTTGCCCTCATCGCCGGATTCAAGCCCATCAAAGAAGTCCCGGAAAACGAAATCCGTATTGTTGCAAACGCAAATGGCGGCCACCTTCCCAACCCGATACCGGCGATTGAGATTCGCCATGACATTGAACCCGCCTCGGAATTCGATTTCAAACACATCGTGTCCCAGCGATACGACTACAGCTGCGGGTCCGCGGCCCTGGCCACCATCCTTAAATACCAGCTCGGCGAAAAATTCACTGAAACCCAGATTATTCACGGTCTTTTCCGTTACGGCGACAAGGAACAGGTGGAAAAAAAGCGGGCCTTCTCATTGCTCGACATGAAAAAATTTGTCGGGGTGCTGGGATACAACGGCGTCGGTTACAGGGCCGATATCGAGGACCTCAAGGACCTGAACATGCCCTGCATTCTCCCGATCGAACTATACGGATACCGGCACTTCACGGTATTCAAGGATATATATAAAGGACATGTCTTTATTGCCGACCCTTACCGGGGCAACTCCAGCTACAGCATTGAGCAGTTCAAAAAAATCTGGCACCAGAATGTCATCTTCGTGGTGTATGCAAGGAGCGACGAACAACTGAACCTTCTGGAATTATCAAAACATGATCTGCGGTTTATTGATGAAGATTTGAAGTACGACATTCTTTTCAACAACGAACCTCCCCTGGAAACATGGCCGCCGGAGCCCGACACAGGGGGCGTACAATACTTTAAATATTAAAATGGCATACATTCCAAATCCTCAGATAAAGCCGGGAGGTAGTAAATTGAACAGAAAATGCAAAACAGTGATCGTATGCACGGCCATGGTTCTTTTTTTGTGCCCATCCGCGTTCGCAACCGAACCGCCCCCCCCTGCCGTAACAGACGGGAAAAGCGCTGACGAAACGTCGGCCTTATCTGAATCAACCGCAGCCGATACTTCTTTTTTAAATGGTGCCACTGCCAATAAACTCGAAAGCGTCAGCGGCCAGGGGTTCATCTCCCGCCTCACACCCGAAGAAATCGAAAAAATCAGCGGCCGTGGCATGGTGCCGCCGGAAATGATTGAACAAAAAACAAAGCATCTCACCCGCGTAACCGACCAGGACGTCACGTATGTGGTGGATACCAACAGGATCCCCAATGCCGAGCTTGAAAAAATAACAGGCCGCGGTACTATTCAGGATATCGGCCGCTCTCCCTTTTCCGTCCAGGTAGGGGTTTTCAAGGTGCGGGAAAACGCACTGGCCATGCTCAGGGAGCTTGAGGGCAAGGGATATGAGCCATACATTTTTCAGACCATCGGCGATGAAGGGGGGAAACTGTTTGCCGTCCGCATCGGCGACTATGATGATGTAAAAGACGCCTATGCCGCAGTCACCCATTTTAAATCAAAAGAAAAAAAACCGGCTGTTGTAACCTACATCAATTCACTGAAAACCGTGCAGAAAGAAGATGTCACCGACACCACGGAAGCGAAAACAGAAACGCCCCCGCAATTGTCTGCCGGCGATTTTACGGACAAGGGAATGAATGCGCTTTACCAGGAACTTGCCGCGCTTCGCAAGGAGGTGGAACAAATCAAGGCGGAAGCCGAAGCCCGTGAAAACCTCAGGATGACCGAGGCCGAGGAGGAAAAGAAAGAGGAGGATATCCTTTCAGCCGCCGGCAGGGAATATACAATGGCCAAAAAAGGCACATTGACTTTTGACTATACCTTCGGTTATACCTTCAACACCTATGAACAGGTGAGTCAGGCATCCACAGCAACCTCCACGGCCACCTACCAGGTGAATCATGTCAACGCGCATACCCTTCGAAACAGCATAGCATCCGGGTATTCTCTGATGGACAATTTAAAGGTAACTGCCTCGGTGCCCTTTCTGTATAAGTACCAGGAGCTGGGCCGCAGCGGCTCAAAGGATGTCAGCGATATCGGGGATATTTCACTGGGCGCCAACTGGCAGCCCGTAAAAACCGGTGGAAAATTGCCCGCCACTATTCTGACCACCAACATCAACATCCCCACCGGCCGCAGCCCTTATGAAATCAACAATGACACTGATATATCCACGGGTTCTGGTGTTTATTCGGCCACAGTGGGATTTACCGCAAGCAAAACTGTGGACCCCATTGTTGCATACGGCGGCATGGGGTATACCCATTCCTTCGAGGAAACCGGCCTTAACCAGAACCTTTCATCCGGCAGGGTACTCACCAGCGTGGAACCCAAGGGAATCATCAGCGCAAGCATGGGCATCGGCTATGCCATGTCTTACAAGGTATCCATTCATACCAGCTTCTCCTATTCCTATTTATTTGGCGCAACGTACAAATATGATGATGGCTCAGATGCATCCACGGGTAACTCCGCAACGGCCAGCCTAGTGCTCGGCACCGGCTGGAAGGTTTCACCGAAACGCACCATCAGCATCAACCTGGGGCTGGGCCTGACCAATGATGCCTCCGACTTTGCCTTTTCCTTCAGAATCCCCTTTGATTTTGAAACTTAGATTTGTTCGCTTAAAAGCAATTTGCACAGGAGCGTGAATGCGATTGAAAACGCAGACAAGAACAGCACCGATTCTTTTCATAGCGGCAGTTGTATTCCTTTTTCTTGCCGGTGAAACCCGGCTTCAAGCCGCCTTTTTTGAAAACATCGCCGTCCACGCCAAAGCCATATCCCTTGCCAATTCCTGTGTTGCTTACCCGCCCGGCCACATGGCCATCCACTATAATCCTGCCGGGCTTTCAAACCTGCGCGCCGGAAAACAGATCAGTCTCGGTCTTATGACGGGTAAACTGGAAATCAATGCAAACATGCGGGCAGACCCGGAGTTTGACGGCTGGCTGGATACCTTTGACAATAAAGACGATCCATTGAATGGCCTGTCCAGTTCCGTGGAAGGATGGCACCTTTATATCCCGGTACTGGGGGAACAGGACACGGAGACCATCGGCATAGATTCCCCGCTGGGATTCTTTTCAGCCGCCCCCCTCCCCCTTGGCATTTCCTACCGGGAGCCCGGCTCCCGGTGGACCTTCGGATTCGGGGCATATGCGCCTTCTATCGGCGGTTATTACAGATCTGACAATGACCCGGGTCGTTATAACGGCCGGGCCGTTTCCTTGCAGCAGATAACCTATGCGGCCCCGTCGGTGAGCTACCAGCTGACCGACACGGTGTCCATCGGCCTGACCGTCAGCATGAGCCAGGGCGCCATGGAGTTGGATACGGACATGCGAATGCCCAATGACCTTATGGCGCTGACAAAGATTCTCGGTAACACCACCGAAGGCCTGACCATTCCAATCGTCACCCAGCTAACCTTGCCCGCACCCTGGTTTGGCGGGGGAATCGGGCCTTACGATGACTTTGCCAACCTGAGTATCAAGGCCCGGGACGATTATTGTCCGGGGTATAACATCGGTCTGCTGTGGGAACCCAAAAACTGGTTTGCGTTCGGGGCGAACTATCAAAGCAAGGTCCGGATGGAGCAGCAGGGCGTTTACAAATTCACTTACGACGAAAAGTGGCAGCGCATGGTGAGCTGGTTCGGCAGCACACCACTGCTCGTCCCGATTGCGGCCATGCTTGAACTTCCTTACAACTCAACCCCCTATGAGGCTGGCAACGTTTACCTGGAGGGCTTTGATGCCCCCCAACGGGTTCAGGCCGGCATCATGCTCAGACCATTTAAACGATTGCGGCTGATGTGCGATGCTCACTGGATCGACTATTCCCAGACCAAAAAATGGACCTTTGTTTTTGATCAGCCCGTTCAGCCCTTTAAATTAGCAAAACTGGTGGGCCATACAGATGGCTCCAACAAACTCACCATGGTCCGCAACATGGAAGACGAAATTCACATGAGCTATGGAGCGGAATTACAGGTGCTTGACTGGCTGTTTCTCCGTTGTGGATATGAAGACCGCAAAACTTCGATCAACCAGCAGTATTTTGATATGTTCGCCCCCATTCCGGACCTGGACTTCTACGGGGCCGGCATCGGCATCAAACTAAAAAGCGGGATAGAGATCGACCTGTCAGTTGGGCTTCTTAAATCCGATAAATGGTACGTACCCAACAACACCAGCGAAAACCTGAACTCCACGGACTTTACCGATGCGGTTTACAACCCTTATGGCGGGCTTGATTTTTCCGGCGATATGAAAATTTCCCTGCTGGCGGCCAACATCAGTATGCCGTTTAAACATGTTTACCGGTTCGGCAACATTCTGAAGGAATCTCTGAAAAAAACCAAAGAACTCATATCTTTCCAATAAAACCACAAGACCGGGACGTTATTTACAATGATGCCAAAATCAATACTTGCAATGATGAGTTGTTGCTTTTTCACCCTTCTTCCCCTGATGGCCAGCCCCGCTGTTCACCTTGCGGAAAATACCGTCATGCTGGGAGCACCTGTGAAAAACGAAAAAATTTTCTTAAAATCTTTGAAAATCAGCAGTGATAAAAAGCATATTGCCTATGTGTCAAAAAAGGATGGCGGCATGCGGGTATGGGTAGATGGGATCCCGGGCCCTGCTTATGAGGGCATCTCCATTGAGACCCCGATCTTTTCATCGGAAAACCACAGCATCGGCTACATTGCCATGACGGAAAATAAAATGTTTGCAGTGATCAACGGTAAAAAAGGGCCGGCATTTAAAGGGGTGGACACTCTGACGTTTTCCACGGACGGAACCCGTGCAGCCTATCGGGCTCTTAAAGAAAATAACAAAATGGTGGTCATGGTCGACGGTAAGGCCGGTCCCGAATTTGCCAAAATCCCCCAGGAACCCGGTATTGTTTTTTCCCCGGACGCAAAAAATGTGGCTTATGCGGGCATCAGCAGCACCGGGTCGCACATTATTGTTCAGAACAATCAAAAACAACAATCCTTTGAAGCCATTAAAACCATCACTTATGCCCCTGAATCTGACCACCTGGCCTGTGTGGCAAAAGAGGACGATATGTGGCACGTCATCAAAGACGGAAAAACCGGTGCGCCGTATAAAAAAATCGACCAATTGACATTCTCTCGGGACGGAGAAGAGGTAGCCTATGTTGCACAGAAAAAAGACAACCGGCTGATTGTGGTCAAAAACGAGGAGGAACTGGCATCCGGGGATGCCGCTATTTCGCCAAAATTTTCTCCGGATGGCAATACATTTATTTATCTTGTGGGAAAAAACAAGAAATGGCACATGGTCGTCAACGGGAAAACCGGCCCCTCCATCAATGCCCCCGGCAGAATCGGCTTCTCAGAAAAAGACGAGCATTTCGCTTACTCCGCCCAGATCGATGATCACTGGGCTGTTTTCCTGGATGGCAAAAAAGGTCCGTTTTTTGACAAAGTAACCTACATGCAATTTTCGCCTTATGATTCCACCCTTGTGTACATTGCCCATAAAGACGAAAAACAATGTATCGTCAGGGATCAACAACTCACTGAATTCTATGATGGCGTCGGCATCCCCTTTTTTTCAGGGAAAGAAAATGGCCATTTAGCCTATATGGCAATGGACCGGGAAAAAAACAAGGCCTTTATCGTTGAAAATTCGGCGGGTGAGTCTAAGTCTCACCCGCCCTACCAGATGATCGGTGTACTGAGAACCAATAATAAAGGAAAGGCCTACTATGCGGCCCAGCGGCCATTCTTTTCACCGGACGGGCTCCGTATGGCCTATCCGGTAAAAGACCACGGAAAAAGCTTCATGGTGGTGGACGGGGCACCCCAAAATAAATACAAAGCTATTTCAAGACCTTATTTTTCACCTAACGGAAACCATATCGCCTACATGGCCAGAACAGGAGATAAATGGTGTATCGTGGTAGATGGCAGGGAAGGCAACAAAAAATTCGACAGCTTCCTTAAAGACGCAAAAATCGTGTTTGACACCCCCACAAAATGCTCAGTACTGGCGCTGAACACGCCGGGGCCTTCCTTTTACCGCCTTGAGGTAAATATCCAGAAAAAAGACAAATAGCCGGCCCGGCCCCGTGTCCTTTCTGATCGACCTTTCTCGTTCCCGCGCTCCTGCGTGGGAAGCCGAAGGCCCCAGAATATCAAATAGACGCGGGGCGCCCTTTCTTTTGCATACTTTTCTTTGATGCACTCGTAAAAAGTCTGATTTTTTGACCATGAAGCGCATGAAGATCATGAAGAAATAAAAATTTAACAATAATTTCAACTTCATGTTCTTCATGGTTGAAATAAAAATATCCCTTTATGGTACTTCCAAGGAACTCGATTCGACATCGAAATCGGTATCGGTATCGAAATCGATACGTTAAGATTAGATTGCGAAGCCAGGACGCACGTTCCTTTCTGCAAAAACCCCGCGGCGGGGTTGGGAGCTTTTTACGATGCCGTCATATTTATTTCTTGATTTTCAAAACTGGTTATTCTATAATTTTAATCAGCAGATTGTTTGCAAAACAGGGGCTTATCTGCATTGCTCTTTGACAGAACTGCCGGGGAAACGCCATGCTTTGCTTCTGGCCGCCAGTAAGTGCACAGAAACCGAGCATGGGGTAAAAGAGGCTAAGCGCTGCCAAACCGGGGGGAACTCCGGGACGGAAAGTCACGGGTCCGTTTTTACAAAAAGATGGATCGCCGGACTGCCTGTAAAGCATTGAAGTACCATGATCCACTGCCAAACCAGGGGCAACCCTGGGACGGAAAGCTACGGGTCCGCAACAGGTGCGGATAGCCGGGTTGCCTTTACAGTAAAATCTTGCCAAACCATAGGCGACTATGGGACGGAAAGCCACGGGTCCGCCGTTATGGCGGATAGCCGGGTTGCCTCCTTAGTGCCAAACCAGGGGTAACCCTGGGACGGAAAGCTACGGGTCCGTTTTCAATGCAAGACGGATAGCCGGGTTGCCTGTGTCAGTTGGTACACACAGAAGGGAGATTTATTATGAAAAAGCTTAGTTTCCTTACGGTAGCCATTTGCATACTTGGCCTGATGGCATCATCACAGGCTGCGACTGCCGGTTTGGTTCAGTTAACAACCACGGAACTAGCCTGTATCACAGGTCAGACCGGCATTACCTTCCTGGGTGGCCAGGCAGGACTCGATCTGGAGAACGAAATCTTTTCCTTTGATGAGATGGAAGGCATGGAAGCGTTTGCGGAGACCGGCGTCTTCTGTTTATTTGAACCATTCCTTGACAGCGCCACCATTTCTGCCGTAGGAATTCACATAGATACCGTCACTGGCGCCAACAGTGGCGTAATGATGACGATGGAGAACCCGGAAGCCCATATCGCCCATTTCCACCATGATCTCAGGTTGGGATCCGCTTCGGGTATGAGCGACAGCCTGGGTGTCGTCGGCATCAAGGGCATGCATGTTAACACTACAGGAAGCGTACGCGTAAGGGGTTAATTAATAATCCGTATGCATCTCTTTTACCCCTCTTTTTTCCCCGGCAGAACTGTCTCAACCCGGCAATCCAGCGCCAGCAAGCTCCTTTTACTGTGCCGGGCGTATGTGTAAAATGTAGCAACAAAAAACGGGAAGGCCCGCAAACGCCTTCCCGTTTTTTATTTTCAGCCCTCGTGTCATGTCAACACAGAATGGTTAGCCTGCAAGGTTTTTGGGGTAGTGTCCAGAATTTTTCGGCATAGCCTTGATACTCTCGTAAGAAGCTTCCAACCCCGCCGTGGCGTTTTTGCAGAAAGGAACTTGCGCCATGGCTTCGCAATCGAATCTTAATTTATCGATACCGATACCGATACCGATTTCGATTTCGAATAGAGTTCCTTGAAAGTCGCTTGCGGACGGCAAAGTAAAAAGTTCAGGATGCGGCGTGTCTATCTCACTCTCGAGGAATGATCTGTAGGGGCGAACCTTGTGTTCGCCCGATCAGAGGGCGAACACAAGGTTCGCC
>JAXHVL010000110.1:0-33285 GCA_034189225.1 Thermodesulfobacteriota bacterium
TTGACCATTTGGCTTGTTCTTTTTCCCGTCTTCTTTGTTGCTTCGTCGGTCAAATAGCTTGCTATTCTCCCTCCTCGCGTCTCGAAGACGGAAAAAATTCCGGCGCCAAATTTGCCCAACTCATTTTGTGACGAACCCTTATAGAATTTTGTTGTGCGTATCCACGGCGCACAGGTTTCCGCACATCGTGCAGTGGTCCGGCTTGTCCGCTGCTTCACTGCCTTCCCGCCGCCGTTGCGGCAGATGCGGATCAATGGCCATGCGGTACATCCCTTGCCAGTCCATGGCCTTGCGGTATTGCGACATCTGGATATCCCGTTCCATGGCACCGGGCACCCCTTTGGCGATATCGCCGGAATGGGCGGCAATCCGCGCACTGATCACGCCCAGCCTGACATCTTCCACATCAGGCAGGCACAAATGCTCTGACGGGGTCACATAACACAGAAAATCCGCGCCGGCTGAAGCCGCTACCGCACCGCCGATGGCCGCGGTGATATGATCGTACCCCGGCGCACAGTCCGTTGTCAGCGGCCCCAGCACATAAAAGGGCGCGCCCCCGCACAGATTTTTTTCCATCTCGATATTAGCGGTAATCTGATCCAGCGGCACATGCCCGGGACCTTCTATCATTACCTGGACCCCTGCCGCCCTTGCCCGTTCGGCCAGCCTGCCCAGCACCACCAGCTCATGAATCTGGGCGCCGTCCGAGGCATCGGCCACCGCCCCCGGCCGCAGCCCATCGCCCAGACTGAGCGTGACATCATAGGCAAAGGCGATTTCCAGAAGCCTGTCATATTCTTCATACAGAGGATTTTCCCGCTCGTTGTGGTGCATCCACGAGGCGGTCAGTGCCCCGCCCCGGCTGACAATGCCCGCGACCCGGCCGCCGTGGCCGGCCATGGCGCTTCCCTCTCGGGTAACACCGCAATGAACCGTCATGTAATCCAGTCCCTGCTCGCACTGGCGCTCGATGGAATCAAAGAGCATATCCGATGTCATTTCGTAAAATGGCCGTCCCCGGCTGCCCAGGTTCGCCGCCACCTCGTAGACCGGCACCGCCCCCACCATCACCGGCGATTCCGCCAGCATGAGTTTGCGAATGGCCTGAAGATCACCGCCGGTTGACAGATCCATCACACTGTCCGCGCCGGCGGCCACCGCCGTTTTCAGCTTTCGGCGTTCCTCTTCCAGGTTGGCGTGATCCGGAGACGTGCCGATATTGGCGTTCACCTTTGTGCGAAGCCCCTTGCCGATCCCATACACATTGAAATCCCGTTTGACATTCCTGGGAATCACAATTTCGCCGGCAGCCACGCCGCACCGGACTGATTCGGACGATATGCCCTCATCTTCGGCCACCCGTCGCATCTCATCGGTTACGATACCCTCGCGAGCCTCACCGAGCTGTGTCATGGTCGTGCTCCTTTTTATTTATGAGTACTGAGGGGTGGGTGTTGAGTTTTGAATTGTGAGGGGTGAGGCTTGAGGCTTGAGGGCTGAGTCCTTTCAGCCATCTGCCCTCAAAACTCAGCCCTCACAACTCAACAAAAAAGGCCGTCCCCCTGAGTCACCTGATCACCTGGAGGACGGCCTTATTGACGACTCCCTACACTGGAATTACCCAGACCAGGTTCAAAGGGTATAATCTCAGGTCTTGCGACCACCCCCGCCCCCGAATGCACTTGCTTCGCTGTTCGGGGACTAGTGTCATGTCAATTGTCAATAAAATCCGGGTGGTCCGGTCAGCGGACCGTTACATGTACATTCTTATGCCACCATCGGCAAGTGTAGCGGAAGCCTTCAGGCTTCCAGGTGGCATGAATAACAATTCCCTGTTGACATGACACTAGTATATGTAAAAGAATGGTGGGCCGTGAAGGAATCGAACCTTCAACCTACTGATTAAGAGTCAGGTGCTCTGCCTAGTTGAGCTAACGGCCCGGATAATAAATTCATTCAAATGGTTGCGCTGGTTCTACCCGGCAAACGATCTCTTCCGTTTGCCGAAGCATTTCTGCTAAATCTCGAAAATTATCATCACAATCGAAATTTGGCAACAAAAAATTTCCAAAAAATCATTTTTTTCTTTCCCTTCCCAGCAGCCACTCCAGGCGGACAAACCGCGAAACTTTCCGCGCAACCGGATGGGTCAGCAGCAGGGACACGGGTACCACGAAACGAAGGAGCATTTTATGGTGGGTCTGAAAGGTACCGAGCCAGGGATGATTGCTGCGCAAAAAAGCGGGCCGGAAAAGATACCAGTTCGTAAACGCCATAAGAAAACGCGGTGGCATCATGGTTCGCCGGAAAATACTGCCATGGGCATAGACGCCTTTATTAATCACCTTGTACATGGTCTCCAGCTCACGGGACGTCATACATTCCGTATCATATACCGCATGGGTACCGTCATACAGATGCCATCCCTGTTTCATGGGAACCTGCTTTTTCACCAGCCGGTCGTAAAGGGCCGAGCCCGGCGGGGGCGTCAGAATATACAGGAAAAAAGCCCCGATCTTCGATCGGTTGCAGAAATCCACAATCTGCTGCCCGGTCTCGGGTGTATCAGTATCAAAACCGATCATCATGCTCACAAAAGGCTCAATATGAAACCGCCTAAGCTGGCGCATGGACCGTTCCGCAGACACTTTAAGGTTCGGTATTTTGTTGACGGACCGGGCCTTTTCCGGATCCGGCGTTTCCACGCCGATATACACCCAGATGCAGCCGGATTCGGAAGCCGCTTTCAAAAGGGCGTCATCCGTTGTGGCCCCTATATCAAACTGGCCGCACCACCGCTTGTTCAGGGGTTTTATTTTCCTGAACAATTCCATGGCGTACTGCCGGTCGGCGGTCAGATTGTCATCAACAATCAATATGAAATGCCCCGCGTGCTTCAACTCCTCGACCACCTCGTCCACCGGACGCTTCCTGTATGTCTTATTATAAAAAAGCGTCACCGTGCAGAAGTCGCAGTTGTGGGGACAACCGCGGGTGGCCTGCACCGGATAATAGGGCGCCATATACTTGTCAAAGTTCACCAGGTCGTACCGGGGGATGGGCAGACCCTTGAGGTCCCGCCGAATCTCGCTTTCATAGACCCGCTGAAGATTTCCTTCGGCCGTATCGTTCACAATGGTTGCCATGACGCCCTCGGCCTCTCCCCTGGCCACTGCATCGCAATGGCGCAGGGCCTCCTCCGTCAGCATGGTGGCATGAAACCCGCCCATCACCACTGGCACATCCCGTTTCCTGAATTCTTCGGCAATCCAGTAAGCCCGCGGGGCCTGGCAGCTCAGAGCGGTCATCGCAACCAGGTCAACCGGTTCATCAAAATCGATATCTTCCACCCCGTCATCAACGATACGGATATCATGGCCCGCCGGGATAAGCGCGGCCAGGTACGGAAGGGTGATGCCAACGGCCATCTTTACGGGGAACTTGACGGGATCGCCGTTTTCATCCAGTTGCGCCGGGTTCACCAGTTTTATTTTCATTTATCCGAATTCCTGATTGGTTTATTGGCGAGTGTCTGTCCAGAAATTCGATATTTTGGTCGAGTTCAAGAAAGGCGAAAATTTTAACCGGAGGAATACTTTGCGTATTTTGAGGATTAAAATTTGAGCCTGACGCAGAAATCGGGCAAAATAGCAATTTATGGGCGGACACTTGTTATTTCCTAGCACAATTATCACCCCTTGTTCAATCCTTTTTCAGCGGGTTTTCCAGGGAACTTGATTGGCTGATTTGAGAAAAAGTTGATTCTCGCAAAGCACGCAAAGATCGCAGAGAACAAAAAAAAATCCTTGGCGATCTGGGCGGCCTGGCAAGCGCAAATTTCAATTTGGTTCCCAGACTGCTGTGAGGGAACCGGTAAAATCGGTAACTGTACAGCAACACGTGCCCAGCTTCTTGCAGCGCAGCCGAGCCGGGCCGGTTTTTTCCGCAAGACGCGGGCAGACTGTGTGAGCAGACGAGGTTTGACGCATCTGTACAAAATAATAGGCGAGTTTCTGCCCGCGCCGAAAAAACCGCCCCTGCGAGGGAAGCCGGAGGCCAAGCTGCTGGGCGCCCTTTCTTTTGCGTAATCTTCGGGCGAGCAAAGAAAAGTATGAAAGAAAAATGGGTCGTTTATTACAAATAGCGGTAAAAAAGATACACCAGGCGACCTGAAGAGCCTGCCCCGGACCCTGTTCCGGGGTCGCCCCTACATGGCCGAGACAAATCCCCGGATTATGGGGCATTAAACGACCATGGGGCTTCAAGGCCATGGAGAGGGTGCGGCGTAGCCTGCCCTGGTTGGAACAAACCAAGACACTTGATGCTTGCACTCTCTCTTCGTGTTCTTCGTAAACTTCGTGGTCTAAGCGCATGGGGTGGATCACCATGAAGCGCACGAAGGGCACGAAGATATTTGTAGCGTGCTGCTGTTGGACTTCCAAGGAACTTAACGTGGTAATTCATTCAAAATCAAAGCACCTTTTTTAACCACGGAATACACGGAAAGGGCACGGAAAAAGGGAGCAAGATGGTTCCTTCCGTGCTTTTCCGTGTCTTTCCGTGGTTAATCAAACGGCAGTCGATTACTGTCACGAAAAGGTAGAAATGGCGAAGCGATCTTTCGATCACGCCATAATATGTTACTTCCTGCAAAAACACCGCGGCGGGGTTGGAAGCTTTTTACGAAACCATCGACCTTGACGGGAGCGCATATCTGTTATAAGTTATTCATATTTAAAAGGCTCGTGTTATGTCAAATGTCAATAAAATCCGGGTGGTCCGGTCAGCGGACCGCTACATGTACATTCTTATGCGGCCATCGGCAAGTGTAGCGGAAGCCTTCAGGCTTCCAGGTTCCAGGTGGCATAAATAGCAATTCTCTGGTGACATGACACCAGGCGGGGCATATGGGTCACGCGTACCAAAAACTTATACAAACCGTTTTAAAGACACTTTTCTTCGCGTTCGTGGGAATGATGTGCACCGGCCTGATCGCCTTTGCCGAACTACGGGAACCGGTGGCCGCCGGCCGCTTTTACCCCGGCGAACCGGCGCGGTTAAAGAAAACCATAGAGGATCTCACCCGCAAAGCCCGCAAAACAAAAGTTGACCTTCCGGATACCGAACGGCTGCGCGCCCTTATCATGCCCCATGCCGGCTACCCTTACTCGGGATACACGGCCGCGCATGCCAGCCTGACGCTGAGCGACCAGGAATTTGAAAAAATCGTTATCCTGGGACCGGACCACCATGCAGGGTTCAACGGTTGCGCCATCAGTACCGTGGACGCCTACCGAACGCCGCTTGGAGAAATCCCCCTTCACAAGGACTCGGCCGCATTGAAAGACAGCTCCCCCCTGTTTAAAAATACCGCCGCGGTATCCAAAGCAAGGGAGCATTCCATCGAGGTTATTCTCCCTTTTTTACAGGCATGGGATAAACAATTTTCCCTTATCCCCCTGGTTACCGGCAACGTGGATCCGGATAAACTGGCCGAGCATGTGGCCCCGCTCCTGTCCGGCCAGACCCTGCTCATCGCCAGCTCGGACCTGTCCCATTATCTCCCCTACCAGCAGGCGGTTGAGCGGGACAGGGAAACCATTGACATGATTTTAAACCTTTCACCCGAAAAACTATTAAACAGTTCCAACCGCGCCTGCGGAAAAGTTCCCGTTTCAGTATTGATTCGGCTTGCGCAGCGTTACAACTGGGAGCCGGTCTGCCTGCATTATACAAACAGCGGCGATACCGCGGGGACGCGGGACAATGTTGTCGGCTACACGACGATCGCATTTTACGGAGGATTGAATATGACAATGAAATTAGCCAAAAACCAGGGCAACGCTCTTGTAGCGCTGGCCAGAAAGACCATTTACGAACGCCTGGGCATGGATGCACCGGAACCGGGAATCGATATGGACAATGAGAAAGCGCTTCAGGAAAAACGGGGCACGTTTGTCACCCTGAACCTGAACGGTGAGCTTCGTGGCTGCATCGGCAGCCTTACGGCCGATGAGGCCATCGTGACCGGGGTTCGAAGGAACGCCATTAATGCGGCCTTCCATGATCCGCGCTTCCCCCCTCTCACCAAGGAAGAGGCAAAAAAAATAGACGTGGAGGTCAGCATCCTGACGGACCCTCAACCGCTGGAATTCAAGGATTCCAAAGAACTCCTCGAAAAGCTGTGCCCCGAAATCGACGGCGTGATCATTAAGAAGGGACTTGCCAGGGCCACCTTCCTCCCCCAAGTATGGGAACAACTGCCCACCCGGGAAGAATTCCTGTCCCAGCTTTGCATCAAGGCGGGCCTTGCCCCCAATGCATGGGAACAACCCGGCCTGGAGGTGTTGACCTATCAGGTACAGTATTTTGAGAGCCACGATTGAAGCCCGTATCAACGGTGTGATCATTGCCACCGGCATTTCGTCGGTTATCACCCAGCTGTTGACAATACGGGAATTTCTCGCCCAATTTTCCGGCAATGAGTTTGTCATTGCCCTTATTTTTTTTAACTGGCTAGTGCTGGGGGGTGTCGGTACTCTGCTTGCCTATCTCCCCGGCGGTCGCTGCCTGCTGCGTCCCTCCATTCTGGGTTTGGGCCTTCTTTCGGTGGTGATGGCCATCTGGCCGCTTACTCATATCCTTACAATCCGACTGCTCCGCGACACCATTTTTTTTCATGGCAGTGCCGTGGGATTTTACGGTATCTTCGCCTATACCCTTTTTACGACCGCCCCCTATTGTATTGTGCTCGGCTTTGTCCTGCCTTACAGCCTGCTGGTGCTTCGGCGCCAACACCCGTCATATCCGGGGACTTGGGTTTACATAACGGACAATATCGGGGATATTGCCGGCGGGGTTCTGTTTTCATTTGTGATTGTTTTTTTCATGAGCCCGCTCCAGGCGGTTTTTTTCGGAGGCCTGCCCTTGCTCATCTGCACGTTCCTTCTGCTTCGGCTGGAGACAAAACCGGTGCCCGGCGATTCACGATCGGCGATACGGTTTATACTATCTACAGCACTTCCCCTTGCTGCCCTGGTGGTACTTGCGGCCGGCATCATGCTCGAGCGCCCCACCCTGGCACTGAACTCACCTGAGCTTATTCATTATGAAGAGTCACGATACGGCCGGATCACGGTGGAAAACAACAACCGACAGCTCACCCTTCGCATGGATGGAATGCCCATCGCCAGCACTCGCGACACCAGGGCCGCCGAAGAAGCCGCCCATTTCCCGTTATCCCAGATTGGTCAGCCCGGCCGGGTCCTCCTGATATCGGCCAGGGCCGGCATTTTACAGGAAATTGAAAAGCACCGGCCCTCTGCCATCGATTACGTGGAAATCGATCCCCATATTACCGGTACCATGTTCCGCTATGGATTTCTCAAAAGACATCCCAACGTCAACACCATCCATGCTGACGCCAAGGCCTTTCTTTTGGGCACCGACCGGATGTATGACGCGGTCATTGCCTGCATCCAGGAACCGGCCACATTTCAGACGAACCGCTTTTACACGGATTCCTTTTTCGCACTGGTCCGGGCGCATTTAAACAAAAACGGCGTCTTTTCCTTCTCAATGGCGGGCGTGGACAACTATATCGCCGACACGGACCGGCGAAAACTGTCAGCCGCCTACAGCACTGCATCGAAGCGGTTTTCCCATGTCAAGATGATCCCTGGAAACCAGACGTACTTTTTATGCGCCGCCCGGCCGTTTTTCGTGGACATTCCAGGGCTGCTTGAAAAAAAAGGCATCCGCACCGATTATATTCAGCGATTCTATGCAGGCGATGTGACCCCGTCACGCCTCAACGCCCTGGCATCGGCCATAATGCCGGATGCCCCGCAAAACCGGGACACCCGCCCCATACTGATGAAATTCATGTTCGCTGAATGGTTCACCACCTTTGACACTTCGCCGGTGCTGTTTTATTTTGGAATTGGCGGTTTTTTGTTCTTTTATTTTTTATTTATAAAAAAAGGCCCATTCGTGCTTTTTACCACCGGTTTTGCCAATATGGCGGCGGAGCTTTTAACGATTTTTGCCTTTCAGATTTTTTTCGGCTATATTTATTATCAAATTGGCATGATTGTGACGGTTTTTCTGGCTGGCCTGCTGCCGGGGGCATGGCTGGGGGAACGCTCCCGGGCCAGACCGCGGCAGGCGATATTGCGGCTGGACATCGCGCTGATCATTCTTACCGGCCTGTTTGTTATCGCGGTCTGTACCATCGGCAGCCGCATGCCCGTGGCGGCATACCTGGTATTCGGATTTTTTGTATCCACCGCCTGCGGATTTCAGTTTCCCATGATTCTGCACTGGCAGGGCGACACGGGCAAACAAGCGGTGGGGGCATTTTCCGCCGATCTTATCGGCGCGGCATTCGGCGCCCTGATGATCAGTACGGTCTTTATTCCCTATACCGGCCTGAAAGGCGCCGCCGCCGCCCTGATCGGTTTAAAAATTTTCAGCATCATAACAGTGATAACGGCTTATGAACAGGTACAACAGACGTGAATTTCTGACCACCGGTGCGGCCGCCCTGGCCGTGAGCGCATCCTCGTATTGCCTGCCGTGCGTGGCATCGGCCTTTTCACTGTTCGGCGGCGATAAGGCGACTTCTGACAAAAAACAGGACATCCGCGGCCATATTTTAAAAAATGACGCCCCGGACACATTGTGGAAATGGTCCAGGGAGGCATTTGCCTATACCACCTCCGGGGAAAACACCACCATCTGCGGCATCTGCCCCAATGCCTGCGTACTGACTCCGGGCGACCGGAGCATCTGCCGGTCAAAGGTCAACATCGACGGCAGGCTTTACTCCCTGGCATACGGCAATCCCTGCGCCGTTCATCTGGACCCTATTGAAAAAAAGCCTCTCTTTCATTTCAAACCCGGCAGCCTTGCCTTTTCAATTGCTGCCGCGGGCTGCAACTTCAGATGCCTGAACTGCCAGAACTGGCAGATTTCCCAGCAAAAACCCGAAGCCCTTCGCCACCATGACCTGTTTCCCGATGCCGTGATCCGATCGGCGCGGGAACAGGGGGCGGGCGCCATTGCCTATACTTACAGCGAGCCCACCACCTTTTTTGAATACATGTATGATACCGCCAAACAGGGCCGCGATAACAACATGGCCAACCTCTGGATTTCCAATGGCTATATAAACCCGAAACCGCTGAACGCCCTCTGCGATGTTCTGGACGCCGCCAATGTTAACCTGAAATCGTTCAGCAACCCATTATACAAAAAATTGAACGGCGGAACACTTCAGCCGGTGCTGGACACCTTTAAAACCCTGCACGCACGGAAGGTCCATTTTGAAATGACCAATCTTGTGGTGCCGGGCTATACAGACGACAAAGCCATGTTCAGGGATATGTGCCGTTGGATTCTGGACAATGTGGGGCCGGATCATCCGCTTCATCTGCTGCGGTTTTCTCCTCAATACAAGCTCAAGCGGCTTTCTCCCACCCCTGTGGACACACTTACAAACTTCCGGAACATCGCCATGGAGGCGGGTGTTCACTATGTCTATGTGGGCAACGTAGCAGGCCATGAGGGGGAAAACACCTTCTGCCATAATTGCAAAAAAAGGATTATCCAACGAAACGGGTATCACATGGGCGACATCCATATAAAGGATGGCCGGTGTGAATTCTGCAACACTATTATTCCGGGCGTCTGGACATGATTGACGGCTTCGTAAAAAGCTTCCAACCCCGCCGCGGCGGTATTTTTTGCAGGAAGTAACTTATGGAGGTCTAAAGACCTCCGCTACACAAACCGGGGTAGTGTCCCCTGATTCGATAATGGCCTCAATTCATGTAACGGAAGGCTTTAGCCTTCCACAAAAAAACAAGTTCCCTGGAAGTACCATAAAAAGGGTGTTAAAATAATCAGTGTATTCTTTAATAATAACATATACTTATATGAAAAAAAGGCGCTTAAATACTATACCAAAGCATACTTTTCTAACAATATCAGCCGGTAATATGTGGTCGATGTCTACACTTTGGGATATCGTTTCAAGAGACATCAAAAACCTGATTCTATTTTTTATGTAAAAACAGTAGGTTCAGAAATTAAATTTTCGCCTGAAACAGGCCATTTTAACACCCTTATAAAGAGATATTTTTATTTCAACCATGAAGAACATGAAGAGCATGAAGTTGAAATTATTGTTAATTTTTTATTTCTTCATAATTTTCATGCGCTTTGTGGTCAAAAAGTCAATTTTGGGACGGCAAAGTAAAAAGTTCAAGTTCGAGGCACGCAAATCTCGAGGAATGGAGCGTACTTAGCTGTACGTGACATGACGAGAGATGCAGCGCAACAAAGAAATTGGACTTTTTACGAAGCCGTCAAAGAAAAGTATGCAAAAGAAAGGGCGCCCCGCAGCTTGGCCTCCGGCTTCCCTCGCAGGAGCGGTTTTTTCGGCGCGGGCAGAAACTCGCCTGTTATTTTGTACAGATGCGTCAAACCTCGTCTGCTCACACAGTCTGCCCGCGTCTTGCGGAAAAAACCGCCCCCGCTCGGCTGCGCTGCAAGGGGCTGGGCACGTGTTGCTGTTCTGTTTTTTCGACAAACTGAAAATCCGTCCCCAGAGGGGCCGGATTCTGTTACCCCTGCAAGGGAATTGTTTATAGACCTCGTTACAATTCAAAAGATGAAGACATATGGTGCTTGCCCTCATCCTTCGTATTCTTCGTGGTTCAATTGCCTGTGGGTTGATTACCACGAACCGCACGAAAGACACGGGAGGAATCATCTGTCTGCCTTTTCCGTGTCTTTCCGTGAATTCCGTGGTTAAAAAAGGAATCACCCACAGACCCACACAGACCTACACGGACGTATGTACCCGTGTAGGCCTGTTCGTTTGATCTATGGTCATTTCCTCTCCCCCATTCGTGCAAATTCGTGCCGATTCGTGGGCAGATAACCGCCCACGAATTAACGCAAAACGGCCCGAATATTCTCCCGATTCCCACGCTCTGCGTGGAAACCGTTCGAAACCATCACTGCTGCATCTGCCGCATTCCCGCTTGCAGACTCTCAAGTTCATTGATGATTTTTTCAGCCTTGGGGCTGGCTTCGACCATGGCCGCTTTCATGTCCGCCGCCAGAATCGCACGTTTTTCCTGAACGCTTTGCTCGCTCAATGCCTGCTGGCGGGCCTTCTTGAATTTTGCCGCTTTTGTGCGAAATTCCTGCTGAAGGGCCTTTTTTTGCTTTTCCGACAGTTCACCGGCTTTCTGGTCTTTTTGCAGCTTCGCCTGAAGCTCTTTGAGACGCGCCATATCGACATCCGCCTCATCCAGTTTCTCCTTGAAAGTCTTGTTGAGCAGCGCACGGAATTCATCCTGAGCTTTTTTCAACTCAGGGTTTTCGGCCACCACTTCTTTTTGAATCTTCTGCAGCTCCTGCTGGAGCGTCTGCATACGCATCAGCGTCTGACGAACCTGCTGTTGTGCCTGGGTATTGCTGCCGGCGCCGGGAGGAAGCGCTTGCACGGATCTTTTGTCGGTTTTCTGTTTTTCCCCGGCCTTATCCGGCGCTGCCTGCTCAGCTCCCGCCGGCCAGACCAGGCAAAAGAGGACCGCCATCACAATGCCGGCAAACGATAATCTTTTAAAATAATAGGGTTTGATGGAATTGTTCAGATCGATCATAAGATCTCCTTGGTTATGAATTTTTATTTATTCTTGTCACCTTAACAGATACCCTCAGGGAATTGTCAACCCTAATCCTGTTAATTTTCGATTAATGACGGACAAGCCAGAGAATGCTGCCCCCCATGGCCGGAATGCATCAAACACGCCCAAACTCACAAAAAAACACTTGGTATGAAAACAATGGGGTTTAAAAAACGGTATCTATGTCTGGTGGCCGCGTTGGTATTGCTTTAAGCGGCATTTCCGATGAACGCCGGCGCCATGATATCATGCTGACCATTCCGATCTTTTTTCCCGTGGTCTCCTCTCTTGGATACGATCCCCTGTGGTTCGGGGTGGTGATCGTGCTGGTCACCCAGATCGGCGTCATTACACCGCCCGTCGGCATCAATGTCTATGTGGGGCAGAGCGTGGTGCCGGATATTCCCCTGGGCATGATCTTCAAGGGGGCCATGCCCTTTCTCGCTGCCATCCTCCTGACCGTCATCCTCATAATCGTTTTCCCCGACATTGTCCTGTTTCTTCCCAATCTGATGCGATAAACCGCCCACGAATGAACACGAATCGACACGAATATTTTTCAAGGGGTCGGATGTTTATTCAGTTTTGCGTTGGTCGCCATGCCCGTCAGTCTGCTGAAACAACTGGTCAGCAACACGTGCCCCGCACCTTGCAGCGCAGCCGGGCAGGGGCGGTTTTTTCGGAAGACGCGGGCAGACTGTCTGAGCCCCGATCATATAACCATGAAGAGCATGAAGAACATGAAGAGCATGAAGCTAAAATTATAATCACTTCTTTTATATCTTCATGTTCTTCATGCGCTTCATGGTCAAAAAATCAGACTTCCAAGGAACTCGATTCGAAATCGAAATCGGTATCGAAATCAATAAGTTAAGATTCGATTGCAAAGCCATGGCGCACGTTCCGTTCTGCAAAAACACCGCGGCGGGGTTGGAAGCTTTTTACGAAGCCGTCTTCTTTGAGCGAGCAAAGAAAAGTATGAATAAGGCCCTCAGCTTTTGATGCGATACCCTTCTTCCCAGTAGGCCTCGCCATAACTGATGAGCAATTCTTCGTCTTTTCCGATATCCTGGGCCGCAGTGAAGAACAATACCCACTGGTCGTCATAAAGCGTATGTTCTACATTGAGATTGGGCGCTTCCGCATGATTGACGAATCGCATCTCATTGCCGGCGAACCTGCCGTTAATCTCAAGGGATGGCGCACCTTCCAGTTCATCCGGGTAATACCAGCTGTAATCCGATTCATACCCGCTTTCCGAATAATAACAATGGGTGTATTTACCGGATATCTGAACCACCCCGGCATATTCCCCGATAAAGGCCGACTTGCGAATATTTTCGGCGGCAAACACCCCGTACCCGATACGATCGTCCACTTTCCGGATATAAACAGGCGCAATTCGGGCGTTTTTAATGGCAGTTCCGTATTTATATGCCAGAAAATCGAATTCTTCATTGTTGCAAAGATAGTACGGACTCTGGTAAAGGTCCATGGACAGCAGCGGTTCCCAGTCGATACGGGTCCGCGCCAGATACCCCACATTCAGGCAACTGAAAAAATCCAGAATATCCGCCTTTTTGGTATAAATCGCCGTATCCATCATCTTCGGATTAATCGAGTTTGTAATCCTTGCGCCAGTCCGCCTTGTCCTGAAATTCGGGCTGGCGGGTTTTGTCAAACAGGTGATTGCCGATCACCAGGTAATCCATCTCCGTTCGCATAAAACAGGTATAGGCATCGCCGGGCGTGCAGACAATGGGCTCGCCCCGCACATTGAAGCTGGTATTCACGAGCAGCGCGTAACCGGTCAGGGCCTTGAATGCCGTTATCAGACGCCAGTACCGCTCGTTGGTTTCCCTGTGGACGGTCTGAATCCGGGCGGAGAAATCCACATGGGTCACGGCGGGAATATCCGAACGAAGACGATAAAGCCGTTCGTACAATGGCATCTGTTCATAACCTTCCGGCAGGGCGTTCCGCCGATCTTCCCGTACCGGTGCTACCAGCAGCATATACGGCGAAGGGGCGTCCAGATCGAAGTAATCCCCGGCATCCTCCGCCAGCACGGACGGGGCAAAAGGCCGGAACCCCTCGCGATACTTGATTTTCAGATTGAGCTTCTTCTGCATATCGGGTTTCCGGGGATCACCGATAATGCTGCGATTTCCCAGGGCACGGGGGCCCCACTCCATGCGACCCTGGAACCAGCCCACGATCTTGTCATCCGCCAGCAGGGCGGCCACATGATCACACAACGCCTGAAAATCCTCATAATAATCATACATGGCACTGAAACCGGCGGCCATGCGCCGCACATCCACGTCATGAAATGCCGGGCCGAGGTAGCCGCCAGCCATCCTGTCAGGTTTATTGCCGCTGGCATCCCGTTCTTTTGCGCCCCATATATAATGAGCTGCATAGGCGGCACCCAGCGCACCGCCGGCATCCCCGGCCGCAGGCTGAATCCAAATGTTCCTGAACATCTTTTCCTTCAGAAGTTTTCCGTTGGCCACACAGTTGAGCGCCACCCCGCCGGCCATCACCAGGGTATCCATGCCGGTCAGGTCCCTGGCCGTCTGCGCCAGGCGCATGACGATCTCTTCGGTCACCTGCTGAATGGCAAGGGCCAGGTCCATATAAGGCTGTGTAAGCTCGGTTTCAGGCGGACGGCGGGGGATGCCGAACAATTGCTCCCACTTTCTGTCCTTGCACATGCGAAGGCCCGTGGCATAATCAAAATGCGCCAGATTCAGCAGCATGGAGCCGTCCTGCCGGATATCCACGAGTTCATCGGTTATGATCCGCCGGTAACGCCGGTACGCCTCGCCTTCCGGATTTCCGTAAGGCGCCAGCCCCATCAGCTTATATTCGCCGCTGTTGACCCGGAATCCGCAGTAATAGGTAAACGCTGAATAAAGAAGGCCCAGAGAATGGGGAAAGCAGAGTTCCTTGTGGATGGTGATCCCGCTGTCCTCTCCCTGACCGATGGTGGTGGTGGCCCATTCGCCGACACCATCCACGGTAAGAATTGCAGCCTTCCGGAATGGAGAAGCATAGAAAGCGCTGGCCGCATGGGAAAGGTGATGTTCCGGAAACAGAAGCGGCGGCCGTCTGGAGAGCCGGCCACCGGCAACCGCCTCGATCTCCGTCCACAGCATCTTTTTCATGAACAGCTTTTCCTTAATCCACACGGGAATGCTTTCCAGAAACCCCTTCAGTCCGCGGGGGGCAAACGCGTGGTAAGTCTCCAGCAGGCGTTCAAATTTCAGATACGGCTTATCGTAAAAGCAGATGGCATCCAGTGCCGCCGGGGTGATACCGCCCTCTTCCAGGACGTACGCCATGGCATTGGCGGGAAAACCGGCATCGTGTTTTTTTCGGGTAAATCGTTCTTCATGGGCTGCCGCCACAATTTCGCCGTCCTGCAGCAGCACGGCGGCGCTGTCATGGTAGTAGGCGGAAATACCGAGAATTCGACTGCTCATGGCGCCTCCGGAACCGGTTAAAACAACGTATAGACAAACGGGGCAACCGCGGTTCCGCTTGTCATGACGATCAGCACGCCAAAGAAGAGCAGCACGATAATGACCGGCAGGAGCCAGTATTTTTTACGGGTATTTAAAAATCCCCAAAGATCCTTTAAAAATTCCATCTATCCCTCTTTATTTCCAGATTTCCAGAATCAACATCCAGTTAGGGTCTGTCAAAAAATAAGTGTGTCACACCGTGGTTGTCGATTCGCCCGTCCGGCAAGGCGCGCGACTGAGGCATAGTAAGTCTATGTCGCAAGGAGCGCAACGCCGCTGGACGGGATGAAGCGGCAACCGAATGTAACAGTTATTTTATGACGAACCCTTAGTATGGATGCTCGATATCGGACCGCGAAAAGGTGTGTCCCCGGTCAACAAACACCGACCCATCCTGTTTCTTCCATCGTTTCAGCATCATGGGGTCCGCCCCCGCGAGGCGGCGCAGGAGACCCACCGGCACCACAACCAGACAATAGACAACGGTCAATACCACTCGGGACATGACCATACCCATGCCATGGGAAAGACCGAACCATAACATCGCAAACGGGGTGAACACGCGGGGGGCGACCATACACAGCAGTACCCCGATGGCTGCGGTCCCGACGAATAGATTATGGGTCCGGATCCATGCCACGATCAGCAGAATCAGGACCAGCGCGAGTCCCCCGTCAGTGGCTTTCTGTCTTGTCATCGGCTCTGTTTACCCTTTTTTGTCGGGGAATTCGCCGGGTATTTACCGAAGGATTTACCCGCCGCAACCCCATTAATGGTTGACATGGTCCTCCGCATTCTTTTTAATACCAAAGAATGACGGCTTCGTAAAAAGCCCAATATCTGCGTTGCGATGTATCTCTCGTCATGTCACGTACGGCTAAGTACGCTCCATTCCTCGAGAGTGAGATAGACACGCCGCATCTTGAACTTTTTACTTTGCCGTCTCAAAGTGACTTTTTACGAGACCATCAAGAATGATGGCTTTGTAAAAACAATGATTATACCATAAAAACAGAAACAATTACTACGTTTAAAAGGTTCTAATGAAGTTTGTCAAGATCCAATATACCATCGTGAATCTTCTGTTCCATATTGTTGGAATGATCCCGCGGCATCACCACGCCCCACTGGCCAGGCTGCTGGGAAGATGGTTATATTCGATTGACAAAAAACACCGCCATATTGTGATAGACAATCTGACCCGGGCGTTCGGCCAGACCCTCTCCGGAACAGAAATCCGCCTGCTGGCCAACGGGGTCTTTGTCCATGCGTTACGGATACTGCTTGAAATCGGCTGGTATACACGGCTGAAACCGGAGAAGATCCCGGATATTTTCCGGATAGAGGGATTTGCTAATTATAAGGCGGCATTGGCCAAAGGCAAAGGGGTTTTCGCCCTTACCGCTCACCTTGGCAACTGGGAGCTGCTGCCGGTGACCATGACACTGGGGCTTGACAACGCCGGGTTTGTCTATCGCCCGCTGGATTCGAAACCGCTGGACCGGTTTTTCAGCATGCAGCGCACCAAGTTCGGCGCCGCGATGTTCCCTTCGGCAAGGGCCATGCGAAAAATTCTGCGGTTTGTAAAAGACAGGGGCGTCATGTTCCTGCTGATGGACCAGAATGTGGACTGGTATGAAGGGGTTTTTGCGGACTTTTTCGGACGCCGGGCCTGCACAAACAAGGGCCTTGCCCTCATGGCGCTCAAAACCGGCGCACCGGTGCTGCCGGTCTTTATGGTCCGGGAAAACAACGGATTCAACCAGGGATTCAAACTGATCTTCGGCCGGGAAATCCCCCTGATAAAAACAGGCGACCGGACAAAAGATGTGGAGGAAAACACCCGGCAGTACAACAAAACAATCGAAGATTATATCCGCCGATACCCGGATCAATGGTTCTGGATGCATCAGCGGTGGAAGACCAGGCCTTATTGCATGCTGGCCCCTGGGCCGCATACCCGCGGTGAACGATAAATAAAATCATCCACAGCAGAGACAGACAAGATGACACCACAGGCTTACAACGAAGAGGTCAGGCAGATCCGGCGCATCACCTGGATAGGGATCATCATCAATATCGGTCTTTCGGGGATCAAATTTCTGGTGGGATACCTGGGGGCGAGCCAGGCGGTTATTGCCGATGCCGTTCACAGCTTATCCGACATGGTAACGGATTTTGCCATCATTATCGGTGTCCGCTTCTGGGCGGCACCGCCGGATGATTGCCACCCATACGGCCATAAACGGATTGAAACCCTGATCACGGTTTTCATCGGAATGATGCTGGCTGGCGTTGCATGTATCCTGGCATACAAGGCCATCATCACCATCGATGTTGTTCATGCCCACAAGGTAACGATGGTGGCCATATGGGGCCCTCTGCTGTCAATTATCTGCAAGGAACTCATATACCGCTGCACATGCAGGATTGGGAACCGGATGAATTCGGCGGCCTTAATCGCCAATGCATGGCACCACCGGTCGGATGCGCTAAGTTCCGTGCCGGCTGTGATCGCGGTGGGGGTTTCGGTGGTAAAACCCGAATGGTCGGCTGTGGACCACATCGGCGCCATCCTGATTGCCGTCCTTATTATCAAGGTATCCCTCGACATCATCGGGCCGGCCTTGGCGGAAATAACAGATAGAGGGGTGTCGACGGAAATACGTGAAAAAATAAAAACCATTTCCCTGGAAGTTCCGGGTGTGGCCGATGTTCACGGCATCCGCACCCGAAGATTCGGGGACAAAATCCATGTAGACATACATATTCTGGTAAATCCCCGGCTTTCAGTCCAGGCCGGGCACAAAATATCGCACCAGGTCAAATATTCACTCATTGAAAACGGCCCTGATGTTATCGATGTCATGGTTCACCTGGAGCCGAATGTGTCCGGATAATATGCTGAGGGCAATGTGAATGGGGGATGACCGGATCATGCATGTGACCTCGAAACCCGCCAGCAGCAGGTCATCAAGGGGCCTTGGACCCAGCCTTCGCCATTGGATAGGGGGGGGCGGTGCCGATCTTCCGGAAATATTCGCGGTGGGCGGGTCCGTGCGTGACCATTTACTGGAGCGGTCCATCGGCGATGTAGACATCACCTGCCCTTCCGCCGAAAAAGCAGCCGGCAACATTGCCGCATCCCGTCCTTTCCGGACGACAACGATTATTCTTGAAAAAAAACCCCATGCCCCCTGCTTCCGGGTGGTCAACAAAAACAATCCTTCGGATTTCATTGATGTGGTGGAAATGCACGGCAACACCATCGAAGAAGACCTTTGCCGGCGGGACTTCACGATTAATGCCATGGCAGCGGCCGTTACGAAACAGGGCGACATCGGTGATATCATGGACCCCCTGGCGGGGAGGGATGATTTGGCGAAAGGATGTATTCGATGCTGCCGCCCGGATGCATTTGCGGCAGACCCCCTGCGCATGCTGCGGGCGGTACGAATCGCCGCCGACCTGAATTTCACCATCCCCGGGGAAACCTTTGCCCTGATGAAAAACCATGCGGATAAAATCACGGCATCGGCGTTTGAACGCATCACCGGGGAACTGTTTATGCTCCTGGCCCGCCCTCATAGCTTTGCCTTCATCCAGATGCTCGATCAAACAGGCCTGCTTGATGCATTGTTTCCCGAAATACACCCCATGAAGGGTTGCCGGCAGAATGCCTATCATCACCTGGATGTGTGGGACCATTCCATGGCGACCCTGGCCAATTGCGAGACCATTATCAATGATCCTCACCGATGTTTTCCGGATGTCGGTGATGCGATCAGGGCAACACTCAACCCGGAGGGCATAATCCCCGTTTTGAAACTCGCTGCCCTTTTTCATGATGCGGGCAAACCCGGTGCCATCGGGTTTGATGAAAAAAAGCAGCGAACCGTGTTTTACGGTCATGCCGATATCGGCCAATCCATGGCCGCGGAGATCGCCGATCGCCTCAGGCTGTCCACGGACCGGCGCCAGCTGTTTACGAACATGGTCAAGCACCATATGTGGCCCCATGAACTGGCAAAACCGAAAGTCAAAAAGCCCACCGTTGTCCGATGGTTCCGGAAAGTCGGCGACCTCACCATCCCCATTCTGATACTCGCCGCAGCGGACAGTATGGCCAAACAAGGGGGAAAAGCAAGCTTTGCGGAAAAGGACCGGCTGATGGACTGGATCAACACGGCGGCGGCGGAATATTTTCTTGCACTGAAACCCCGCTTCAGACGGCCGGCCCTTCTCACAGGCAGGGATTTGATGAACGCAGGGATGGCGCCCGGCCCGGCCATGGGAAATCTCCTTAGAAAAATCAGAATGATGCAGGATGAAGGGGTTATTGGTACCCGGGAAGCAGCCCTGGAAAAGGCATTAGAATTAATGAAGGGCAAAAATAGATAGTGTCCGTCCAGAAATTAGATATTTTGGTCGAGTTCAAGGAAGGTGAAAATTTTAACCGGAGGAATACTTTGCGTATTTTGAGGATTAAAATTTGAGACTGACGCAGAAATCGGGCAAAATAGCAATTTATGGATGGGCACTAGTGTCATGTCAATCGTCATGTGTCACTAAAATCCTGGTGGAAGGCTAAAGCCTTCCGCTACATGTGCATTCTTATGCCGCCATCGGCAAGTGTAGCGGAAGCCTTCAGGCTTCCAGGTTCGAGGAGGCATAAATGACAATTCTCTGTTGACATGACACTAGATAGACTCTTAGAAAGCTACTTTGGGACGGCAGAGCAAAAAGCTCAAGAGCAAGACGTCGATATAACTCGAGGAAAGTACAGCATCGAATTCAGGCCCCACCCCCCTCAGCCACCGGCTCCAGTCGCCGCAACCGCCGGGAAGCACTGTCACTCAATTTGGTAAACATAAACCCGGCCCTGTAGTACGTTTTATCAACCGTGGTCTTATGGGCCTGGCACCAGACGACCGTGGCTTTGATGATGAGGGGGTCCATGCTGCCGGGAACATATAAATTCACCTGATATTTTTCATCAGCGGCCAATGCTTCCGTAATTAAGACCTGAAGTCCCGCCCGACTGAGATTGACAAGAGATGCCCGGTTTTCACTATTGATTAAAAATTTCATTAACCCGGTTTTACGAATCTGTACCCGGCTGTTCATCAACTGAAAACGGATATACTGCCGTTTGCCGACCGGTGTCTTTTTCTTGCCGGGTGCATCCGAGTCCTCCCGCATCTTGTAATGCTCGGACATCCATGTTCCTCCCACTGATAATTAGCCGCTTGTCTCCTTGTCATTATCGTATAAAGTACCATCGCCACATTGCCTTGATCGAAGGGGGATGAAGAAGACGTTTAAATATTATTATATACCAAATCAATCCTGTTTTCAATATTTTTATATAAATCGTATTTCCGGTTACACGACAGGAAACACACCGGGAAAATACTGGTACAAGCCGGTCGCTTGTGATATAACCCCATTTTTATGGAACCCATTTGATGTCCGGACACAATCATTTACAAGGAGGCGCCATGCAGTGCCATGAAGTCGATTATAAAATTATCGGCGATGACATGCAGACCGTTGAAATAGAACTTGATCCCGGCGAGACCATAATTGCCGAGGCCGGGGCCATGAACTACATGAACGATGCCATTAACTTTGAAGCCAAAATGGGGGATGGCACCACTGTCGACAATGGGGTCCTTGGAAAATTGATCAATACCGGCAAACGTATGCTCACCGGTGAATCGATGTTCATGACCCATTTCACCAATACAAGTGAGGGCAAACGCAGCATTGCGTTTTCAGCCCCCTATCCCGGCAAGATAATACCGCTGGACATGACGCATCACGATAATGAAATATTCTGCCAGAAAGACGCGTTTCTCTGCGCCGCTTATGGTACAAAACTCGGCATTGCCCTGACCCGACGCCTTGGCTCCGGTTTCTTCGGCGGCGAAGGCTTTATTCTTCAACGGCTGGAAGGAGACGGGTTTGTATTCCTTCATGCCGGCGGCACCGTGGTCAAAAAAGAACTCAAAAATGAGACCATCAAGGTGGACACCGGCTGCATCGCCGCTTTTACCACGGGCCTCGATTACAGTATTCAACGCGCCGGCAATCTGAAGTCCATGTTTTTCGGCGGCGAAGGGCTGTTCCTCGCCTCTCTAAGCGGCACGGGAACGGTCTATCTTCAAACACTTCCCTTTTCACGGCTGGCGGACAGGGTGCTGCAGAACGCCCCCTCACGGGGCGGCAGACGAAAAGGCGAAGAGTCGCTCATTGGAGGGCTTTTCAACGGCGACAACAGCTGACTGAAAAAACCTACGGCACCAAACCGGCAAGAAAAATCGCCCCGTTTCCCATCATATGGATAACGATGGGCACCATGAGATTTTTTTCCTTTTCATAGGCTATGCAGAAAAGGATCCCCCCCACGGCCTGAATAATCGGAACGGTGGTGGTGGTCAGGTGCAAGGCGGTGAATACGACGGTGGTAATGACAATGGCGCGCACCACACCGAACCGCCTGAAATACCCGTATACCATGCCGCGAAAAAGCACTTCCTCGGCAATCGGCGCCAGTGCGGCCCCTGTGAAATAAAAAAGACCGACTTCCCATGTTGGCCCCAAGGGATGAATGGAAAAAAAGCCCAGCGGATTGATGCCGCCGACCATCAAGCCCACGCCGCCAATAGACACCACTCCCCCGAATCCGACGGACCAGGCCACGCCAGCGCGAACACCCCGGCCGATAAAAGACCGGTAAAGCCCCACAACCGCCAGGGTATGTTCAAAAAGCACCACCGCCCCCAACATCAAGACGGTCTGGACACAACGACCGGCGGCCATCACCGCGATAGCCGGCAAAACAGTTGCCGTCACCGCCATGCGCATGAGCCCTTCCACGCCAAGCACAAGAATGCCGGCGGCCACCACGGTTCTCAGCCGGATTTCACGGGTATCCATCCATATTCCCTTGCCACGCGGTATGCGTAGTATTGCACATACCAGTTTTCAGACGATTCCAGAATATCAACAAGTGCCCTGGTAAAACGACGACTGTTGGCCGGACTTTTGTGGCCGGCCCCCGCCTCTATGGCCTTGCATACAATATACGGGGACTCCGATTGCATCAGATGGATAATCCATTGCATGGCCAGAGGATGATGGGTGTTGCCAAGGCATTTCACCATCCAGTAGCGTTGCGCGAAATCGGGGCTGTTCAGCAACTGTTGGTAACCGGGGAACCGGGTGATTTCCAATTTATGGTGATGAATATAACGCAACGCAGCAATTTTTTCCTTGCGACTCCCATCTGTCAGTGCTGCCGCCGCCTTCTGCCGGTCAAGCCCGGCCGAGGACGGGGTATCAAGACAGACGATCGCGGCACTCCAGACGATACAGCACAATACCGGCACCACAATCGTTGAAATCCGTAACGGCATAAATATTCCCGGTACCATGCAGAAAAGGAGAAACGTACCCAGGTAAAGCACCAGAGGGGCCACGCCGAGAAGCGATAAAATGGTGACCTTTCTGAAATTGGCGGCATCATCCGTTTTTGCCGAATATTGCAGCATCACCTGGCCAGGATTTGATGTCAGCTCCCCGGCGGTCACGGCCTGAACCGTTTTGTCGCCCTTCATCAGCACCAGGTTAACGTCGCCCTTTTTCTGAACAAGAAAATCAGCATACGCCGAATCCGGTACCGGAAAACTGTTCATGTTCATAAGCGCCCTGTTGACCTGCGACGCAATGGACGCCGCGCCGCCCCCCACAAGGGCATGAGCGGTAATCTGTTTCTGAAAAAGGGATTTAAAAACCTCCGCCGGATAAAGCGTATACCGGTAATACAGATCCACTGTCTTGAGGCCGGGCCGGGAGGTCAGCAGAAGGTTGTCCTTGATATTCACGAACACATCACCGTTTATGCGGGGCAGCCAGAGCAACAGCAGCAGGCCGATCAGGCCGGCATGCAGCGTCCGCCGCCAGGCAAGGGGATGAGCGCCGGACCGTTGGGCGACACCCTTGATTGCCGCCACTATCACCACTGGCGGAATCAACACCAAGAACGCTGAAAGACCCGGGCATATTCCACCGGCATTGCCCCAGACCAGGACCACCCCCCATACGAGCAGCATGATCCATTTTACCGGTTTCTGACTATCCAGAGGAAGGGACCTGACCAGCATAACCGCTCCGAATGTGAGCAGCGCAACACCGGCCCCGATGCTAAGCGTAAAAAACAGGCCCCCGGCCCATGCAGCTTCCAGGCTCAGCAATGACGGATCAACATTCGTTCCAGGCAGCGGTCCATATCCGGAAGACCCAATGGCCGAAAGCTTACGGTATAATTCGTGATTGGAAGACCAGACAATCCAGGCGGCCACAACCTCGGAGGCCAGTAACCCCACAAGGAGCACCCGGACGGGATATAACAACCGCCAGGCATCCCGGGGATATACTATTTTCATTACACCCCCCGCTCATCCCCGATTAATGCTTGACGCCATAAAGCCGGCGCCAAAACCATTGTCGATATTCACCACCGCCACGTTGGAGCTGCAGCTGTTCAACATACCGAACATAGCGGTCAGACCACCAAGGCTTGCGCCGTACCCGACACTCGTCGGCACGGCGATCACCGGAGCGACGGTCAATCCAGCCACCACAGACGGCAGCGCTCCCTCCATCCCCGCAACCACCACCAGCACGGATGACTGCTGAATCACTTCCATGTGCCCGAACAGCCGGTGTATCCCCGCCACTCCCACATCAAACACCGTCTCCACGCGATTTCCCATTGCCTCCGCGGTGAGGGCAGCTTCTCTTGCCACAGGGATATCAGACGTTCCGGCGGAAATCACGGCAATGGTTCCCCGACCGGTTATCTCCGGTTTGTTCTGCCGGCATACAATCATATTTGCGTCGGCATGATATACCGCATCTGGAAAAAGCCCTGTCACGCGTTCCGCTGTCTCGGTATCCACCCGGGTGACAAGCACCACTCCATCCCGGGTATAAATCCGTTCCATGATGCCGCATATTTGATCCGCGGTTTTTCCCGCCCCGAAAATCACTTCGGGAAATCCCTTGCGGACGGATCGATGATGATCCACATGGGCATAGCCGATATCCTCGCAGGCAAATCCTTTGAGTGCCGCCACAGCCTTGTCAACGGCGATTTTGCCGCTTGAAACATCATCCAATATCTGTTTTAATGATGCATTGTTCATAAACCGGCCCGTCCTTTTTGTCGGTTAAGCGGGTTCTTGATGTATCGATGTATCGGCTAATGTAATAACATTTTTTAATAAAAAAAGGAACAGCATGAAGGTTGCCGCCATTATCCCGTGCCGCTTCGGCTCCACCCGTTTTTCTGGCAAACCCCTTACCCCCATTGCCGGCACCCCCATGATCCAGAGGGTTTATGAACGGGTGCAGCAAGCGGAGTCCATCACCCACACCGCCGTTGCCACAGACAATGAAACCATTTTTGACGCGGTCGCCGCCTTTGGCGGCAATGCCCTGATGACATCAGAGCAATGTCACAGCGGAACGGACAGGGTGGCCGAAGCAGCCAATCAGTTGAATCTTGCCACCGATGACATCGTTATCAACATTCAGGGGGACCAGCCCCTGATCGCGCCGGAAACCATTGATGCTACAGCGGCACCACTTCTTTCGGGCATTGACGCGGAAATGACCACCGCCGCTTTTGCCATTGTGGACAGCGGGGAAATCACGAATCCCAAGGATGTGAAGGTGGTATTTGACAATAAGGCCATGGCCCTGTATTTCTCCCGGTCGCCCGTCCCCCTGGGCCGGGATGCCGAGACCCGTTTCGACACTTACAAGCATCTCGGCATCTATGCTTACACCAAGCGGTTTCTGGATATTTTTACCCGGCTGCCATACGGCCGGCTTGAGGATATAGAAAAACTGGAACAGCTCCGCGCCCTTGAGTACGGCTACAATATCAAGGTTGTGGTCACCCCCCACGATTCGCCGGAAGTGGATTTGCCGGCAGACATTCCGCGGATCGAAGAAAAATTAAAGATTTCGTAAAATGCAACGCCCCCCATGGCGGTGTTTTTACAGAAAGTAACGTACGCTTGGGGGGATTTTTATTGTCCCCCCGGCCCTGGGCCCCGGCCTTAACTTCTACCCAATACGAGGTAAGGCCACTTATTATAAACCGATTGAGAGCTTAACCCCCTAATTATGGAGGATTGTTGTGAATACGATCCAGTTCGATCCGGCAATTTGCGCTCAGTGTGAAACCGTTGACTGCCTGATGCGGTGCCAGTACATAGCCTTTACCGATGTGGACGAGGCGAAAACGGAAAAACTGGCTATTAATGAGGGCCGGGGGAGCCGTGTTCTTGAAGAATGCCTCACCTGCTATGCCTGCCAGGAGTACTGCCCTAATGGCAACAATCCCTTCTACCTGCTGGTGGAGCGCCAGGAGGAGCAGGGGCTGTTGCCTGCGCCGCGCCCCATTGTCAATGAACAGTTGAAAATGATGGCGCCCCGGGGTCGGATCACAAAGGAAACGGTCTGCCCGCCGGTGGTGAACATGTGCGCCTTCCCCATGCTCACCGGCTGTGTCCGCGGCAAGCTCTTTGAAAACGCCTCCGTGATCGTGGGCACGGATATTTTCTGCAATATCATGTGGCTGCACTTTGCGAAAAATTCCACCATTCGGCAACGGGTGCCACGCATGATCGACAACATCATGGACCATTACCTTAAAGACGCCGGCATCGAGGAAATGATCTGCTTTCATGATGAATGCTATGGCACCTATACCAGCCTTGCGCCGGCTTACGGTATCGAGGTGCCATTCAAACCGGTTCACCTGTTCGACTACATCGACCGGCGACTGGATGACCTGGCCGACCATATTACACCGCTGAACGTCAACATCGCCTATCAACGCCCCTGTTCCAACCGCCTTATACCGGAAACCGATACGATTCTGGACCGGATTTTTGAAAAAATCGGCGCCAACCGGGTTCCCCGCTCTTATGACAGGGACACCGCCCTGTGCTGTGGAGGCGTGCCCCGTGCCCAGCAGCGGGATGATCTGGCAGATGAACTGGTGGAAGCCAACATCAACGATATGCTGGCGGTCGGCGCGACCTATTGTGTGTTCAACTGTCCGTTCTGCATGGCCACCCTTGCCGATGAGGTGGCGGAAAACGGTCTGAGACCCATACTTGTCAGCGACCTGGTGCAAAAGGCCCTTGGAAGGTAAATGTCATGAAAAATTTGATTGATCGGTTAAAAAAGATCGTCGGGGACCGGCATGTGTCCGCCCATCCGGAAGAACAATACCTGTATGCCATGGATCAGGGCACCATGCCCCCGGCCAGGCCGGACGCTGTGGTGCTGCCCGGCAGCACGCAGGAAGTTTCGGAGATCATGAAGCTGGCCAACGCGCACGGCGTGCCCGTGGTTCCCATGGGCGGCGGGCTGGTGCTGTCCGGTCTGACCCGGGCGCTGAATGGCGGCCTGATTCTGGACATGAAGCGCATGAACCGGATTCTTTCGGTAAATCCCAAAAGCCGCTATGCGGTGGTGGAAGGCGGCGCGTCCCAGGGCATGCTTCAGGCCCATCTGAAAAAGCATCATCCCGAGCTGAAGCACTCCATGCCGGATGCCCCGCCCATCGCCACCCTGGCGGGAAACGTCTGCATTCACGGCTCCGGGCACCTGTCGGTGCTGGGCGGTTTTCACTCGGATATGCTCACCGGTATGGAAGTGGTCCTGCCCACCGGCGAGATTATCCGAACGGGCTCCTGCAGCGTGTCGCCGGACTGGTTTGCCCGGGCCCCGCTGCCGGACGTTTCCGGCCTGTTTCTGGGATGGTCCGGCACCACGGGCATTGTCACAAAGCTGGGCATCAAGCTTTTTCCCCGATACCGCTACAACGACATCCTGCTGTTTGTGGCCGAGACTGCGGATATCATGCCGGATGTCATCAGCCGTCTGACGGCCGTTCAGGTAGCCGAAGACATGACGCCCTGGATAACGCCCAAGCCGGAATGGGCAAAGGGTTTTCTGCACATCAATATCGCTTACGGCGCTCACACCAAACGGGAACTGACCTTCAAGCGCAACCTCCTGCAAATGTCAGTACGGCCCTATATTGACAGCAAGACCGCGGGATTTCTTCCCCTGCCGCCCCCGCAAAAAGGCCGGTTCATGAACATCCCCTCCCCGGATCTTGCCCGGTTCGCCGATGTTCGCAAAGGCGGAGGGTTTGAATACGTGGGGGCTATAATGGCCATCGAACATTTTCAGGAAGCCTATGAAGCCGGGCTCGAAATTGCCGAACGCACCGGTGTCAGCTATTCCATGGGCGCACGCATCATCGGGGCCGGTCATGCCATGATGTTTTTTTACGCCTATGCCTTCAACCGCGCCGATCCCGAAGATATGGAAAGGGCCCAGAAAGCGCTGGAAGAAACCAATGCCGTTACCCTGGCGATCGGCGGTATCCCCTGGAAGGCGGAACTGCCCGCCCAGAAACAGATTCTGGAAAAGATGCACCCGGAAACCGTCGCTCTGATGAACCGTATCCGGGAGACGCTTGACCCGAACCATATTATGAATCCCGGCAACTGGGAGTAAAGGACAAAAACCATGAAGCATGAAGACATCCTCCACCGGTGCTTTCGATGCGGTTACTGCAAGCTGCCTTCCAATTATACGGATATCACCTGCCCCGCCTACCTGGCGACCCGGTTTGAAACCTTTTCCCCGGGCGGACGGATGTGGCTGCTGCGGGCGTGGCTGAACAACGACCTCACTGTCAGCGACCGGTTTGCCGAGATCATGTTTTCCTGTGCCGCCTGTGGAAATTGCGTGGAACAATGCGCCTTTCCCGGCTTCAAGGATTTGCTTCTGGAGGTATTTAATGCCGGTCGGGAGGCATTGCTGGACACGGGCCGGGTCCCCCCATCGGTGCGGGATTACCTTACCTGCATGCAGCATCACGGCAATCCTTATGGCAAACCAGGGAAGCAAAGGAACCAATGGGCAGCGGACCTGGATGTACCTGAATTTTCAAACCAGGAATACCTGTTTTTCGTGGACGACGTGGGCGGCTATGACAGTCGGGGCCGGGAAATCGCCCGGTCCGTGACCGGTCTGCTCAAGCAGGTGGGAATTTCATTCGGCATTCTACCCCCCGAAGCGGTATCCGACGGCAACGACGTCCGGGCCATGGGCGAAACGCCGCTGTTTGAGGAGCTGGCAAAGAAAAACATCGAGCTGTTTACCCGCCATGGGGTGAACAAAATCATCACCCTGTCGCCCCATTCTCTGAACGCCATTAAAAACCTTTACCCGGAATTCGGCGGTGCCTATATGGTGGTCCATTACACCCAGGTACTTGCATTTTCCATGGGGAATCTGCCGATTCGGCAAAAGCCGAAGATCGGATGCGTAACCTTCCACGATCCCTGCTACCTGGGGCGCCACAACAAAGACTATCAGTCCTGCCGCATGATGCTGAGCGCCATACCCGGTTTCACCATCGTGGAAATGGACCGGAACCGACAAAATGCCCTCTGTTGCGGTGGCGGGGGAGGCAATTTCTTTACAGATCTGCTGGCCGGCGACACGGACGCCCCGGCCCGGTCAAGGGTTCGGGAGGCGGTCGCGGCCGGAGCCGATACGCTGATTACGGCCTGTCCCCAGTGCGCCATCATGCTGGGCGATGCAACAAAAACAGAAGGCCTGGACAACCGGCTTCAGGTTAAAGAGATATCTGAATTCATCGGCGCCTGCCTGACAGATGCGTAAATCGTCATGAAACATCCGGGGGATCGGTGATGTAATCATACTGGGTCAGCATCTGATTCTCCTTTTAAAACAACATTGGTATCTGTACAGCCTCATCCACAATGGAATTGACGCTCACCTCCCACATATGATAAATATTAAATCAAATCATTCCCTGAAATATCCGGAATAATGACCCGGCACAGGCCCTTCATTATCAATGCTTTATGGGGGAAACCCGATACATGACATCCGACACGACTACACCAACAGATAAGGCGGCATCCTTCGACAAGGCATATGAGACCCGGGAAATGTACTACGGGTGGCAGGTGCGGGAAGAATTTGAAGACTATTTCGACGGCATGGACCTTAAAGATGTGGCGACACTGGACCTGGGAGCCGGCGAAGGGCGGTATTCCCTTTATGTGGCAAAAAAAGGGGCCCGGGTAAAAGCCGTTGACTTTTCTGCTGCCGGCCTGGCCAAACTCCAAGACCTTGCCCGAAGCAAAGGACTGACGATCAACACCGCGGTATGCGACCTGAAAGACTATGCCTTCACGCCTGATGCATACCACCTGGTAATTGCGGCCACCATTCTGGACCACCTGGATCCGGCCGCCCGAAAAAACGTTACCGCTGGTATTGTCAGAAGCCTGAAGCCGGGTGGATTTTTATACGCCAATGTTTTTACAACAGCGGACCCCGGATTTACTCAAAACCGCGGGGAAGGCGTCAGTGACACCTCATTCGGTATTGCCCATTATTTCGAAGAAGGCGAGCTCCAGACCTGCTTTGAAGATCTGGAACACCTGCACTATTATGAAGGTCAGGAGCTTGATCTTTCCCATGGCACGCCCCATACACATGGATGGGCCAGTCTGATCGCAAAAAAACCGGCTTGAATGATCAATATCGCCCGCAGACCAACCCATGCACACCCCCAGGAAGGAAACTGGAAACAAAAAACCGTATCGAAATCAAAAGGATAATATCCATGACCCGTGAGCATGAAGGCCATTACAAAAGCAAACATTCAATCGACACTTCCTGTGACCCGGCCATTGCAGCCGCCATCAGGGAAAAGGAAGAGGCAGGGCAAATATCCTGCGTATCGGCCTTTGCCGTGGCCCGTGACCTTGAAACAACCCCCGCGGAAGTGGGCAGGACCATGGACCTGCTTGAATGCAAGCTGTTCAAATGCCAGCTGGGCCTGTTCGGTTATCCGGAAAACAAGGTTGTCAAGCCCGCCAGAAGCGTTCCCGCTCCGCTGCAAGCGGCCATTGATGCAAAAGCAGAGAATAAAAGGCTTTCGTGCAAGGCCTGCTGGGAGATTGCCGACCATCAGAATATACCCAGAATGCATGTCGCTGCGGTCTGTGAAACACTGGGGATAAAAATCAAGCCCTGCCAGCTCGGGGCGTTCTGATGTCCCGCGTAAACGGCTACTCCCACGGATAGTTGTTGATATCCTTCACAAACCCTTCAAAATCATGGGTTGCCAGGAACCGGGAGATCATCTCCCCGACTTTTTCAGCGGTATCCACGCGGTAACCACCACTTTGGTCCCTGCCGGCAATCTTCTTGGCATTTTCCACAATCGCAGACAGAGTCCCGGCAGAAACTTCAACATTTACATGAACGTCAAGCTTATCCGTTGGCGAGGCCATGAATCTCTCCGCTGTAAAATACGACCACATAGGGGGTCGGGTTTAGTTGCCCCTGTAAAAGGGAGTTGTTTATAGCCTGAACTCATCGAACCGCACGGGTCCGTTACGGTACCTTGCCTCAGCAGCTTCCCGGTCCGGCGCAACTGGCCTCCGCCGGCGAGGTCCCGCAGCATCCGGTATCACCGGCACCCGGCAGTGTGTTTTTCATGCTTCCGGACATGGCGGAATGGGCGGAAAGAAGCTTTTTCATATTATCGCTTCCACAGTCGCTGCAAACCGGTTTTTCTTTTGCACTGCCCAGCACCAGCACCTCACATGTTTTGCCGCAGGCCAGACATTCATATTCAAACAATGGCATAACATCCTCCTGTTAAAACTGTTACGCAAAAATATCCGAAGGTTTATAGGGATGACAGCCTTCTATGACCTCAACCCCGGCTTTCGCCTTGATCTTCGCAATAATCGTCTCCTTGTAAGGACAATGGTCCACAATACAGGGGCCAATATGAACCTTTGTGACCTTTTCGTCTACCGCTTTGTTCCAGAGATTGACCTGAGCCAGCCGTGTGATGATCGCCGCACCGGGACAATCCCCGCAATTGATCAGACCGATCACTTCCGCATCCTGATCCTTGTACCGTTCGAACTCACCGGCCCGCCGGTTGAAACCGACCATACACCGGGAACATCCGATACAGACATCATCCATCGCCTTCTTGCATCCAACGATCAGTATTTTTTCCATGCTACCCCCTTTTCGTTTTTTTCTATTATCATACCCAGTGCCCGTCGACATTGGGTCCGCTGGCCGTACTCACACCCCCTTTCAGGTACGCAGATACCGCTTCGGACACCTTTCCCTTGGCACCGAGCACCACGGAGATCCCCGCCTGTTCCAGCACGGCAAAGGCTTTGGGGCCGCAATTGCCGGTCAGCAAAACATCTGCTCCGCTGTTGGCGATGGTCTTCCCCGCCTGAATGCCCGCCCCCTGCGGAAGATTCAAATTTTGCGTGTTTTCGTGAACTTCAAAATCGTTTGTATTCGAATCCACGACGACAAAATACGGTGCCCGTCCAAACCGGGGATCCACCTCGCTATCAAGCGCTTTTCCCGTCGCACTGACTGCTATTTTCATAATAAGGTTCTCCTTTAAACTGACATATACAGATTATTAATTATGAGCATATACCCATTAAAAGACAATAAATCAAGCCCCGGGTCAAGTCAACAGAAAAGAAATTCCGTGGACATCATTTTAAACTTGTGTTATAATACTTTATCCAGACAAATCAACCGCACCTCTATTGCAACACACGACCCTGGGAGAACAGCGGAGATGGATGTAACGTATATCAACCCATTTATTAACGCCACGCTTAACGTGCTTCAAATGATGGCATCAATTACAGCAACCCATGGAAAACCGTTTCTGAAAAAAGAGAACAAGCTGATCGGTGACGTAACCGGGGTGATCGGCATTACCGGGGATGCCACGGGCACCCTGAGCCTCTCTTTTGATGAAGCGGCCATCTTATCCATCGTTTCGGCGATGTTCGGTGAAACAGTCGATACCGTGGACCGTGACACGGCTGATGCCGTGGGAGAAATCACCAACATGATATCCGGGCAGGCAAGAAAGGAACTGGAGGATGCCGGCAAATCTCTCAATGCGGCGATCCCCTCGGTGGTCACCGGCCGGCACCATACCCTGATTCAGATCGCGGAAGGGCCCAAAATCGCCATTCCGTTTGAAATATCGGAAAACAGAGGTACTTTTACTATTGAAATCTGTCTTAAAATGAAGCAATAGTTGATGCACTCGCAAAAAATCGGATTTGGAACGGCAAAGTAAAAAGTTCAAGATCGAGGAGGTGCAGATGGACACATCCCTTAAGATTCTGGTGGTTGATGACTTTTCTACCATGCGTCGAATTGTTAAAAATATTCTGAAACAATTGGGGTTCACCAATATCACCGAGGCCGACGATGGAACCACGGCCTGGGAAGAACTCCAGAAAAACAAGTTTGACCTGATTATTTCGGACTGGAACATGCCAAAAATGACCGGGCTCGATCTACTGAAAAAGGTGAGGGAAGATGACCAGCTCAAGGATATCCCTTTTCTGATGGTTACGGCCGAAGCCCAGAAGCAGAATGTTGTGGAAGCCGTCAAGGCAGGGGTGACTAATTACATTGTCAAACCCTTTACCGCGGAGGGGGTCACGGAAAAACTTGAAAAAATATTCAGCTGATTTTGATAGCGGGGGTTACCGTCACATCTGAAGCGCCGCCGCTCCCAAAAGCCAGCCGCCCGCCATGCATTATTTCTTTCTCTTCACATCCCCGGCGGCCTCATCCGCTGAGGCAGACGTCTTATCCCGGCAATATGGCGCTCTGTCATGATCAACACCCCGTCGGCGGATGAGAAATCCGGGCCTGCTTTCTTGAAACGGCCGTTCACATGGCTGCTGACCATTGTCTGCTTTTTCCTAGTGTCATGTCAATCGTCATGTGTCACTAAAATCCTGGTGGAAGGCTAAAGCCTTCCGCTACATGTGCATTCTTATGCCGCCATCGGCAAGTGTAGCGGAAGCCTTCAGGCTTCCAGG
>JAXHVL010000111.1:0-3751 GCA_034189225.1 Thermodesulfobacteriota bacterium
GCGAACCTTGTGTTCGCCCGATCAGAGGGCGAACACAAGGTTCGCCCCTACACTGTACGTGACATGATGAGAGATGCATCGCAACGCAGATATTGGACTTCCAAGGAACTCAATTCGAAATCGAAATCGGTATCGGTATCGGAATCGATAATTTAAGATTCGATTGCGAAGCCATGGCGCAAGTTACTTTCTGCAAAAACGCCGCGGCGGGGTTGGAAGCTTTTTACGAAGCCGTCAAGAATGCCATGGTTCAAAATTACCTGACCATAGACGTTGAGGATTACTTCCAGGTGGCAGCGTTTTCGGATATTGTATCCCGGCGTGACTGGGATACGCTGGATCAGCGGGTTGGTGCCAATATCGCGCCTATTTTACAGATACTGAAAAACCATGGCGTGCGGGCCACGTTTTTTGTGGTGGGGTGGATCGCGGAGAAACACCCGGCAGTGGTTGAGGCCATCATGGCAGGCGGTCACGAGATCGGCTGTCACAGCTATTGGCATAGAAACATCTACGACCTCAGCCCTGAAGAATTCCGGGAAGATACGCTACGGGCCAAGGCGGTCCTGGAAAAGCTCACCAACAAAAAAATCCTTTCATACCGGGCGCCCAGCTATTCCATTACCAAAAAAACCGTATGGGCCCTGGATATTCTCTGGGAAATCGGATTTACCACCGATTCCAGCATATTTCCCATCAAACATGATATCTACGGAATGCCGGATTCTCCCCGGTTTCATTACCGGTGGGATCCGCCGGGCATAGAGGAATACCCCATTTCCACGGTAATCTTCTGCGGAAGGGCGGTCCCGGTGTCCGGGGGGGGGTATTTCCGTTTGTTTCCCTACTGGTTTACCCGGTTTGCATTAAAACGCATTAACAATAATGAAAAGCAGCCGTTTGTATTCTACCTGCATCCATGGGAGATCGATTGTGAACAGCCGCGCTTTGAAAAAGCACGGCTGTTATCCAAATTCCGGCATTACAACAATCTGTCAAAAACCATGGACCGGTTTGAGCGGCTGCTGACCGATTTTGATTTTATTCCCCTGCCCGTTCACGGGGCGGCGGACGACAACGGAACGGGCGTGCCAAAAACGGCATAACCGTCTGAAAAACCAGGAATTATCCCGTAGGGCGCAGCCTGCCTGCCCCCGAAAGGGACGGAGTGCGCCCTTGCAACCCGGCTCTTTCACTATCCTTATCGATTTTCGATTGTTTCGGGTTTATTATTGCCTTTTTTATGGTGCAGCCCTTTTGTGGCTTATGCCCAGGATGTGACCCTGAGCTGGGACAAACCGGATGACCGCTGGGTATCCGGATATAAAATTTAATACGGATTAACGTTACAGACACTCCCCATGTGCGGCATTTCCGGCATATTTGATCTAAACGCAAAAAGCGGGGCGCTTTCAGAAGACATCATTCGTGGAATGATATCCATCCTGCGTCACCGGGGCCCTGATGAAACAGGCCTTTATACAGACCCGGCCATTCAACTGGGCCATTCGCGGCTGGGGATCCTAGATCTTGCGGGCGGGACCCAACCCATGTCCACACCTGACGGAAACCTGTGGATCGTATACAACGGCGAGGTGTTTAATTATATTGAACTGAAAAAAGACCTGGAAAGGCGCGGTCACCAATTCACGACGCAGACCGACACCGAGGTCATTCTCCACCTGTACCAGGAGCAGGGACCTGCCTGTCTTTCGTCATTAAACGGCCAGTTTGCCATTGCCATATGGAATCGCAGGAAAAAGGAGCTTTTCCTGGCCCGCGACCGGGTGGGCATCTGCCCGCTTTACTATACAGTTGCCGGCGGGCGGTTCATGTTCGCATCCGAGATCAAGGCCCTGTTCATGAACCCGGCCGTTCCCCGGGAAATCGACCCCTCGAGCCTCCAGCAAATCTTCACCTGCTGGACCACCATCGGAAAACGAACCATATTCAGGGATATTTATGCCCTGCAGCCCGGCCATTACATGACCATCCGGCAGGATGCCGGCCCGGGTGATCAGCAGCCTTTCTGGCACCTGCCCTGTCAACCGGCGGAACAACATTGGCCGGGCAGCCGGGAGGACGCAGCGGAACAATTGCGAGAGCTTCTGGAAGATGCCGTCCGGCTGCGGCTGCGCGCAGACGTACCAGTGGGGGCCTATCTCTCCGGCGGTCTGGATTCATCGATTATCGCTTCTGTCATCGCAAATCGGTTCAACAACCGGCTCAAGACGTTTTCCATCGGGTTTGCGGAAAAAGCATTTGACGAGGCCGGTTTTCAGGCGAAAATGGTGCGGGCGCTGAATACCGATCACCGCCAGACCCGTATCACCAACCAGCAGGTGGCCGATTTTTTTGGTCAGGTTATCTGGCACAGCGAAATTCCTTTGTTGCGCACCGGCCCTGTTCCTTTGTACATGCTGTCAAAACTGGTACGGGAAAACGGTTTCAAGGTCGTGCTCACCGGTGAAGGGGCCGACGAGGTCTTCGGCGGATATAATATCTACAAGGAAGCCAAAGTACGGGCGTTCTGGGCAAAGCAGCCCGGTTCAAGATACCGGCCGTTGCTCCTGGAACGGCTTTATCCTTATATTTTTGACAACCCGTCCCGCAACCGGGCCTTTCTGCAGAAGTTCTTTTCCGTATCAAAGAAAGACCTGGATGACCCCCTGATGTCCCACCAGAAGCGATGGGCCAATACGGGCCGGAGTACCACCTTTTTCAGCGATTCTGTAAGGGATGCCGTTGCCGGTTATGATCCAAGGGATGCGATTGCCGCATCCCTGCCCGAGGGTTTTGAGCAGCGGGATATTTTTTCCCGCGCTCAATGGCTGGAGATGAACATTTTCATGTCCAATTACCTGCTCACATCCCAGGGCGACCGAGTGGCCATGGCCAATTCCGTGGAACTCCGGCTGCCGTATCTGGATCACCGGGTCATTGATTTTGCGGCCCGGCTGCCGGCCCACTGGAAGATACAGGGCCTGGAAGAAAAGTACATGCTGAAAAAGGCGTTCCGCGACCGCCTGCCCGCCAGCATAACAAAGCGGGCCAAGCAGCCCTATCGCGCCCCCATCGGACCGGCATTTTTCAACGGTGAACCCGCCGGCGGGAATTCATTCATACAGGACATTGCCGGAGAGGAACAACTGAAAAGCGCCGGCATTTTTGATACAAAAAAAGCAGCCAACCTGTTTCAAAAGTGCCTGTCAAGACCGAATGCCGCTGTCAGCGAATCCGAAAACATGGCGGTCGTCGGCATTATTTCGACCCAGCTGCTTTACGATCAGTTTGTCAAAAACTTTCCCGGCAAACAGTTTGAACCGACAGAACCGGATAAAGTGGTGAGGTATGAGAGGTGAGTTTTGAGGGATGAGGCCACCTCCTGGTTTCCATGCTCCCGCGTGGGAACCCCAAGGAACCTGGTTCTTTTTTAATGGAAGCCTGAAGGCTTCCGCTACATAGCCGGGGCATAAACCAACCGCTGAGGCAATTGTTTCAGCTTATGTAGCGGAGGTCTTCAGACCTCCATATGATTCGTGCGCTTCATGGTGGTTTAACCCCATTGGATTAACCCACCAAAATCAAAGTACTTTTTTTAACCACGGAATACACGGAAGGGCACGGAAAGCTCCCGCGTGGGAACCCCAAGGAACCTGGTTCTTTTTTAATGGAAGCCTGAAGGCTTCCGCTACATAGCCGGGGCATAAACCAACCGCTGAGGCAATTGTTTCAGCTTATGTAGCGGAGG
>JAXHVL010000112.1:0-16164 GCA_034189225.1 Thermodesulfobacteriota bacterium
ATTTTATTCAATTTTTCAGTTTATTGCCAGGTTTTTCAGTCTGCCGAAACAACTGAACAGCAACACGTGCCTCGCCCCTTGCAGCGCAGCCGAGCAGGGGCGGTTTTTTCGGAAGACGCGGTCCGCTTTTTACGAGACCATCTGTATTGCTTGGCCCGAATATTTCATGAAATATTCGGGTTAGCCCCCAATGGTGGACATAAATTGCGGCAATGCATCCGTTCGAATCGTTTTGGAGTTATTGTAACCGGGCTTTCGCCGGGCCGCCTCCTGGAAAATACCGGCCAGCGTTTCATCCGAGGCACCGGCCCGCAATGGCCCCTTGATATCCACAAAGGTATCGGCCAGCAGGCAGGGTTTTAGCTTGCCGTCGGCGGTGAGCCGCAGCCGATTGCAGGTTTCGCAGAAATGTTTGCTCACCGGGCTGATGAACCCGAGCTCTCCCTTTGCACCGTTCAGTCTGAATCGTTCCGCGGTTTCGCCAGGTTCCGGGCTTCCCGATGGAACCAACGCCCCGGCACGGGCCGATATCTGTTCCCGGATTTCATCGGCAAGCATGGCCCGCCCGTTATTGTCGGGCAGCGGTGTCACGGGCATCAGTTCGATAAACCGGACGTGAAGTGGATATGCCAGGGTAAGGGCTGCAAAGTCAGCCAGCTCATCATCGTTGATTCCCCGCATGACCACCATGTTCAGCTTTACCGGCGCAAACCCGGCCGACAGCACCGCCATGATGCCGCCCCATACACGGTCAAACGCCTGCACGCCGGCAATACGGGCGAATTTTTTCCGGTTCAGGGTATCCAGGCTGATGTTTACCCGTCTGATCCCCGCGGCCTGAAGCCGGGCGATACAGGATTGAAGGCGCATGCCGTTGGTGGTAAGGGAAATATCGGAGAGTCCTGGCATCTGTCCCAGTGTCGCCATGAATCTGCAGGCATCCTGTCTCACCAGGGGTTCGCCCCCGGTGATGCGGACTTTCCCGATGCCCAGCCCTGCGCCCACGGCGATGATCCGTTTGGTTTCCTCATAAGACAGCATATCCTCATGGGTCAGTTTGGAAATCCGCAAAGCCGGCCGGCAATAAATACAGTTCAGGTTGCAGCGGTCCGTTATGGATACCCGAAGATAGGAAATCCGCCGGTTATGTTCGTCTATCAAAAGATCATTCAAAAGACCATCCCCAAAATCATCCCAAAAATCATTGCCCCCGCTGATTCGTCTTTTCATCCATGCCAATGCCGAACTTTTCCCGGTATTCAGGAATATCAACAATGGGAGGGCGCTCGGAGAACGACAATCGGTGAACCTCTGGCACATGTTCCTTGTTGGCAAGGATGAACTGAATCATTTCGTCAAACAGTTCCTCCCGCAGCGTCATCCGGCCCAGGCTTTCAATCCGGTCGAAAAAGGTTTTCATGATGACAAATGCCATTCTGCCCAGGGCCTTGGTGGCCTGGTTCCGGTGGACGCGTCGGTCCAGGTCGGTCTGGGCCATGACGTGCAATCCCCATTTTTTATAGATGTCCAGAATCATGCTCGTTTCGATGCCATAGCCTATGGGAAAGGGGATGTGTTGGAAAACTTCCCGGAAACCCGCGTATTCACCGGACAACGGCTGAAGAATCTGGGCCAGCTCGGGAAAAAACAGGGAAAACAGCGGCCGTACCACAAGCTCCGTCACCCGGCCGCCGCCGCTGGGCAGTATTTTGTTCTCGTCCAGGGCGATGGGCCGGTCATAAAAGGCCTTTGAAAACTTGATGGTATCGGAGAGGATCAAGGGCCCCACCAGGGCATAGACAAAGCGGGGGTGAATGTTTTTGATGTCCGCATCAATATAGACAATAATATCGCCGCTGGCCACGTAAAGCGACTTCCACAGGTTTTCGCCCTTGCCCTTGTATTTTTCCAGGTCCGGAAAGATATCATCCGCCACATGGGTCTTGGCACCGTAAGCCGCGGCAATCTCAAGGGTTTTGTCCTCGGACCCGGAATCTACCACCACGATTTCATCGATCAGGGGATAGCGGGTCATAAGATCCGATTTCATGATGACGATTTCTTTGGCAATGGTTTTTTCCTCATTCAGGGTGGGCAGACACAGGGAGATGGTGAGCTGCTTTTCTTCCTTTGTTGCCACAAGCTGCTTCAGGTCGGCAAACGCCGAATGATGGAATGTGTTGGTCTCGATCCAGGTTTTATCCATCGCATTCCCCGCTGTCCAGCGCATTGATCACGCCCACCACCTGGGCAATGCCTTTAAATATCGGTTCGATTTTCGCCCGGGATTGTTCCGGAACAAATGACTCTTCCCCGTGCGTTATGCCCAGCGTAACCGCCGGTATTTGTCGGGAGAGAAACGCGGACAACTCTGACTCGCTGGGCATATTCACCGGTTCGATCCGCAGGTTTTTCATCACTTTCACCGTGGCCTTGACCAGGGGGTGGCTAAAGGTGAGCCGTGATGGCGCCTGTTCGCTGATGCTTTTCAGCCGGATATTGACCTGGTATTCATGCTCCGCACCGCTGACGATGTCCTTGATATCCGCATACGCCGACTTGACCATTTCAGCGGAATCACTTTGAATTTCAAATCCCAGCTTGGCGTTATGGGCGATGACGCCGTGTTTGGCGCCGCCGGAGATGCGGCCGATAATGACCCGGGTGTGGGGTTTCTGGGGGAGCCGGAGTTCCAGTATCTGATTGATGATTTCATTGAGCACCAGAATAGCATTGGGCGCGAGTCGATGGCGTGATCCCGAGTTCGAACCGACGCTGCACGTTATTTCACACCGCTTCAGGCCTTCGGAGGTGTAGCTCAGCCGGCCCAGCTCCCGGCCTTCAACGCACACTGCCCCCCGGATGGGCGTTTCCCAGTTGGCCAGCAGCGTGTTGATGCCCTGCAGGTTTCCCCTGCCGATGGAGCGCACCACACCGGCCAGCACAATATCGGAATCAAAGGTCATTTCACAGGCCCTGAAGATGTCCGGCAGGGATGCCAGCACCCCGATGCCGATGGAGTTGTCCAGGATGCCGGCGCCGATGATGGAATTTTTTTTTACGGTGAAATTATGATCCACCTCTTTGTCCACTACCGTATCCAGGTGAGCCACCACAAAGATCGGGGGCAGGTCGGGGTTTTTTCCCTTGATGATGCCTACGGGATTACCGATGCTATCGGTGGTGCATTGCTCAACGCCGGACTCGGACAGGCGTTCCAGCAGAGCATTGGCCCGTTCCGCCTCCTCAAAGGTGGGCGAAGGCACCTGTCCAATAAGCACGATATTTGTTATAATCGTATCCGCCAGGGATTTGATTCTGTCCACAAAGAGTGGTATCTCGTTAAGATAATTGTTCATTGTTGAATACCGGTTGCCAATGAGCCATCATGGATGCCGCGTCTGTATAGATGATGCCCCAAAACCCATCTCCCTGTCAAGGGGCACAAAAGGTCACACAGGCGGGGTGAAAGGTCGTTGATGGCCGGGCGGCACCGTGAGAACATTATAAAAAAGGAAATGCAGAATGACAGACGTAGCTTCATACGGAGAATCGACCAGGCAGCTTATGACGGAGACCCTGAGCAACCCTGAGGTGTCGGGCGTCATGGTAATCATGCGCCATTCGGCAAGGCATTACGATCATGAGAACCCCATCAATGAACCCTTCATGGGGCTGACCGAAACGGGAAAAGAAATCTCCCATGCCTGGGGCATCGGCCTGCCATCCGGCCTGACCGTCGGCTTTTATTCAAGCTTTATCGGCCGGTGCATCGAAACCGCCTACCTCATCGACAAGGGGTATGTGCGGCAGGGCGGTGACACACGGCACAACATCATTGAAAAGACCCTTTCGCCCTATTATGTGCGCGACGCCCAAGGGCTTTTCAAGGATTATATCATGGATGCGGATTTCTTTGGCAAATGGTTTGCCGGCGAGATTCCGGCCGCCATTATTGATCATCCGGAAACCATCGCCGCTGATATGCGGGATGTCTGCGTGACCCGGCTCAAGGCCGGCAGCGGGACCGACTGCAGCCTGGATATCTGCGTCACCCATGACTGGAACCTCTATGTGCTGCGCCAGCATTTTCTCGGACTTCACTATGAAGCCCATGGAAAAGTGGGATACCTGGACGGCGTGGTGATTTTTCAGAAAGACGGGCGTTTTTTCATCGCCGCGCCCGGCGGCGTCCCCCGGGAGATGCCGCCGAACCGGTAGCGAGTGCCCATCCATAAATTGCTATTTTGCCCGATTTCTGCGAACTCGACCAAAATATCTAATTTCTGGACGGACACTAGCGAAAGTTTCCAAGGCACTTAACGTGGTAATTCATTTAAAAGAAGAAATTTTTTTAACCACGGAATACACGGAAAGACACGGAAAAGGCAGACAGATAACGCCCCCCGTGCGCTTCGTGGGAATCAACCCACAGGCAATTGAACCACGAAGCTCACGAAGAACACGAAGGATGAGTGCAAGCACCACGTGCCTTCGTCTTTCGAATTGCATACATTCACATACGGGGTCTATAAACAATCCCTTTACAGGGGTAACCGAATCCGGCCCCTCTGGGGTCGGATTTTCAGTTTATTGCCAAGTTTTTCAGTTTGCCGAAACAACTGAACAGCAACACGTGCCCAGCCCCTTGCAGCGCAGCCGAGCAGGAACGGTTTTTTCGGAAGACGCGGGCAGACTGTCTGAGCAGACCAGAATTAACGCATCTGCATGAAAGGACAGGCGAGTTTCTGCCCGCGCCGAAAAAACCGTTCCTGCGAGGGAAGCCGAAGGCCAAGCTGCGGGGCGCCCTTTCTTTTGCATACTTTTCTTTGGGCGAGCAAAGAAAAGTATGGAAGAAAAATTGGTTGGTTAGGACAAGATGCGGCGTGTCTATCTTACTCTCTAGGAACGGAGCGTACTTGGCGGTACGTAACATGACGAGAGATGCATCGCAACGCAGATATTGGACTTTTTACGAAGCCGTCAGGACAATAGTGGTAAATAATCAACCCACGCGTAGGTTACTTTATTCATACCTCGCAGCAAGGTTGATGCCTTTCAACGAAGCCAGTTCAAATGTACAAAAGGAGAATAAATGACGCAGACAGCACCGGCGGCGGTGGCATTCACCACCTATGATGAATCCATTCCAGCGGCGCTGGATCAGATCGGCGCCCGAAAGATTCTGGCCCTGCAGGACGCCATCCTCATCAAGCCCAACCTGGTGAACGCCACCCCCCATCCCGTGACGACCCATCCCGACAGCTGTGCCGCCGTAATCGATTATATCCGGTCTTTTTCCGGCGCCGATATCGTTATTGCCGAAGGCTGCGGTGACGCGGGCAGGGAGACCCCGGCGGTGTTCACCGCGCTCGGCTATGAGGCTGTGGCCGAGCGCACGGGCGTGGCACTGCTGGACCTGAACCACGCCCCGCTGGTGAAAAAAACCGATGCCCGCTGCCCCGTGTTTCCAGAAATCTATTTGCCGGAGATCGCGTTCACGCATTTCATTGTTTCCGTTCCGGTATTAAAGGCCCATTCTCTGTCCACCATCACCGGCACCCTGAAAAACATGATGGGGTTTGCCCCGCCCGCCCATTACTCGGGGCATGGCGGCACCTGGAAAAAGGCCGTGTTTCATCAGCGTATGCAGCAGTCCATCATCGACCTCAACCGTTACCGAACCCCGGACCTCACCGTCCTGGATGCAAGCATCGGTCTGGCCGACTACCATCTCGGCGGGGCCACCTGCGATCCGCCCGTCAACCAGATTATCGCCGCCTTCGACCCCCTGGCCGCGGACCGCACCGCCGCCGGGCTTCTGGGTATGGACTGGCGGAAGATCCGGCATCTTCTTTTTACGAAGCCGTCACGCCTTCTGTCATGCCGGATTCCCCCGCCGGCGAGGATCGAAAAACATTGACCCCCGTGACAGTTCCTGTTATACCTGAATTCCGTCTGAATATTATTAACTGTTTAGTGAAGTCAAGGGGTTGTCCATAAAAAAATGTTCAGGGAAAAGGGGGCAAAGCGTTATGAAAGTGCTGCTCGTTTCAGCCAACACGGAAACCATCAACATGCCGGTGCTGCCCCTGGGGCTTTCCTGCATTGCCCGCGCCACCCGGGAGGCGGGGCATGAGATCCGCGTGATCAACACCATGGATGCCGGCCGGCTGATTCCGGATACCGCCGCCGCCATCGGCGAATTTGCGCCTGATGTGATCGCCGTATCCGTTCGGAACATCGACGATCAGGTCATGGAGGGGACCCGGTTCATGCTGGAGCCGGTGAAAGATTTGATTGCCGCCTGCCGGGACCTCACGTGTGTGCCCGTTATCATCGGCGGGGCCGGTTACAGCATTTTTCCCGTGGCCGCGCTCGATTATCTGGGCGCGGACATGGGCATTCACGGGCCGGGCGAAAAGCCGTTTGTTCAGCTGCTGGAGCGGCTTGAGAAGGGAGCCCCTCCGGCCGAGATCCCCGGGCTTTATCTTCCGGAAGGCGGCTGCGCCGCATCATCGGCCCCCTCCGGCGACATCAATTTTTCTGCCGACATCAATGCCTTTCCCCCGCCCGGTCCGGAAGACCAGTTGTTTGCCGCCCTGCCGCCGGAACACGATACCCTGTGGATCCCCTTTCAGACCCGACGCGGCTGCGCCATGCATTGCAGCTATTGCTCCACCGCCGCCATCGAAGGCACCACCGCCCGCAAGCGGGACCTGGACCAGGTGATCGACGTGCTGGCCGACTATGAAAAGGCCGGTCATGATCACTTTTTCTTTGTGGACAATACGTTCAACCTGCCGCCCGCCTATGCCGAATCCCTGTGTGACCGCCTTGTTGATGCGGACCTGAACCTGTCATGGCGGACCATTGTCTATCCCTGGAAACTGGACGACACGCTGGCCGGGAAAATGGCGGCGGCCGGCTGTAAAGAAATCAGCCTGGGGTTTGAAAGTGGTTCCCCTGTAATCCTCAAAGCCCTGAACAAAAAATTCACGCCCGATGATGTCCGGCAAGTCGCCGCTGCCCTGAAACGACAGAACATCCAGCAAACCGGGTTTCTGCTGCTCGGCGGTCCCGGGGAAACCCCGGACACCATACGGCAAAGCCTCGCCTTTGCCGATTCCCTGGACCTGGACGTCATGAAGATTACCTGCGGCATCCGCATTTATCCCCGCACGCAACTGGCCCGCCAGGCCGTGGCCGACGGCATTGTGGCACCGGGCGACGACCTGTTGTTCCCTCGGTTCTACCTGGCCCCTGCGGTCCGGGACTGCATTCACGAGATCGTCGCCCCCTGGATGGCGGATCGTTCCCACTGGTTTTAATGGGAAACGCGAGGGGGCTTTATAGACCCGGTTGGAAGCTCTTTCGGAAGCCGTCATCATTTTTGTTTGCCTTTGACTTGCGTTTTTTTTAAATAAGGCCCGAGGTGACGGGCGGTAAGAGAATTCTTTGCCGTGGCCACCACCTCGGGCGGCCCCCAGGCAATAATCCGGCCGCCGTTTTTGCCGCCTTCGGGGCCGAGGTCGATGACGCAGTCGGCTGCCGCGATTACGTCCATGTCGTGCTCGATCACTACCACGGTGTCCCCTCGTTCCACCAGCCGCTGAAGAACGGAAAGCAGTTTGGCCACGTCCGCCATGTGAAGCCCGGTGGTGGGTTCATCCAGGATGTAGAAGCCGACGGCCGTGCGCCGGGCGGCCAGTTCGGCGGCGATTTTGATGCGCTGGGCTTCTCCGCCGGAAAGGGTTGGGCTGGGCTGGCCGAGCTGAAGATACCCCAGGCCGATGCGGGAAAGAAATTTCAGGGGACGGACAAGATCCGGAAAAGCGGCAAACAGGCCCAGTGCCTCATCCACGGTAAGCCCCAGCACATCCGCGATGGAATGGTCTTTGAAGGTCACGGTCAGGGTGTCCGGGTTGAAGCGGCTGCCCCCGCAAACGTCGCAGGGAATGTGGATAACCGGCAGCAGCGGCATTTCCACCCGGTGCCGGCCCTGGCCCTTGCAGGTTTCGCACCGGCCGCCGGCCACGTTGAAGGAAAAGCGCCCCGCCTTGTAGCCCCTGGCCCGGGCTTCCGGCGTCCGGGCAAAGATCCGGCGGATGGCGTCCATGATGCCCACGTAGGTAGCGGGAACGGATCGGGGGGTGCGGCCGATGGGGGATTCATCCACTTCCTTGACACTGCTGATATGGCCCGCGCCGGAAAGACGTTCAAGAACCGGCGGCAGGGGGTTTTTCCCCAGCTTCGCCTTCAGGGCCCGGTAGATAATGTCCCGCACCAGGGTGGATTTCCCCGAACCGCTGACACCCGTCACACACACCAGCCGGCCCAGCGGTATCTGAACATCAAGGTTGTCCAGGTTGTGGAGCCGTGCCCCGGACAGGGACAGTATCTTTGCGGATTCCAGCGGCCGGCGGCAGTCGGGTGCTGTTTTGCCCGTGCTGCCCAGCCAGCGGCCAGTGACCGATTCTTTTGCTTTTTCGATCTGTTTCGGTGTGCCCGTGGCCGTGATCCGTCCCCCGTTGAAGCCGGCCCCGGGCCCCAGGTCGATCACGTGATCGGCCGCGCGAATCACCGGTTCTTCATGTTCCACCACCACCACAGTGTTTTCCCGGTCGCGAAGGTCGCAGAGCGCCTTTACCAGGGCCGCGGCATTGTGGGGATGAAGGCCCACCGTTGGCTCGTCCAGCACATAGCAGACCCCCCTCAGATTGGAGGACAGCTCCGCGGCAATCCTCACCCGCTGGGCCTCTCCGGTGGACAGGGTGTTGGTGGCCCGGTCAAGGGAAAGATAACCCAGCCCCAGGGCACTTAAAAGCGAAAGCCGGGTATTGAGCTCCGGCAGGATCTGGCCGGCGATCATGTCCGCATCGGTTGCAGGGGCATTTGCCGGTTTTTTGGTCGCAACCAGGGGGTGAAGCCATGCGCGGATCTCGTCAATGGGCAGGGCCGCCACCTGGCCGATATGGTGGTCTCCGATTTTAACCGCCAATGCCTCGGGGCGCAGCCGCGTGCCGCCGCATGCCGGGCAGGGTCGGGGGGCTTCGGCATCGTTTTCTCCCTCTGCCGCTTCTGTTCCCGCACCCTGGCAGACCGGGCAGGCCCCGAATTTCTGGCTCCAGGTAAACAGCCGGGGGTCGGCAACGGGCAGACCCGACCCGCATTGCGGGCAGGCCCGGCGGGTGGCGAAAAAGTGATCCCCGTTCCCTTTTTCCGAGGTGACGATAAGGGTGCCGATGCCGGTCTCCAGTCCCTTTTCGATCTCTGCCCGAACCTGTTGTCTTTCATTTTTTTGAATCTGCCGGCGGCTGACCACGGCCTCGATATCGTGAAGCTTATAGCGATCCAGTTTCGGCGGGTTCCTGCTTTCATGAATGTGGCCGTCGATACGGACCCTGTCATATCCGTTTGCCTGGGCCCGCTTGATCACATCCGCGTGAAAGCCCTTGCGTTTGCGGATCAGCGGCGCCAGCAGATAGACCGTCCTGCCCTTGAACCGGGACATGAGCTGGTCTGTAATGTCATCGACCCCCGATGCTTTGCCGGGGACCCCGCATGCCGGGCAGAAGGCAGTGCCCATGGCCGCAAACAAAAGCCGCAGGTAATGGTACATTTCGGAGACCGTGCCCGCGGTGGACATGGCCCCGGCCCGCGCCACCTTCTGCTCCAGGGCCACCGTTGGGGGCAGGGCCGCGATCCGGTCCACGTCTGCCCGGGCCAGGGGCTGCATGTATTGCCGCGCATAGGCCGGCAGGCAGTCCAGAAAACGCTCCCTGCCTTCGGCGTACAAAACGTCAAACGCCAGGGTGGATTTGCCCGAGCCGCTGACACCGGTGACGGCCACCAGCTTGTTCCGGGGAATGGCCGTGGAAACATCGGCCAGGTTGTGTTCTCGCGCGCCGGAGATCGTGATGTTCCGGGTGTTGATGGCCGATACCGGTTTTGATTTTTTGTCTGAGGCGGTCCGGGCTTTTCTGGAAAGGGCGCTTAATGCCCTGCCAGTCGGGGTTTTCATGCCGGCGATTGCTTCAGGTGGGCCTTCACCAGTGATCTGACCGCCTTTGTCGCCGCCCGCCGGCCCCATGTCAATGATCCAGTCCGCGGATTCTGCCATGTCCATGTCATGCTCGATCACCACCACAGAATGACCGGCGGCCACAAGCGACTGAAGTGCCCCCACCAGGTCTGCCACGTTGGCCGGGTGAAGGCCGGTGGTGGGCTCATCCATCAGAAAGAGCAGGTTTTCGGACTGCCGGGCCCGGGCCAGATGCCGGGCAAGCTTCAGACGCTGGGCTTCGCCGCCGGAGAGGGTGGGCGCGGATTGGGAAAGGGTGAGATATCCCAGGCCGATGTCGATCATCGGCTTCAGGGCATCGGCGATTTTCGGGTTGTCCGGAAACAATCCGGCCACATCCCGCGCCGGCAGGTCCAGAACATCGGCGATGGAATGGCCCTTTACACGGATGGACAGCACCGACGGATTAAAGCGGCGGCCGTCGCAGGCCGGACACCGGACGAAAACGTCCGGCAGAAACTGAAGCTCCACCCGCTCAAACCCCGCGCCCTGACAGTGGGGGCAGGCGCCCGCGGCCGTGTTGAATGAGAACGCCGAACGGGTAAACCCCAGGGTTCGCGCCTGTCGGGTCGCGGCAAAGGCGGTCCGAAGGGGGTCGAGCACGCTCATGTAAGTGGCGGCATTCATCCGGGCGTTTCGGGAAAGCGGCGACTGGTCCACGAACACTGCCTCCGTGATCTGCCCGGCCCCCTCGATGCCGCGGCAGCGGCCCGGCTCCATAACCTGGAGCCCTTTTTCCCGCCTAAGGTTTCGAAAAAGAACATGGTCGATCAGGGTGGACTTGCCGGAGCCGCTCACCCCGGTGATACAGACAAAAAGCCCCAGGGGAATGGAGACCGTAATGTCCTTCAGGTTATGGGCCGTGGCGCCGGTTACGTGAAGGCGCTTTTCCGTATGGGCCCGGCGTTTTTCAGGCCGCGGGATAGCCAGCTCGCCGCGCAGGTATTTTGCCGTGGGTGAGTTCTTGCGTCGCAAAAGCCCGGCCAGGGTCCCCTGGTGGCTGACCCGGCCGCCTTCGCTGCCGGGCCCCGGCCCCAGGTCGATGACCCGGTCCGCGGCCCGGATAAAAGCCGAATCGTGTTCAATCACCACCACCGCATTGCCGTCCGCCGCCAGTTGGGAAAGAACTCCGGCAAGGCGTTCCTTGTCCTTTGGGTGCAGTCCCACCGAAGGTTCATCCAGAAGGTAAAGGGTACTGGTCAGCGAGGTGCCGAGGGCGGTGGCCAGGGTCACCCGCTGGGTCTCGCCGCCCGACAGGGTCCTGGACTGGCGGCCCGGGGTCAGGTAGCCCAGTCCCACATCGCGAAGAAAACCGAGCCGGTTTCTGATCTCCTCAAGCAGCATGGCCGTGGCTTTGTCCGCTCCCCTTTTCCCCCATTCATCAAAAAAGGCGGCGGCCCGGGATATCTGCATCTGCTGAATGTCGGCGAAATTGTAATCCTCCAGGCGGAACTGGAGGGCGGCGGGCTTCAGTCGCGCGCCATTGCAGGAAGGGCAGGTCAGGTACTGCCGGAACCGGGAATGAAATATCCGGGCCTGCTTTTTATACCGTTTGCTTTCCAGGTACCGGAAGAACTCGTTGATCCCGTACCAGCTGTCGTTCGGATCGCCCTCCCAGATGGTCGTTTTAACCGACTCGGGAAGGTCCTGCCAGGGTTGGTCCGCGGGCAGCCGGTGCCGGGTCATATAAGCCATGATATCTTCCTGGCACATACCGTAGGATGGTGTCTGAAACGGCCGTATACAGCCCTGGGCCACGCTTAACCCGGCATCCGGGATCACCAGGTCCGGGTCAATATCGATGATCCGGCCGAAACCGTTACAGGCTTCACAGGCGCCCACGGGATTGTTAAAGGAAAACATGGCCGGCACGGGACCGGCATACTCGATGTCGCAGGCTGCGCAATGCAGGTGGCTGCTGAAGTACAAAGGTGGCGTATCGTCCTCCGGAAACACGGCCAGGCGGCCGTTCCCGAATTTCAGGGCGGACTCGAGGGTGTCGATGATGCGCTGCCGCCGGTCCGGCTGGACAGGCACCCTGTCCAGGATCACCGTCACCGTCCCATGTGCATCGGCCTGGCCGGCATTGGTTTGATGACCCGTCAGGCGGGCATTTTCAAGCCTGACAGGCCGGCCGTATTCCAGGACCCTTGAAAATCCGGCCTGCTGAAGGGTCTCACGGATGGCGTCGGCGCTGATGTCTTCAAAATGCCGGGAAAAACCGATGAGCATGGATTTGCCGTTTGCCGCGGTCAGAAGCGCTTGAAAGATATCAGCGGGTGTCTCGCGTTCCACCGGTCGGCCGCACCCGGTGCAGTAAAGGGTGGCGGCCCGGGCGAAAAGCGGCCGCAGATAATCGTCAATGGCGGTGATGGTGCCAACCGTGGACCGGGACGTCAGGATTGGCGATGCGCGTCCGATGGAGATGCCCGGCAGCACACCGTCGATCCGGTCCGCATCCGGCCGGTCCAGACGTTCCAGAAACTGTCGGGCATAGGGGGAAAACGTCTCCACATACCGGCGGTAGCCTTCGGCATAGAGGACCTCGAGCGCCAGGGAGGATTTGCCGGCCCCGGCCACCCCGGTAACAACGGTCACGGCCCCCACCGGCACGCTCACCGTGATGTTTTTCAGGTTGTTCTGCCTGGCATTGACCACGCGGATCGGACTGTTGCGCATGAAAATTGATCTCCAATGGCTTCACCCCGGCCGTCCCTGAATAGCCGAGACGTACGCTCCTTGGTGCAAAAATACCGCAAAGCGGGGTAAACCGCTTCCAACCCCGCCGCCTAATCATACCGCAGGCAGATGGCTGCGGCGGTTTTCTGAATCTCCTCGGCCAGCCAGTCCGGCGAGAGAACCCGGGCCTCATCACCCTTGGCCAGTATTCATGGTTTTTCCCGACCATCACAATTGCAGATACGCCATTGCTTGAAATGCATGGCTGCCAATATTCGATTATTCAGGGGCCCATCGGCGAACTCAATGATCCGGACATGATGGCAGCCGTATTTAAAACCGGAGCTTTCGGGATGCTGGCGCTTGGTTTTGTTGCGGATATACAACGGATCATGGATCTATGAACCGTCTTCTTTTTTGTTTTTCTTCAATGACTGAAAGGTCAGCTCTATTACGGGATCAATGCCGGCATAGGTTTTTGCAAAACCCGAGATTTCCGAGAGTTTGGAATCCAGCACTTCCTTTCCCGGATGGGTCAGATCCAGGTGAAGATAATCTTTTCCGTCGATTACGCGGCCGGCTATCTGGAGAAAAATTTCAAGCCCCCTCAAATCTTCATCGGCCATTCCCTGGGAGGAACCGCAGCTTTGCAGGTGGAAGCCGACATCAGCGCTGTCAGGGCGGATCCCTTATATGCCTACGGCATCATTGCCGCCTGGTCAGGCAGATATATCCGATCTTAAGGCAAAGAAACGCATCGCCAGGCGCATTGCCAGGTTTCAGCCGCGTAACCGGGCAGGGGGCTTTCAAGGACACCGTCCAGTCGAAGGTGAATAAGGCGGATGGCCCCGCCAAAGAGAGCGGCTGAAGCGATGGCGGAATTCAGTTTCCGGATCTCGCCCTGGTCCATGGCCTGGCCGATCATTTGCTGTACTTGTTCAAAGGGTTTTGAGGAACAGATGGATTTTTCTCCGGGCATGAACTCCCGGTGCCTGGCGTATAGAATATAATGCATGGCCGCAGGCGCGGTTTCGGCCATGGCAAAGAGGTGGTCCACAAACGCCCGGCCCCTTTGGTAAAGCCCTGCATTTTCCTCCATGATCCGGAAGACCGCCTCTGTCATCCGGGCAGCAAGATCGTGGTAGAGGGCCCGGGCAATGCCCTGCTTGTTTTCGAAATGGTGATAAATCGATCCGATGCTCACATCTGCGGCGCGCTGGATGTCATGCACAGAGGTGTTGAAATAGCCGCTGTTGTAAAAAAGCACCAGTGCGGTGTCCAGAATCCGTCGCTGCCTGTCTTTGGTGGTCATGGTCTTCATGGGGGGTGCAACCCGCCTATTTGACAAAGTCGGGCATGAATGGATAAAGCCGGCAGGCCACGCAAAAACCAGCGGCAGCCTCAAGAAACGCAAAAAGCGCCAGAATTGCGACAAATATATAGCTTGCTGCCGTAATCCCCAGCAAATACAGCAGGCCGATCACGCAACTGAAGATAAACCCGGTTTTTGCGGCAAAGATTTTGGGGCCGGCATTTGTCATTGTTGGTTCTGCATTGAGCATCCGGAGTATGCTCCGGCTCAACAGGCTGAAAAAACTGTAGCTGGGCTTTAAAAATCCCCGGATGAAAAGATCCGCGCCAAGGATCAGGATAACAGCCTTAAAAGGGGTAAACACAAATACCAGTATGCACAGCACTGTTAGTGCGGCATTGACCCTTGCCACTTTTTCGTTGATCGTCTCAAAAGAGATGGGACATGCTTCTGCCATAATGATCTTCCTTAGTAAAAGATTTTTCCTCATTAGAACGAATATTCATTCTAATGACATAAAAACCTTTTGTCAAGTGTTCTGCGATTTTTGTCACCATGTTTGATGGTTTCGTAAAAGGCTTTTCACCGTGAAGCGCATGAAGGGATAAAAGGATTGATCAGGATTGTGACGGCTTAATGTTTTGCGTTCCCGCGCGAGGCGCGCGGGAACGCTTATCTACCTGAAATGGAACTAAAAAATCAGCGCCAGTCCCAATATTGTTGCCGATACCATGGCCACGCCAATAGCTGCCGATCGCCATTTTAAAGCCTTTTGGGTCTCTTTTTTTACCGGTGCATTGGTTTCCATTGCCGGCCGCATTTTTTTCAAAGAGGGCCATAAGGGCATTTCCTCGGTTGGCGCCACAGCGCCGGTCTTTTTCGAAGGGACACAGTCCCTTTGTTCCGGCATAACCACACATAGATGGGGTCTACCGGTATCGGCTGAAGCCGGAACTGCATCATGAAAAAAAGAATCAATTCCGAAAACGGGTGTGAACGTATTTTGATGGGTATGCGGTTGTGTCATCATGATTTTTTCCTTTGTTTGTTTTTTGATTTTGATGTCTCTACGGCAGGTTCTCCATTTTCCGGTGCCGGGACCGCCTCTTTGCCGGCCTGGGTTTCCCTGCCGAGTTTTGAGGATAGCGCCGACAGTTCTTTGCCTTTTTGTCTCAGCAGCCGGCGCCAGCGGTCGATGCCTTTTTCAAACAGCTTGATCTTACTGTTCAGACGGTCCACCTGTGCTTTTATCTGTTGAACGTGTTCTGCTGTTTTTTCAGGGTCATCATCTATTTCGGTTTTTCCCGGCAGAAGATCGTCGCGAAGAAGCCAGATCATTGCCTTGATTTCGTCCAGGGTGTATCCGAAAAGCTGAAGATCCTGAATGTGCTGGCAGAACTTTACCGCAGATTCCGGATAAAGCCGGAAGCCACCGGGGGTATGACTTTCCGGCGCAAGAATGCCTTTCTGCTCCCAGTGCTTTATGGTCCGCGGATTGGAATCAATACGGTTGGCCAGCTCCCCCACGGTCAGCAGGGGCATGCCCGAAGGATGCCGCTTGCCCTTCTTGCCGGGGATGCCAACCTTTCGGCGTATGCGAACAACTTCCTCCATGGAATAGCCGATCTCCAGCAGCTTGGAAATGGTTTCTGCGGCTTCAAGCCCGTGCTCATCAAAGTAAGGGGTGTTGCCGTCCACCTGTCCCGCCGGCCGAAGCACCTGCGCCTCAATCAACTGATCCAGCAGCGTTTTATCAATTCCGGTCTTTTTAATAAATTCATCAAGGTCGTAAATCTGGGCCACCATCTCAAATAATCTCCTTGCGTCTATTTCATTTTCAAACTATACCTTAACGTATAGTTACAAATTAAACATATGTCAACACTTTTTTTATTTTTTTTGCAAAACTCTGCTTTTATGGTCTCGTAAAAAGCTTCCAGCGCCAGGCGCGGCGTTTTTGCAGAAAGGAACGTGCGCTTGGATCGGCTTTTTTACCGTGATTACTTTAAACAACCAATTTTTCATTCATACTTTTCTTTGCTCGCCCAAAGAAAAGTATGCAAAAGAAAGGGCGCCCCGCAGCTTGGCC
>JAXHVL010000113.1:0-10209 GCA_034189225.1 Thermodesulfobacteriota bacterium
GAGTTTCTGCCCGCGCCGAAAAAACCGTTCCTGCGAGGGAAGCCGAAGGCCAAGCTGCGGGGCGCCCTTTCTTTTGCATACTTTTCTTTGACGGCTTCGTAAAAAGTCCAATATCTGCGTTGCGATGCATCTCTCGTCATGTCACGTACGGCTAAGTATGCTCCATTCCTCGAGAGTAAGATAGACACGCCGCATCTTGAACTTTTTACTTTGCCGTCCCAAAGTGACTTTTTACGAGTGCATCTTCTTTGGGCGAGCAAAGAAAAGTATGAATAAACAATGGGTTGTTTAAAGCAATCACGCTAAAAAAATTGATCCAAGTGCACGTTCCTTTCTGCAAAAACGCAGCGCGTGGCGCTGGGCGCTTTTTACGAAGCCGGCAAAGATAAATTTTATATGATAATATAGCGGTAGCGTATTGACTCTTAAGAAAGGGTAAGGTAAAAAGGCCAGGACCGAAAAGAAATATAAAATGATTCATAAAAAAGAACATGAACGATGAAAGCTTTGCTGGCCCTTGAAGATGGACGGGTTTTTGACTGCAAGAGTTTCACCGGCCCCGGTGAAACCAGCGGCGAAATTGTTTTTAATACCGGCATGAGCGGGTATCAGGAGGTGCTGACAGATCCGTCCTATAAAGGGCAGATCGTTACCATGACCTATCCGCTGATCGGCAATTACGGGATAAATGAAGCGGATAAAGAATCGGCCCGGATCCAGGTGGCCGGTTTTATCGTCCGGGAATATCAGGATTATCCCAGCAATTACCGATCTGAAAAAACCCTTGCGGCATACCTGCGGGAAAACAACATAATTGGGATTACAGATATAGACACCCGCGCCCTGACCCGGCATATAAGGGAAGCCGGGGCCATGCGGGGGATTATTTCCACCCGGGATTTAAACATCCGATCCCTTGTGGAAAAGGCGAACACTATCAAATCCATGAAAGGCCAGGATCTGGTAAAAGAGGTTTCCACGGATCGCCCTTATCGCTGGATTAATAACCAGCCGGTTCCCATAGAAAAAGAAATAACGGAACTGGATGAGGCAGTATGGCTTGAAAGAACCCGGCCTTATAAAGTGGTGGTCTTTGATTACGGCATCAAGTACAATATCATTCGAAACCTTCACCGGGCGGGATTTGAGGTGGTAATTGTACCGGCCTTTACCACGGCGGACCGGGTAAAGAAAATGAATCCTCACGGCATATTTCTCTCCAACGGCCCGGGCGATCCGGAACCGGTGGAATACGCCATTCAGACCATCCGCGAGCTTCTGGGATACCGCCCTATTTTTGGAATATGTCTGGGTAATCAACTGGCCGGTCTGGCCCTTGGCGGAAAAACCTATAAACTAAAATTCGGTCACCGCGGGATCAATCAGCCGGTGAGGGACATTCAGACCGGAAAAATTGAAATAACATCCCAGAACCACGGGTTTGCCGTGGATATCGAAAGTCTCAAAAAAGACGATGTAGAGGTGACACATATCAATCTCAACGATATGACCCTTGAGGGATTCAGGCATAAACAAATCCCTTTATTTACGGTTCAGTATCATCCGGAAGCCTCTCCAGGCCCCCATGATGCCAATTATCTGTTTAACCGATTCAAACAATTGATAGAAGAAACGTAAAATATGCCCAAAAGAACGGACATAGAAAAAATCCTGATCATCGGTGCGGGCCCCATCATCATCAGCCAGGCATGTGAATTCGATTACTCGGGCACCCAGGCGTGCAAGGCATTGAAAGAAGAAGGCTATTCCGTGGTGCTGATAAACAGCAATCCCGCCACGATTATGACGGACCCGGAATTTGCCGATGCTACCTATATAGAACCGGTGGTGCCCGAGGCTGTGGAAGCAGTGATCGAAAAAGAAAGGCCGGACGCTATTCTGCCCACCCTGGGCGGCCAGACCGGCTTAAATACCGCAGTGGCTGTGGCCCAAAAAGGGGTTCTGGAAAAATACAATGTAGAAATGATCGGTGCCACCCTTGAGGTGATTCAGAAGGCGGAAGACCGGGATTTATTCAGAACGGCCATGCGGAAAATCGGACTTCGGATACCCGAGAGCGGGATTGCAACGACCATGGACGACGCCTTTCGCATCGCATCGAATATTAGTTTTCCCGTTATTGTCCGGCCGAGCTTTACCCTGGGCGGTACCGGCGGCGGCGTGGCACGAAACGAGGATGATTTACGGGAGATGACCGAAGCCGGGCTTGAGGCAAGCATCATCAATCAGGTAATGATTGAGGAATCGGTGGTTGGGTGGAAGGAATACGAACTGGAGCTGATGCGGGACAGGATGGACAACGCCGTGATTGTCTGTTCCATTGAGAATATGGACCCCATGGGTGTTCACACCGGCGAGAGCATCACCGTTGCCCCCATTCAGACGTTGTCTGACAAGGAATACCAGACCATGCGGGATGCATCCATCGCCATCATGCGGGAGATCGGCGTGGATACCGGCGGGTCCAATGTTCAGTTCGCCGTCAATCCGGCGGACGGAGAGCTGATTGTGGTGGAAATGAATCCCCGGGTGTCCCGTAGTTCAGCCCTGGCCTCCAAGGCAACCGGATTTCCCATCGCCAAGATTGCGGCCAAGCTGGCGGTTGGCTATACCCTGGATGAGATTCCCAACGACATCACCGGTGAAACCGTGGCCGCATTTGAACCCACCCTGGATTATTGCGTGGTTAAAATTCCCCGCTGGACCTTTGAAAAATTCCCCGAAACAAAAGACGAACTTTCCACTTCCATGAAATCCGTGGGTGAAACAATGGCCATCGGCCGGACTTTTAAGGAAGCCCTGCAGAAAGGAATCCGCTCCCTGGAAATTCAGCGATTCGGCCTGGGCGCGGATGGTGCGGACCGCATGGACATCTCCCGCCAGGAAATTATTGACAAGCTGGTCACCCCCAATTCCGAGCGGCTTTTTTATCTCCGTTATGCGCTGCAGAAGGGGTTTTCCATCGCGGATATATATCACCATACCGGCATTGACCCCTGGTTTCTGGACCAGATCAACAAAATTATGGCTGTGGAGGAAAAACTGAAAGCCGACCGCGGTAACCTGACTCCGGAACTGCTGCTGCTGGCCAAGCGGGAAGGGTTTTCAGATGTTCAGCTGGCACATCTCACCGGCACCAACGAGGAAGAAATCCGGAAAAAACGCTATGAAAATGGTATACGGCCGGCATATAAGCTGGTGGATACATGCGCTGCGGAATTTCGCGCCGCCACTCCTTATTATTACTCAACCTATGAGGCCGAATCCGAGGCCCGGGTGACGGACAATAAAAAAATCGTCATTCTGGGCGGCGGTCCCAACCGCATCGGTCAAGGGATTGAATTTGATTACTGCTGTGTGCATGCGTCATTCGCGCTGCGGGAAGAGGGCGTGGAAAGCATTATGGTGAACAGCAATCCGGAAACCGTGAGCACGGATTATGATACCTCTGATCAGCTTTTTTTCGAGCCCCTGACCACGGAGGATGTGCTGCATATTATCGAAACCCAGAAGTGTGATGGTGTAATAGTCCAGTTCGGTGGGCAGACGCCCCTGAACATCGCCGATGATCTGAGCCGGGCCGGTGTGAATATCATCGGCACTCTCCCGGAATCGATCGGCCGGACCGAAGACCGGAAACTGTTTGCGGCCATGCTGCACAAGCTCGGCCTGATTCAGCCGCCTAACGATAGCGCCACCAATGTGGATGAAGCCCTGTCTATTGCCGAAGATATCGGTTATCCGGTGATGGTCCGGCCGTCGTTCGTGCTGGGCGGCCGGGCCATGAAGATCGTCTACAATAAAGAAGAGCTGGTGAACTTTGCCCGTCATGCCATCAAAGCATCGCCCAAATATCCCATTCTGATCGACAAGTTTCTGGAAGATGCCGTGGAACTGGATGTGGACGCCATCGCAGACCAGACCGGGGACACGGTGATCGGCGGAATTATGGAGCATATCGAAGAGGCGGGAATTCACTCCGGGGACTCGGCCTGCGTCCTGCCGCCCCTCTCTATTTCGCAGGCGATTCTGGATGGAATTATCGAGGCCACCCGGGCCATGGCACGGGAACTGAACGTGGTGGGCCTGATGAACGTTCAGTACGCTGTCAAGAACGACACCATCTATATTATCGAAGTGAATCCGAGGGCCTCCCGGACCATTCCCTTTGTGAGCAAGGCTACGGGGGTTCCGCTGGCCAAGGCGGCGGCAAAGGTCATGCTGGGCCGAACCCTTAAAGAATTAAATCTGTCGGATACCGCCCGAACCCCTAAGCACATTTCGGTAAAGGAGTCGGTGTTTCCCTTTAACCGGTTTCCGGATGTCGATACCCTGCTGGGTCCGGAAATGAAATCCACCGGAGAGGTCATGGGAATCGACGATGATTTCGGGGCCGCCTTTGCCAAGGCCCAGCTGGGGGCCGGCCAGAAACTTCCTGTGGCCGGTACGGTGTTTATCAGTGTGAAGAACAGCAACAAACAGGCCGCCGGCGATATTGCGGCCCAGTTCGTGAATATGGGATTTAATATCATCGCCACCGCGGGAACCGCGGAATTTTTTAACGAAAACGGCATTGCCAATGAACCGATTCACAAGGTTTCCGAAGGCCATCCCCATATTGTGGATGCCATTATTAACAACAAAGTGGATCTGGTCATCAACACCGGTACCGGCATGGGGTCTCAGATCAAGCGGGACGGTTATATGATACGGCGGGCGGCGCTGAAGTGTGGTGTGCCTTACGCCACTACCATTGCCGGGGCCGTGGCCATGTGCAAGGGCATTGCGGTGCTGAAAAAACGTGATATAACTGTAAAGGCGATTCAGGCGTATCATCAATGATGGCTTCGTAAAAAGCTTCCAACCCCGCCGCGGTGTTTTTGCAGGAAGGAACGTGCGCCATGGCTTCGCAATCGAATCTAATTTATCGATTTCGATACCGATACCGATTTCGATTTCGAATCGAGTTCCTTGGAAGTCCAATATCTGTGTTGCGCTGCATCTCTCGTCATGTCACGTACGACTAAGTACGCTCCATTCCTCGAGATTTGCGCGCCTTGATCTTGAACTTTTTACTTTGCCATCCCAAATTTGACTTTTTACGAGAGTATCATCAATAACGGGTAAAAAATCATGACGGATTTTGATAAGCCCCGGGAAGCGTGCGGCGTATTTGGAATATATTCCCATCCGGAAGCCGCCCGGCTCACTTACTTCGGCCTGTATGCTTTGCAGCACCGGGGACAGGAAAGCGCCGGCATCGCGGTGGCAAGAGATAAGAAAATAATTGACCACCGGGGCATGGGGCTCGTGCCGGAAGTGTTTGGTGCCCGCCACATGGAGCAGCTGCACGGCAGCAGCGCCATCGGTCATGTGCGGTATTCCACCACCGGCGATTCAGTTCTCAAGAACGCTCAGCCCTTTGTAGCGTCCCACCGAAAAAAGACCTATGCGCTGGCCCATAACGGCAATATCGTCAATGCCTATGAACTCAAGCGTGAGCTGGAAAACGAAGGGTCTATCTTTCAGACCACCACCGACAGCGAACTGGTGGTGCATCTTTTTATCAAAAACTTGACACACGGATTCGAAGGCGCTCTTGCCAGAACCGCACTGAAACTGAAAGGGGCTTATTCCTTTGTCATGCTTACCGGTGTGGGGGAGCTGATTGGCATGAAGGACCCCAACGGGTTTCGGCCCCTCTGCCTGGGCCGGCTCAATGACAGCTACGTGCTGGCATCGGAAACAAGTGCCCTGGATCTGGTTCAGGCTACCTTTATTCGGGAGCTGGAGCCGGGTGAAATCGTCATCATCAACGGCGACGGGGTCCGGAGCCTCAATCCCCATAAAACCACCCGTCGCTCCTTATGCATATTTGAATTCATCTATTTCGCCCGGCCGGACAGCACCTTTTTCGGCCATAATGTCTATCTGACGCGAAAGGCCCATGGCAAGCTGCTGGCCCGGGAGGCGCCGGTGGAAGCGGACCTGGTGATGCCTTTTCCCGATTCGGGCAATTACGCGGCCATCGGTTATTCCGAAGAATCGGGCATCCCGTTTGAAATGGCCATGATCCGTAACCACTATGTTGGCCGGACCTTTATTCAGCCATCCCAAAGCATGCGGGATTTCGGCGTGCGCATAAAACTCAATCCGGTAAAGGAGTTGATCAAGGGCAAGGACATTATTATTATTGAAGATTCCATCATCCGCGGCACCACCATTCGCACCCGCGTTAAAACCCTCAGGGAGCTTGGCGTGCGAAAGATCCACATGCGGGTGAGCGGACCGCCTCACCGGTATCCCTGTCATTACGGGATCGATTTCTCAACAAAAGGCGAACTTGTTGCGGCCCGGAAATCCATTCCGGAATTGACGAAGTTCCTGGATCTGGATTCCCTTCACTATCTGTCTATCCAAGGCTTGCTGGCAGCAACCGGTGAAGAAAATCCGGAAAACCGATTCTGCAAAGCCTGTTTTGATGGTTGCTATCCTGTTGCCTTTGATGATATGATCACAAAAGATTGTCTTGAATAATACGTTGGTGGAACGTTCCAGAGATACAATAAAATATGTTCGGGGAAAGGGTGTCGGGTCCGGCGGTTTTTGTGTTTTTATCTTATTTTTGATATCCCGGGACCATCACCAACCAAAAATCGGGGTTTCAGAGAATGCTTGAATCAAAATACCTGAAAGACAACATTCAAAATATTCAGCGGCTGATGAGCATCCCGGCCCTAAAGCATTTTGAAACCCGAAATCTCGCAAAAATTTTACGGCTCAGCAAAATCCGGGAATATGACGATGGTGAAGCGATTATCAAGGAGGGGGATGTTGATCCGTGGCTCTACTTTCTTCTTTCCGGAAGGGTCCGGATAAAGAAGAAGGGTATTGAAATAAGCAAGATATCCACTATTGGCGAAATATTCGGTGAAATGCGTATCATTGATGACCGGGCGCGTTCCGCATCGGTCTATGCCGACGGCCATACGGTTTGCCTGGCGGTGAACACCTCGGTCCACCAGAAGTTCACCGGGGGCGGCAAGGGCGACAAAACAGACAAGGAAGAAACCCTGGATTTTATTCTTCTGCTCTACCGGATTTTTGCCGAATACATGAGTGCCCGCCTTCGGCTCACCAATACCGAACTCATCAAGGCTAAAATGGAAGCCACTCAGTTGCGGAAAAAAATTCCATCTAAATAACATGCAAAAGCAAACCGTCTCCTTTTCCAGAAATGCCGTCAATGTTTTTTTCCATATTCTTACCCAATGCAACCTGAACTGCACCCATTGTTATATTAACCCTGATCAGCACGGCCATGAGCGTCTTCCTATTGATCGGATCAATTCATGGCTGGATTTGCTGGCCCGCCGCCGGGAAAAAGCCAACGTGATTTTTCTGGGCGGCGAGCCCACCCTTCATCCGGATCTGCCGGCCGCCGTAACCCATGCCCGGGAAAACGGGTATCAGTCCGTTACCATCGACACCAACGGATATCTGTTTCATGATATTCTGGCGCGGTTGACGCCGGCGCAGGTGGATTATTTCAGCTTCAGCCTGGACGGTGCAAGTGCGGAAACCAATGATGTGATCCGGGGCAAAGGATCTTACGAGGCGTGCCTTGAAGGCGTCAAAAAGACCGTGGCAATGGGGTTTAACGCCAGTATGATTTATACGGTGAGTACGGCCAATATTCATGAACTGGACCGTATGGCCGACCTGGTGAGCGGGCTGGGAATTGACCGTCTGTTTATTCAGGTGCTGGGTATCCGGGGCCGGTCCGCCGAATCCGGGGGAAGGCAAAAAGGCGGCCAGGTTTCCCGGGCCCAGTGGCTTGATCTGGTCCCGGCAGCCGCTGAAAAAATCGCCCGCCGGGGCATTATAGTGACCTATCCAAAGGTGTTTCTCGCCCCGGATGAACCCTTTGCCTGCGCGGCCAGGGTGGCGGATAACTATTTTGTTTTTCCCAACGCCCGGGTGTACCGGTGCCCGCTGTGCGAGGATTTTCCCATTCACAGCCTGGCGTTCGAGGAAGACCGGCTGGTGGCCATGCCGAAACTCACTGAAGAAGATTTTTTTCGCCTGGATATTCCCGAGGGATGCGTGATGAACAAGCTGGTGCAGCCGGACAACCTCATATATAAACCGGATGGCACCCCGGCATACCGGATTGCCTGCTGCATGCTGAAGGAAGAAATTACCAGCGACTGATACGGGGCATTGTTACAGCTTATCCGCTCCTTCGTGCTCTTCGTGGTTCAATTGCCTGGGGTTGATTACCACGAAGAGCACGAAGGACATGAAGAATGGTACTTCCAAGGAACTTTTTTCAAAAACCAAACAGCTTTTCGGTCTTTTTACAAAATAGCCTGCCGTCAAAACCAGAAAGAACCCGGCATCCGCAGCGAAAAAACCCGCTGCTGGGTATATTTACCGGTCGGCCACCATTTGCCGCAAGCTGGGATAAAACAGGTCGGTAAGGGTGGTTTTAACCCATTGCCGGTATTCCGGTCCTTCCGGGTCCATGTTCAGCAAGCGGGCGGGATACCCGGGCGTTCCGATGAAAGTGTTAATCAGCATGGTGAGGCAGTAATGCCATTTTTGAAGCGTTTGCCGGGATGCGGTTACAGGGAGAAGGTCTTTCATAAACCGGTTCAATTCTTCATAAAATCCTTTGGATGCTTTAAAACCGGGTATTCCTTCCATTTGTTCCGGGTGCCCGATATTCTGCATAATCAAGGCCGGTGCGCTGGGGGTGTTGAAATAAAAAGCGACGCAGTGGTCGATAAAGGATTTAAACCCGTTGTAAAGGTCAATGTAGTCATTTTTCGAGCGCGTGACTTCAGAGAGCCATGTTGTGGTCATCTGAAAAAAATCATAGTGAAAATTTTCAGCCAAAGCTTCGACAAGACTCCGTTTTGTGGGAAAATAATGGTGGACCAGGGTGAAATCAAACCCCCCTTCCCGGCCGATTTTACGGATACTGGCTGCATTATATGGATAACGGGTAAAGACGCGGCGGGCAGCCTCCAGAATTTTTTTTCTGGACATTTCGCCCTTGGTCTGGCGGACCTGACGGTCCTGGCCGGCGGCATGATCAAATCCGGGGCAGGTATGGTTGTTTTTTGCCATAATCATCGGCTCGCCACCGGCTGTATCCGGCGAGCTCCCACATTCCGCGGCTTCAAAGACCGGCTCAAACAGCTGGAGCGTCGCTTCTTTTGTCCATTCCCGGTATTTCGTGCTATCCGGTTCCAGGCCGATTTTTGCCGCATGGAATTGGGCGGCGCCGATGGCATTGGCTGAAAGAAAGCAAAAGGCAATGGCCCAGGATGTGGTCGTCTCTTCGGACAAGGATACCGGAAAGACATGCCGGAAAACCTTCAGAATACCGTCAATATATTGCTGGAAGGCGGTAATGCCCGGCAGGGGGGCGTCGGGGGCATGGGGCGCGCCGATATTGAGCATGATTATGGAGGGCCCCTCCGGGTTGTCAAAATAAAAATCCACGATGCTGGTGATAAATTCCCTTAAAGCCGCAATCGGGTTTTCTGTCCCGGAAAAAACCGACAGCAAGGGACTTGCATTTTCGATGCATTCATTGGACAGGTCCATGGCAACGGCTTCAAAGAGGCCCTTTTTGGAGCCGAAATAGTACCGGATCAGGGCGTAATTAAAATCACCGGCCTGTTGCATTTTGCGAACACTGGCTTCGCTGTAAGGGTGGCGGGTAAAGGTTTTTTTTCCGGCGGTCAGAATTTTCTCCCGGGTTCTTTTGCCTTTTACGCTTTGCCGGCTGGCGGCATTCATGCTTTTGTATGAATACATGGCCTCATTCCACTCAGTGGTTTAGATTTGTTTAGGCCCGTGGCTCGTCTCTTCATGGTTGAGACGATTTTGCACGGACCGGCATTGACGGCTTCGTAAAAAGCTTCCAGCGCCACGCGCGGCGTTTTTGCAGAAAGGAACGTGCGCTTGGATCGACTTCTTTACCGTGATTACTTTAAACAACCAATTTTTCATTCATACTTTTCTTTGCTCGCCCAAAGAAAAGTATGCAAAAAAAAGGGCGCCCCGCGTCTATTTGATATTTTGGGGCCTTCGGCTTCCCTCGCAGGGACGCTTTTTCCGGCGCGGGCAGAAACTCGCCTGTCATTTTGTGCAGATGCATTAAACCTCGTCTGC
>JAXHVL010000114.1:0-26036 GCA_034189225.1 Thermodesulfobacteriota bacterium
CCTTGTGTTCGCCCTTTGATCGGGCGAACACAAGGTTCGCCCCTGCACTGTACGTGACATGACGAGAGATGTATCGCAACCCAAATCCATAAGCAGATATTGGACTTCCAAGGAACTCGATTTGCCAATTTGTTGTAAACAAGTCAGTTTTATTCAATTTTTCAGTTTATTGCCAGGTTTTTCAGCCTGCCCATTGAACCCGGGATCGGTATTCGAAGCCGCCCCTTCCGGTTGGCTGGTGATCAGCGGACCATTGTCCCCGATCTATCATTGGCAGGATGGCGCGTAATCTTATGATCCATGCAAAATACAACCAGGCATATTGAATATGCATGGTTGCTGAATCCCCGGCTTACGGTATCACAACCCATCAAAAATTCGTTTCAGTCAGCAGGCTTTGAATGCTTGCCGGGGGATGGGCCTGCACGTGTAAAAATTCCGATCGGTAGTTTTCCAGTTCGTTTTCTGAAAACCCGTCAATAATATAATCCGGCAGGGGTTTTGTTCTGGCAAAGGTATAGGCCGCAAATTCACACCGCCCTTCTTCATAGGGGAAGGCCGGCATCCGGCATGTGGTCCTGCTGATCATGGCCTCGCCGATAATCGCGTGGGAGAGTTCATGCGCGGCCACCCTCGCAAACACCTCTGGGTTCAGCCCCCAGAGCAGTTCAACCGTAAAGGACAACCCGGCAGCCTTCCCGTTTTCCCCGGCGCAATGGGTCCGGCAGCATCCTTTCAGTTCAGGTTGCCTGTCGTCGATCAATTGCCCCGGCGGCAGTATTCTGATGGCCACATTGGCCGGCACCGTCACCCCCTGATTTTGAAAAAAATCCCTAACCGCCTTGATATGGGGGCGGGCGGCACCTTGGTCCTTGATGCCGTTCTCATAGCAGTAACTGCACAAAAAAAGATCGCCATCCAGCCGAATCCCTTTCATCCGGTGATCACCACAGGAATAACACTGCCGGGTTTCCTCGGCATAGGCCCTCAGCACATAGGTTTCAGACCGGGGATTTACGATGCAGGTGCCATGATTGGCAACCGGCAGGCCACTGACCAGGCACTTTCGGCATTGATCATATTCAGCCTGGATAAAGGTTTCATCGCCGATACGGACATACGCCGTCCCCGGCACGATCGGCCGGCCGGTCAGCCCGCATCGGGGGACCCTGTCAAAGCAGGCATCGTGATAATGCGCCCCGGACGCTTCTGAGCGCCGGTAGGCATCACCCTGGCAGATCGGCTCCCCGCAGATACCGCAGATATCAGCCTTTTTAAAGCAGGACGGGTGACAAACCCGCCCCCCGGAAAGAGAAACAACTTTCTCATGGCTTTTAACCGGCCGGGAACAGAGTGCACACCGCGTGCAGTGATCAAAACAATATTTGTGGTAAGTCTTCCCATCCGGCAGTTGCACATAATGTCCGGTGGTTATCGGTTTTCCGCAGATATCGCACAAAAGCCCTTCCGCCCCCGCAATGGGCGTCCCCGCCAACAGCAGCAGCATTATCATAACAAGAATGCCGTAAAATAACCGCGTATACCCGGCCCCCCGGCCTGTCCCTTTCGTTTTAACGCATATTTGCCGATTCATGGTGTTCCTCGTAAAATTGACCTTCCCCTGATACTACACGAAAGGATGAATTTTGACAAACCCGGTATACTCTCTGGTTTACCCCCCTGAGGTAGTGCCATAATCGGACATCCCAGCCAGTACCGCGAAGTAACTGCTGGTGTACTAAACACCGCCGCTACACCGGCTGAGACAAAGGCCCCGTATTTTGGTACATACCGCAGCCTGTGTAGCGGAAACCTTGAGGCTTCCACATAAAAAGTGGCCAGGTCCCCTTACGCCCTGTTGACAGAAGGTCTCGTAAAAAGTCTGATTTTTTGACCATGAAGCGCATGAAGATCATGAAGAAATAAAAATTTAACAATAATTTCAACTTCATGCTCTCATGTTCTTCATGGTTGGAATAAAAATATCTCTTTATGGTACTTACAAGGAACTCGATTCGAAATCGAAATCGGTATCGGTATCGAAATCGATAAATTAGATTTGATTGCGAAGCCATGGCGCACGTTCCTTCCTGCAAAAACACCGCGGCGGGGTTGGAAACTTTTTACGAAGCCGTCTTAACAGGAAGCGAGCAAAAAATTGTCCCTCTGGTCCCCACGTGCCTCTCCCTCTGGTTCCCACGCACCTGCGTGGGAACCGTTGAATCGCAAGCGCCTCTGGCCACAAGCTCAAGCTTTGGCCATGCCACCCGCTAAAAGAACGCAGATTCATAATCATTCCTCCAATTTCTGAGAATTAGATCTATTGCCACGGCAAACAAGGAAAAGACTCTTCAATGGGCGGCACAGGCCCAGCCCGCCAGGCTTTCCCGCGAAAAATGGCCGCAGATGACCCAGATTCAGAGGATCAGGATAATTTAATCTGCGTCGCAAAATCTACTGAGAAAGGAAGGTCCTCTGTGGCATAAGACGTTAACCCGTGTAATATCTCCCGTGAAATATCTTGCCAAATCTGCTAAGCATCTCTATAATTTAAGGTAAATTCAGGATTAAACAATGAATGTGGTCTTGGGGGTGACAATTAAAAAATGAATGTCGATCAGGCAACAATATACTTTTTTAAACAGTTGTACTGGGATTATAATATTTCCGAAGCGGATATCGCCTCGATTATTGAACATGGAGAATATAATGGCATAACCCGGAAAAATCTGCTTGCCCGAGCCCTGCAATACCGGCGCTGGTATGAAATCAAAAACGTTTTATCGACGGAATTGCTGAAAGAGGCATTGTCCGAAGATGTTCTCAGGACACTGTTTCCCAGGTCCTTGTCGCATCAATACAATTATGTCAAAAAACTACTATATCAATAGTCTGTATCCGTTGCAGGATATGGTGCTTGATCTTGTCCGCAATGTGGACGATACCTTTTACCTCACCGGCGGCACTGCACTCGGAAGGATCTATCTCCGACATAGATACTCCGATGATTTGTATCTTTTTGTAAACAGGGAAGAAAAATTCAAGGACCTGTCAAATAACATTATTTCCCAATTACAGAAACATTTTTCAATGATTGAGATGGCGTTGCTTGGTGAAGATTTCGCCCGGATTTTTATTCATCATGACAATGGCCTTTCCCTGAAGATTGAAATGGTGAACGATGTGCTGTTTCGTGTCGGAGAAATTCAGGCTGCTGATTTTTTCCACAGAGTTGATTCATGGCAAAATATTTTAAGCAATAAAGTATGCGCCTTGTCCCGCGATGAAGCCAAGGATATTGCTGATATAATATTTCTATCCAGTAAGTATAATTTCGTTTGGGAGGCGATGATCAATCATGCACGGCAAAAAGATAACTGGGTAAATGAAATTATTGTTTCCAAAATGATTTATGAATTTGATATTCGACGATTGCGTAATATCAATTGGATTGAAGATCCCGAATATGAAACGCTGCAACAGGCCTGCACAATAATATCAAGAGATATTCTTGACGGCGGGGAGAATTCCCTGCCGCAACAAAGCGGCGACCACTAACCCGTAACGCCGGCCTCAGGGCGCCTGGCGCATAATAGCAGTGGATAAACGCCTTTTGGTTCATCATCTCCTCATCGTTTTTATCCGGCTGCTTTTTTTGCCCGGGGCATTGCCCCAGCCGTTGAAATCTTGCACCGGGACAACAACGAAAAACAGACCTACACCAGCCGCCAGGCTTGCCCGCGAAAAATGGCCGCAGATGACCCAGATTTACAGGATCAGGATAATTTAATCTGCGTCCCAAAATATGATGCTCTCGTAAAAAGCTTCCAGCCCCGCAGGTGCGGCACTCGGCCACCCGGACCGGCAGTTCCAGCTTGCCAAAGACCGTGGCAATTTCTTTAGATCGATTCCGGTAACCGCGTTTTCGGATTTTACGGCCGTGACAAAAACGATCCTGGGGATCATTTTTGCGAACATGGCGTCCCAGTCCTTTACGGGCCTTGCTCGGCGGGAATACCCCGCCATGGTGAGTTAACCGATCTGCGATCAGATCATCATAGCTGGTTAAAATCTCTTTTAAAATACCCAGCATTAAAGGATTTTGAAGCTCTTTCAACTGATACACGATCTCGTTTAAATTAACTTTCCCTGTTGCCAGATGAAAAGAAAGTGTAATATGTATTTGTTGTTCCATCACGGTCTCCCTCTTGTTTGGTTCATGTTGGGCAACATCAACCTATATATGACGGAGACCGTGATTTTTTGAAAGCTTTTTCAAACAATCGCGCTGCCTACCTGAGCGCCGCGGGGTACACCATGTGCTCCGACGAGCTTCTTGGGGGCCCATTCTCGCACATGGTGTACCCCGCTCAGGCCGTGCCGGTAAATCCTTTGTTTAGAAATTTGAAAGAGTGAATAATTTCGTTTACCACTGCCGTGCCAACACTTTTGAACGATACTAATAAATTGATAGGTTTATAATAAATTGGCAGATTAAGTTCCTTTGAACGATACCTACAGGCTAAACAGCGGGAGAAAACTTTGGAGAGATGATGGCGATGTTTGTATTGGATGCATGTCCATTGATTGCTTTTTTGAATGATGCGTCTGGTGCCAAAGTAACCTTGGCAAAGCATATTGGATAAGGTAATAATATTGACTTAAGTTGTTGTGTTGGGTGTCAAAAGTTGCAACAAAGACGCAACCGGAAGATAAATAAAGCCGTAATCATTTAAGATTACGGCTTTATTGGTTGTATGGTGCCGAAGGGGAGATTTGAACTCCCACGGGCGTGCGCCCACTAGACCCTGAACCTAGCGCGTCTACCAATTCCGCCACTTCGGCATTTGCGGCTGACAAAATTTTATGGATCAGCGCCGTATTCTGAGTTCTTTACGGCGCCGGCAGGATAGGAAGCCTGAGCATTTATACAAGGTATTGTATTAATCATTGCTTCGAACCTGAAAATCTTTTATATATATAGGATTGACGTTGGTGTCAAGAGATAATTTACCAAATCGGTAAGAGGTTGGGGCAAAATGCAGTTGATTGAAGGACTGGAAAACATACCGGCGCCGTTTGAAAATGCGGTGGTGACCATCGGGAATTTTGACGGGGTTCACAAGGGGCATCAGGCGTTGTTTGCAAAGGTCAGGCAAAGAGCGGCAGCGCTGAACGGCACCTCGGTGGTGGTGACGTTCGACCCCCACCCGGCCAGGGTGCTGAATCCCGGCGTTATCACGCCTCTGATCACCATATATGAACAGAAGGTGGAGCTGATCGAGCAGACGGGCATAGACGTTCTGGTCAGTATTGCCTTTACCCGGGAGTTTGCCGCGGTGACGGCCAGCGAGTTTGTCGAAAACATACTGGTGAAGCGTCTTGGCGTCAGATCCATCGTGATTGGAAAGGACTACGCCTTTGGCAAAAACCGGGAAGGGGATGTGGCGTTTCTTGAGAAATGCGGCCAGAAAATGGGGTTTGATGTGATCAGTGTTGACTGGGTGGACTGGCAGGGCAGAAAGACAGAGTCTGCCGACCGGCAGCACCGGATCAGCAGTACGGCGGTGCGGGAGCTTGTGCGGGCCGGCAGGGTAAAGGATGCGTCCGGGCTGCTGGGTCGTTATTATCAGGTCCGCGGGACGGTAGTGTCCGGCCGGGGGCGCGGTGCCGCGTCCCTTGGGTTTCCCACGGCCAATATCGAGCTTAAGGATGAGCTTTGTCCGGCAGACGGTGTGTATGCCGTTCTGGTGACCCATGGATCGAAGCATTACAAGGGCGTGGCCAATATCGGTTACAGCCCCACCTTTGATGATCATATTTTTACCGTGGAGGTCCATATTCTGGATTTTAACGATCCCATAAACGGTGAGCGGATCAATGTGGATTTTATCGAGCGGATCCGGGATGAAAAGAAGTTTGACGGCATTGAAGCGCTGAAGGCGCAGATTCAGAAGGATATTGATCAGGCGCGTGAGTCTATTTTTTGAATCGGGTTTTTTTTGGAAGATGCCGGATGGGCGTGAGTTTTTTTTTGAACAACAGGAATATTTAACATTATGACTGTACTCGATATTGTTACTTATCCGGCGGAAATACTGGCAAAAGATGCGGCGCCGGTTGAAACGGTGGATGATAATATCCGGCAGCTGATCGCGAACATGGCCGATACCATGTATGAAAAACTGGGCGTTGGTCTGGCCTCAGTTCAGGTGGGAAGCGACAGCCGCATCGTAATATATGATATTTCCGATGACCGGGACAAGCGAAATTGCCAGGTGGTGATCAACCCGGAAATTGTGGAAGCCCATGGCACCTATCTGTCTGAAAAAGAAGGATGCCTCAGCGTTCCCGAGTTCAGAACCGATGTGAAACGGCACGGTGATATCCGTGTGGAAGGCCTTGACGCGGACGGCAATCCGGTTTTTATCGAGGCCCGTGAACTGGAGGCGGCGGTGCTTCAGCATGAGATTGACCACTTGAACGGCACCCTGATCCTCGATCACGCCAGTGCCCTGAAGCGGCAGATGTATAAGAAGAAGGTTAAAAAACACCTTAAGGCTTGAAATAATCACCGCGTAGACACAGAGGGCGCAGAGTACCACATCGCTGCGCCCTCTGTGTCTACGCGGTGCATATCACCAGTGAAAAGGATATGAGCACACCGTTGAATATTGTGTACATGGGAACGCCGGAATTTGCCGTTCCCCCCTTAAATGCCCTTGCAGAGACTCCGCACATGGTTTCTCTTGTGGTAACCCGTCCGGATAAGCCCAAGGGCCGGGGCCGTAAATTGTCATCACCGCCGGTGAAGGTGACGGCAGCGGCGCTGGGATACCCGGTGGCCCAGCCGGCCTCGGTAAAAGACCCGGCATTTGTGGAGAAGTTGCGGAACCTGTCGCCGGACGTGCTTGCAGTGGTGGCGTTCGGGAGCATCCTGCCCAAAGAGATTCTGGATATTCCCCGCTTCGGTGCCGTCAATATTCACCCATCCCTGTTGCCCGGGTATCGCGGTCCTTCACCCATCCAATGGGCCATCGCCTGCATGGAGACCGAAACCGGGGTTACCAGCATGTTTCTTGATGAGGGCATGGATTCCGGTGATATCATCATGGCTGAAAAAACAGCGATTCATGAAGATGAAACCGCCGGCGACCTTCACGACCGGCTGGCGGTGCTGGGGGGAGAAGTGCTGGTAAAAAGCCTGGCGCAGATCGCCGACGGCACGGCGGCACCCACGCCCCAGGATGATGCGGCGGCCACGTTTTCGCCGGTGCTCAAAAAATCCCACGGCCGGATCGACTGGCACCAGCCTGCGGAAAAGATCCGGGCCATGATCAACGGCATGAATCCCTGGCCCGGGGCATTTACCTTTTTCGGTGAAAAGCGGCTTAAAATCTGGAAGGCGTCACCGGTGCAGGTGGCGACCGAAGCCCCGCCGGGCACGGTGATAAAGAGTTTTCCCGGTGAGATCCGCGTGGCGGCCGGCGAAGGATGCCTGGCCATTACCGAGATTCAGGGCGAGTCCGGCAAACGGCTGAAAACGGCCGATTTTTTGAGGGGGTGTGATATTCCCGAAGGATCGGTGCTGACCTGAGACCAAGCGTTTATTGAGTCAATAAAACCTGGTCCTCTGGGCCAGGACAGCGATAAAAAGCCATGCCGGTAAGGCGCAAAGCTCGAAATTCGAAATTGGAAATTGGACATTGGAAATTCGAAACAGATCCGAATTTTAATTGAGGCCATTATCGAATCAGGGGAGATTACCTCGGTTTGTGTAGCGGAGGTCTTTAGACCTCCATACGTTACTTGCTGCAAAAATACCGCCGCGGCGGGGTTAAAAGCTTTTTACGAAGCCATCACATATGAAGCCTGTAAACAATCCCCTTACAGGGGTAACCAAAGCCGGCCCCTCTGGGGTCGGATATTTACGCGTCGCGATGAAAGGACAGGCAATGCAGATCACGTTTTACGGGGCCGTTCGTGAAGTCACCGGTTCCATGCACCTGATGGGAACCGACGAGGATTATATACTGCTGGACTGTGGTTTGTATCAGGGGCGGCGGAAGGAAACCGATGCGAAAAACCGGGTCATGCCCTTTGATCCGGGAATTGTGACCAACATGGTGTTGTCCCACGCCCATATCGACCATTCCGGCCGCATTCCCCTGCTGGTCAAAAAGGGGTTTGCCGGCCGCGTGCTGTGCACCCGGGCCACCCACGATGCATGCAATTATCTTCTGCCGGATGCGGCCCATATTCAGGAGCAGGATGCCGAATACCTCAACTATAAAGCGGTGCGCGGTTCGCTTTCCCAGAAACGGCCATTGAACGGCCAGCCCATGGGCAACAGTGAATTCCGGAAACTCAAGCAGATGCTGAAAAAAGACGGGCAGCGCCTTAACAAAGAGGCCATCAATGAATTGATGGGGCGGTATCAGATTAAAGGGGTGACCCCTCTTTACGGCACGGAAGATGCGGCCCAGGCCCTGACCCATCTGGACGGCATCCCTTACCGCCACACAACGACGGTGGGAAAGAACCTCTCGGTAACCCTCTATGAAGCCGGTCATATTCTGGGATCGGCGATCAGTATTTTTAAATATCAACAGAACGGCCGGACGATCAGAGTTGGGTATACCGGCGATATCGGCCGTTTTGAAAAGCCGATTCTGCGAAACCCCACGCTGAAGTTTGAAGAAGAAGACAGGGACCTGGACCTGTTGATCATGGAAAGCACCTACGGTGACAGGGAGCATGAGCCGGTGGTGGACCTCAAGCCGAAACTGAAAGCCATGCTCAATGAAACCTTTGACCGGGGCGGGACGGTCCTGATCCCATCGTTCGCCTATGGCCGGACCCAGGAACTGTTGTACGTGATTCATGAGCTGTACGAGGAAGGTGCGGTGCCGCGGAAACCGGTGTATGTGGACAGCCCTCTGGCCACGAATATCACCAAGGTGTTTGCAGAGCATCCCGAGGTGTATGACCGGGAAACCCATGACACCTTTTTAAAAAACGGTCAGAATCCTTTTGACTTCAAGCAGGTGCGGTTTACCGAATCGGTGGAGGAGTCCATGGCCCTGATGCGGGAAACAACGCCCCACATCGTGATTTCCGCTTCAGGTATGTGCGAGGCCGGACGGATATTGCACCACCTTCGGCACAAGGCGCACAATTCGCTGAACACGATTCTGATTGTCGGGTTCATGGCCCGGCACACACTGGGCCGGCGGATTCAGGAGCAGGGCGAGGCGTATGCAGCGGCCGGGCGGAAAGGCAAGCCGCCGTTGGTGAAGATTCTGGGCAAGGAATATCCGTTAAAAGCCGAAGTGGTAAAGATCGGGGGGTTTTCAGCCCATGCGGACAAAAACGAGATGATGCGGTTTTTAAAGGAATCCAACCTGAATATTAAAAAAATTGCCGTGGTTCACGGGGAAGATGAGCAGAGTACGGCCTTTGGCGACATGCTACGCCAGGCAGGATATAAGACCGTTGTGCCCAAGGTCGGCCAGACGATCCGCGTTGCGTGAGGGGGTATTCCGCACCAGGACAGCCTGGCCTAGAGGCCATGTCAGGTGTAATGGCGAATTTGGGACGGCAAACTCAACAACCACCCCGGCCTTTGTGGCGGGATGATGGGTTGAAAAAAACGGCTGAAAGCCGGGATACGGGTCTACAGACCCGTTAATGCTCCGTCTTGAAATTACCATCTTTCTCAGGTTCAAAATGGTACTCAATATTGATTCAAAACACGAAGGCACGTGATTCTTGAACTCACCCTTCGTGGTTCATTTGAGCTGATATTTATTATCACGAAGAGCACGAAGAAGGGCACGAAGAGATATGCATCGAATAGGCCATAAGGAGTAGGCAAAAGGAAGTGAAACCAGCGGCGAAAAAAACAGTGGCACGGTTGACGGCGCATCCCTGGCCGGCCGCCCTTTTGTCGGGGCTGATGCTGACCGCCTGCTTTCCAAAGGCCGGCATTGCCTGGCTGGCCTGGGTGGCACTGGTGCCCCTGCTGTTCGCCATAAGGCCGGTGTCCGGCAGAAAACGCTTTTTGCTTGGTTTTGCGGCGGGGTGCGCGCACTATTTATCATTGATATACTGGCTGGTCCCCACCCTTCGGACCTACGGCGAGCTGCCCCTGGTTGCGGCCGTGCTGCTGTTTCTGTTGCTGTCCATGTACCTGGCTTTATATGTCGGTTTTTTCACGTTTATCATGACGGGCATCGACAGCCGCCGGGGGCGGTTTGTTTCCGCGGCGCCCGTGGTCTGGGTGGGCCTGGAATACCTGCGCTCGTTTCTGCTTTCGGGGTTTCCCTGGGAACTGTTGGGATATTCCCAGTATGACGTGCTGCCGTTGATCCAGATTGCCGATATCACCGGCGTGTACGGGGTTTCCTTTATCATTGTGCTGGTGAATGGCCTGATTTTTTATCTGCTGTCGTGGGCTCTCAGCCGGTCAAAGAACAATTGCCCGCCGAACGGCCGGCGGGTGGCATATGCGGCGGCTGTTGTGCTGCTGGTGACAGCAGCGGTTTGGGGGTATGGAAAATATCGGCTGGCGGTGGTTGACCAGTCACTGCGGGGCGATGTCCAGACCCGTCGGATTTCGGTGGTTCAGGGCAATATTGATCAGAACAAAAAGTGGGAAATCGCGTTCAAGCAGGCCACTGTGGAAAAATACCTGGCCCTCTGCCGCAGGGCGGGCAAGGATTCTCCGGACCTGCTGGTCCTGCCCGAGACCGCCATGCCGTTTTTTTTCCGGTATGAAAAGGCCTTGACGGAAAAGATCCTGGCCCAGGCGGACGAAATGGGGGTGTATATACTGACCGGTGCGCCATCCTTTGAAAAACATGACGTCGGATTCGAATTCTATAACAGTGCCTACCTGGTGGGGCCGGATGGTAAGATAGTGGACCGGTATGACAAGATTCATCTGGTCCCCTTTGGGGAGTACATTCCCATGGGGCAATGGTTTCCCTTTGTGGAGAAAATCGTATTCGGGGCCGGGGATTTTTCTGCGGGCACCGAAGGCCGGCTGGTCGGCATGGGGCAATGGGACCTGGGCGTCCAGATCTGCTTTGAAATCATCTTTCCGTCCTCGGCCCGTTTGATGACAAAGAATGGTGCGTCCGTTATCGTCAATATTACCAACGATGCCTGGTACGGCCGGACCAGCGCGCCGTATCAGCATTTATCCATGACCGTATTCCGGGCCGTGGAAAACAGGCGGGCACTTGTCCGGTCGGCCAATACCGGCATCAGTGGATATGTGGACCCTGCCGGCCGGATTGTTGCCAAAACCCCGCTTTTTACAGAAGCGGTGCTGACGCTCCAGGTGCCGGAGTGCCGGCTTTCAACGATCTATACCCTTATGGGCGAAGGGTTTGCAATGTTCTGCCTGGCCGCATTGGTGTTTGTGTTATGGCGATGGTACGGGTATAATGCGGGCTAAAGGCCGCTATAATATATTCAGTCAATAAAACTTGGTCCTTTCTGGGCCATGTCAACGATAAAAGGCTATGCCGATATGGAGCAAGCACGAAATTAGAAATTAGAAATTCGAAACAAATACGAATATCAAATGTTCCAATGATCAAAACAGATACCGGAGTGTTCCGGGGTATCAATGCGATGCATTTATCTTCGTGACCTTCGTGCTCTTCGTGGTAATCAACTCCAGACAATTGAACCACGAAGTTCACGAAGGACACGAAGGGTGAGTTCAGACTATAAACAATCCCCTTATAGGGGTAACCAAAGCCGGCCCCTCTGGGGCCGGATGTTTACTTTTCAGGAGGTAGCAATGGCAGTGGAAAACAGCTGGGAAATCAAGCAGTCGATTAATGATTTTTATGAACGGATTGAAGCCCTACGGGGTTATCTTTGACGTTCCTGTCATGGAACAGCGACTGGCGGAAATCGAAAAAGAGACCACGATGGACGGTTTCTGGGACAATCCCGATGCCGCGGCGACCGTATTGAAAGAGCGTTCCGTCCTTTCCGACCGGATCGAGATACTCCAGAAGATTCATGCTGACGTGGAGGATGCGGAGGTCCTGTTTGAACTGGCCGAGGAGGAGGACGATCCGGACACCGCCACCGAAGTGTACAACCGGATCAAGACGATTGAGAAGGAACTGGACCGCGTTTCCGTGGAACTCATGCTCTCCGGGGAAGACGATCACGCCGATGCAATCGTGTCCATCAATGCCGGGGCCGGGGGGACGGATTCCCAGGACTGGGCCGAAATGCTGCTGCGCATGTACACCCGATGGGTTGAAAATAAAGGGTATAAGCTCGAGATGATCGATGTGCAGCCCGGGGAGGAAGCCGGTGTGAAAAGCGCCACCTTTACGGCCGAAGGCAAAAACGCCTTTGGGTATCTGAAAAACGAAAGCGGTGTTCACCGGCTGGTGCGTATTTCCCCGTTTAATGCCAGTGGCAAGCGCCATACCTCGTTTGCATCGGTGTTTGTGTTTCCCCGGGTGGAGCGGGACATTGAGGTGGATATTGAAGACAAGGATCTGCGGGTGGATGTTTTCCGTGCCAGTGGGGCCGGCGGGCAGCATGTGAACAAGACCAGCAGCGCGGTTCGTATCACCCACCTGCCCACCGGCGTGGTGGTGCAGTGCCAGCAGGAAAAATCCCAGGCCCGGAACAAGGAAATCGCCATGAACGTCCTTCGGTCGAGGCTGTATCAGCAGGAGAAAGCCAGGCAGGATGAAAAGCTTCAGGAGATGCATGACCAGAAGGATGAGATCGCCTGGGGAAGTCAGATACGGTCATATGTACTTCATCCTTACCAGAAGATCAAGGACCACCGGGTTGATCTGGAAGTGGGGGATGTGAACAGCGTCCTTGACGGGAATATTGATCCCTTTATCAACGCGATACTGCTGAAATAATCATGGCGGGGCACGGGAAAATCGGTCATGGAAGTAAACATGGAACACCGGCGCAAAGGCATTGATCCGGAGACCATTATCACCGGTTACTATAAAAAATCCTCCAGGGCCTACCGGGTGCTTGAGGCCCACGGCCGGCTGGTCGCCGGCAAAAGCTTGGCGCTGGCCGAGCGTGTCTTGCATCGGCAACCGGACCGTCGATTTATTGAAGAGGCGGCCCTGCTGCACGATATCGGCATTATCCGCGTGAACGCACCGGATCTCGGGTGCAACGGATCTCATCCTTATATCTGCCACGGTATTCTCGGCCGGGAAATGCTGGAAACACAGGGGTTACCCGATCATGCCCTTGTGTGCGAGCGGCATGTGGGGGCCGGCCTGAGTGTCAATGAAATCCGGGCCGCCGGTCTGCCGTTGCCGTTGCGGGACATGCAGCCTGTTTCCCTGGAAGAGATCATCATCGCCTATGCGGATAAGTTTTTTTCCAAAAGCCGGGAGCACATGGAAACCGAAAAATCCCTGGACGAGGTCGTTCGGGGGATGGAAAAGTACGGGGAAAAACAGGTAAAGACCTTTTTGTCCTGGGCGGAACTTTTGGGCGATGCCTGAGGCCGATGATTGGTAATCACCGTAGAAGGCGCAGGGTATGGTTATGCTGCCGGAAACTGTAAAAGAAAGATTGCGGTTTTATTTTATTACCGATGACAGTGCACAGATGCCCGCCCTCGAACAGGTGAAGGCCGCCGTCCGCGGCGGCGTCACCATGGTACAGTACCGGCACAAGCGTTTTTCTGCGGAACTTTTCGGCGAGGTCCTGGAAATTCGCAAATTGTGCCATGCCAACAACGTGCCCCTGGTGATTAACGATAATATTCTTCTGGCAAAGGCGGCGGACGCCGATGGGGTGCACCTGGGTCAGGAAGATGCGCAGCCCTACGTGGCCCGGGCGGTCCTCGGGGAATCGGCGCTCATCGGTGTTTCTGTATCCACGCCGGCGGAGCTGGCTAAAACCGATCTCACCGGCTGTGATTACATCGGCACCGGCCCGGTATTTGTCACCGGCAGCAAAAAGGATCCCAAGCCGGTTATCGGCATTGACGGTCTCAGGGCTGTGGTTGCAAAAGCCAGACGCCCGGTCGTTGCCATCGGCGGCATCACGGCCGGTCAGGCACGCGCATGCCTGGATGCCGGGGCCTGTGGTGTGGCGGTGGTCAGCTGGGTGTCCCGTGCGGACGATCCGGAGCAACAGGCCCGGCAATTGGCAAATGCCTGCGGCATCGAGAAAGTGGAGACGGAACTTCTATCGCCATGGGCCGATGAGTTCGGCCTGATTAAGGAATTGATGGCCATATACGGGGAAACCGCCGTTGAAACCACTAAATGGATTGTCCCCCCCGGCGATGATGCGGCCGTGCTGCCTGGGATTGACCGCCCCGTTTTCACTACGGATGCCCAGGTGGAAGACACACATTTCAGTTTCTCCTGGCAGACGCCCCGGGACGTCGGTGCCAGGGCGGTGGCGGTGACGTTGAGCGATCTTGCCGCCGCCTATGCATCACCGGTGGCCATGTTTATCAACCTCACACTGCCGGATGATGTGAACGATGGACTGGTAAAAGAATTATACGCTGGGGTGGCCGAAGCCCTGTCCCATTATGGATGCGCCCTGGGTGGGGGCAATGTTTCCGGCGGACCGGGTGTGGCCCTGGAAATGTTCGCCGTGGGCAATATGGTTTGCGATACACCGCCACTGCGGTCCGCGGCCCGGCCGGGCGATACCCTTTACTGCACGGGCCGGCTCGGACTTGCTCGTGCCGGTCTGTTGTCGCTTCAGGCGAAACAGGTGCAGGGCAACGAGCGGTTTATCGAGAGGTTCAAATATCCCCGGGCGCGGTTTGATGCGGCCCGGGTGCTGGCGGAAAACGGCGTGGCTTGTGTGATGGATATCAGCGACGGGCTGAGCGGCGACGCCCGGCATATTGCCGAAGCATCGGGCGTGACCATTGCCTTTGATCTTGATGAAGGGCTTATGCAGGGATATCTGCTTGAATACTGCGGCGGTGTGCGGGCGGAGGCCGAGGCCATGGTGCTTCGGGGTGGCGAGGATTATGAATTGCTGTTTGCCTGCCCGGCGAAAAAGGCAGCTGCTGTTGCCCAATCGCTGAATGATATCTACCGGGTCGGCCATTGCCGTGCATTCAGCGGGAAATACCTGGAAAACGATCGTCTGCAAACGTCGTTTCAGCACGGCCGTTCGGACGATCGGAGCTGAACATGCCGGAACCGTGCGATTTGCCAAAAGTGGTTGTGATCTGCGGGCCGACGGGAGTCGGTAAAACCGGATTGGCCATTGATCTTGCCACGGCTTTTAACGGTGAGATCATCGGTGCCGATTCCATGCAGATTTACCGGTACATGGACATCGGAACGGCCAAGCCCACACCGGTGGAAAGAGCGGCGGTGCCGCATCACATGATCGATATCGCGGATCCGGATGCGGACTTCAGCGCCGGCCGATACGCAGCAATGGCGCGGGACCGGATCGGCGGATTGCATAAACAAGGTGTTTTGCCGGTGATTACCGGCGGCACGGGACTATATATCAAGGCCTGCCTTTACGGTCTGTTTCGTCAGCGTTCCGCAAACAATGAAGTTCTGGAACGACTGAACCGGGAAGCCTCGCAATACGGGCCGGAAGCTGTTTATAGCCGGTTAAAAGACTGCGACCCCGAAGCGGCCAGGCGGATCAATTCCCGGGATGTATTCAGGATTGTCAGGGCACTTGAAGTCTACGAAACCACCGGCAAGCCGGCATCCGCCCATCAAGATGCCCATGGGTTCGCCGAAAGCCGGTATGATGCATTGAAAATTTGTCTTTATGCGGAACGGGAAATATTGTATGACCGGATTAATACCCGCGTGGAGCAGATGATGGCGGCCGGGTTCGTGGACGAGGTGAAACAATTACTGGAAATGGGTTATTCCGGTGACCTGAAGCCTATGCAGTCCATCGGATACCGTCATGTGGTGGCATATCTGAAAGGGCAGGCATCGTGGGAAGAAACCGTGGAAACCATGAAACGGGACACCCGGCGGTATGCCAAGCGCCAGTTGACCTGGTTTCGGGCCGATCCGGAGATCATCTGGATAGATAAGAAAAACAACGGAGACAAGGCCAGGTCCCTGGTAAATACGTTTCTGAAGCAGTGACGGGAGTATCAGACCATGAAGCGAAGATACTGGTTATATATTGTGCTGATGATAACAGCTGCAATGGCGTTCAATGCTTGTGCGCCCCGTTCCATACAGGAGGCCCTGGAACGGTCTGCCCCGGGCGATGCGCTGTTTGACGAGGCCGAGACGTTGTTTGAAAAAGGCGATTACAACAAGGCCTTTGGTGCCTATGAAACATATCTGGCGAAATATCCCGACGGACGGCGCGCACCCGCTGCACTGATGAAAACGGGCGCGATTCTTTCCGTGCGGGAAGATTATGAAAAAGCCCGGACCCGCTATCAGCAGCTTATCGAAAAGTTTTCCGATAGTCCCTTTGTGGAAGACGCCCGGATCAGTATCCTGGTGACCTGGTATAATCAGGCGGCCTATCAAAAAGTACTGGACTATGCAGAGGCCATCGAGGATAAAGAGGTGTCGGATGATTGTGTGGCAAGAAAATATGCCGTTATCGGCGATACTTACGAGACTATGGGGCGGCCGATGGATGCCGCCTATGTGTACATCTCCGCCCTGCGAAAACTGGACAAGGCCAACAGAAACAAGATTCTGATCAAGCTGGATCAGGTCACCAGTGCCATGGCGCCGGAAAGCCTTCAGTCGCTGTTGGCCGGTGTGAAAGACCTGGATTATCGCGGTTATCTGACCTGTCTTCTGGCTGAAAAATATATTGATCGGGAGGCCTATGAACGGGCCGAAACCGTGTTGAACGGATTTATCGACAATTTCCCCGATAACCGGTATGCGGATAAGGCCCGGGGCCTGATGCAGTCCATTGAAAAAGCCTCCCATTATGAACGGCATGCTCTCGGCTGCGTATTGCCGCTGACGGGCAAATATAAGGTTTTCGGAAACCGGGCGCTGGACGGGATTCAGTTCGCTTTTCGTCAATTCCTGGCTGACCATTCGGGCAATGCGTTTGATCCTCCGGTGAAACTGGTTATTGAAGACTCCGGTTCGGATAAAGCGCAGGCGGTCACGGCCGTAAAAAAACTGATTGAGCAAAAGAAAGTGGCCGCGATCATCGGGCCGCTGATTACATCTGAAGCGGCTATTCTGGAAGCTCAGAAACGGCATGTGCCCATTATTGCCCTGACGCAGGAGCAGGATATTCCCGCCATCGGGGATTATGTTTTCAGAAATTTTCTTACACCGGACATGCAGGTAAGGGCTCTTGTTTCCTATGCGGTGGACACCCTTGGCATGAACCGGTTTGCCGTACTGTATCCCGATGAAGAATACGGTCGGGTGTTTGCGAATAAATTCTGGGATCGGGTAATGGAAAAGGGCGCTGACATCGTTGGTTTTGAAGCCTATAACCCCAGGGAAACGGACTTTGCCGGCCCTATCCGGAAATTGGTAGGATTGTATTATGACGTCCCCGAGGAACTTGCGGAGGACATAAAGGCGTATCGCCAGGCCTTTATGGAAAAGTCGCCCGATGAGATAAAACCGCCGGATTCCGAGGAAATGGATTCGGCGGAAGAAATGTCGGAGGATGGGGAAGAGGAACCGGCGGCCGTGGTTGATTTTGATGCCGTGTTTGTCCCGGATGGCCCGTCCAACGTGGGGCTGATCCTTCCCCAGCTGGCCTATCATGATATCGTGGATACCCTGTTTATGGGAACCAACCTCTGGCATTCCCGGCAGTTGATCGACATGGCGGGACGCTATGCGGAAGGGGCGGTGTTGCCAACGGGGTTCTGGGCGGACAGCGGTCTGCATACGGTTCAAAAGTTCTGCCGGGAGTATGATGCGTTTTTTGGAAAAAAGCCCACTTTCATCCCGGCGGTGACCTATGATTCAGCCTGCATTCTTTTTGACATTATCACTGATTCCAACGTGCGCTACCGCAGTTCCATCAAAAACCGGCTCGGTATGTTGCGGGATTATCCCGGTGTCACCGGTGATACCACTTTTGATGAAACCGGTGATGTCCATAAAAATCTTCCCCTTCTCAAAATCCGCAGAAAACGATTCGAGTCGGTGACAACCATTCAAAGCCAGCGGGACGATAACGAAGGATGATGCATCCGCTCTATAGTCTATACACCCTGGCCGGAACAGTGGTGCTTCTGCTGATCTATCCCCTGGTGCGCCTGTTTCCCGGACTTATTGAGCGCTATGGCGGTGGACTTGATCAGCGTCTCGGCCGTTATCCAAAAAGCGTCCGTCAACAAAGCGGCACTCCCCGGATCTGGATTCACGCCGCCTCCGTCGGTGAAGTGCGGGTGGCGGCTGCCATGATCGCGGCATTCAGGCAGATCATGCCCGGCTGTGCCGTGATTCTTTCCACCATGACCCCTCGTGGCCGGGCTTTTGCGGAAGAAACGGTGGGGGATGAAGCCGCCTGTATTTATGTCCCGCTGGATATTATTTTTTCCGTGAACAAGGCGTTTGACCAGCTTCAGCCTGACGCATTCGTGGTGCTGGAAACTGAAATATGGCCCCATCTGTTTCTCCAGGCAAAGAAGCGGGGGGTCGTGACGGCCATTCTTAACGGGCGGCTGTCTCTCCGTAACCATAAGGGATACAGGCGGCTGAAGCCGCTTTTTCGTCTTGTGCTTTCACAGGTGGATATCCTCAGTATGATCAATTCTTCGGATGCACAGCGGATTTTGGCCCTGGGAGCACCACCGGAGAGGGTATTTGTCAATGGTAATGCCAAGTATGACGCTTTGAACGGTATTGCCGATGAGCGTATACGCGTCCGGGTACGTCAGCGCTTTCACCTGGCAGCGGGTCAGCCGGTTTTTGTCGCCGGCAGCACCCGTCAGAACGAGGAAGCGGAGATTGCGGCTGCCTTCCAGAAGATATGCAAAGCGTTCCCTGAAACCCTGTTGATCGTGGCGCCCCGGCATCCGGAACGGACTGCGTCAGTTGTTGAACTGCTCAAGACCCATGGTCTTTTCAGCCGTTTGCTCACTGAAATGGATGCAGGCAACGATAACGACCATGCCCCCCAGGTTGTCGTGATCGATACCATGGGGGAATTGCTGGAGATTTACAGCATTGCCAGTGTTGTTTTCTGCGGCGGCAGCCTCGTCCCGCTCGGGGGGCAGAACCTTCTTGAACCGGCTGCCTGGGGTGTCCCCGTTCTGTTCGGACCGTTCATGGACGATTTCCCGGAGGCCAGGGAGATGCTTGAAGCGACGGGCGGTGGCCTCGAGGTGAAAAACAGCGACGATCTTGTCCATCAGGTCATCGATCTGCTGGCCAACCCTGAAAAGGCGCGTATAATCGGCAATGCAGCCAGGGCGGCGGTGCAGGCCAATGCCCGGGCCGCGGAAAAGCATGTGCGGCTGGTGTGTGATCGGTTAATCAGTGTCCATCCATAAATTGCTATTTTGCCCGATTTCTGCGTCAGGCTCAAATTTTAATCCTCAAAATACGCAAAGTATTCCTCCGGTTAAAATTTTCGCCTTCCTTGAACTCGACCAAAATATCTAATTTCTGGACGGACACTAATCGAGCGGGTAGACTTTTGAAAAAGGGAAAGGGGTTATGTTTTTAAAAAAGAATCTGCATTATTTTATGGTGGCGGCCATTGTGATCGGCCTGCTGAATGTGTATGTGTGGGGCGGGGTTTCCATTCCAAAGTCCGTGCTGATTTTTATCATGATTGCGTTCGTTATCTTTCCGGTCATGCTCAACACCCGTTTCGAACAGATTTTTGCTCACTTCCGGGAGCCCAGACCCATTTTCTGCAGTCTTGTTCTGAATTTTATCATTTCGCCGCTGGCCGCCTTCATCATCGGGCGAATTTTTCTGGCGGACCAGCCCTTTTTGTTTGTCGGGCTCATGCTGATTGCGCTGATTCCCACCAGTTCCATGAGCATTGCCTGGACGGCGTTTGCCGAGGCTAAAGTAGCCACGGCGTTGTACCTCACGCCGTTAAATATATTGTTTGCCGCGTTTGTCGGGCTGCCGGTCATTTTCCCATTGTTGCTGAAAGGCGACATGATCGCCATTGACAAGGTCCTGGTCATGAAAAATATCCTGATGGTCTTTTTTCTTCCGCTGATACTGGGCAGTATTGCCCGGCAAGGGCTGATTCGATGGAAGGGCAATGATTTTTTTCAGCAACGCATTAAACCCAATGCCGGTACCGTTGCCGCGGCGGGGATCCTGGTGATGATCCTGCTGGTGATGTCCCAGCAACGGAATACCGTCTTATTGAACAACTATAGTGTGTTTATCGTGGGGATCGTGCCGGTGGTGTTGTACTACATCGTGATGTATACCGCTTCCATCCTCTGGACGAAGTTCCTCATCGACCGGGGGGTCCTTGCCGGCGAGGTGGCGGTGGTGCTGATCTATACCTCTGCCGCGCGGCATATCAACCTGTCCATTGCCATCGCCCTGTCCACCTTTGCGGTGGAACATGTTTCCCTGATCATGATCGTGCTGATCATGGCGTATCTGGTGCAGGTGCCCGGCCTGGCGTTTTTTGCCCAGAAATACGGGAAATTGTTTGTGAAGTCCGCCGGCGACGGTGCCCCGACAGCCGGTTAAGGATAATACGTGCCCAGCCCTTGCACCGCAGCCGAGCAGATGCGGTTTTTTCGAAGGCGTCAATCCTGGTCGTTTTTGAAGGATCCCTGGCCGGTGGCTTCCAGAACAGTACGCCAGAGCTTGCTGTGAGGGGTGACATGTTTGCGTTTGCCCACGGAAAGCGACATGGGGACGTGAACGAAATGATTGTTCCAGTGGCCTACGAGAAGTTTGGTTTTACCGGCCATCCCGGCATGTACCGCGTCCCGGCCCAGAAATCCGCAGAACACACTGTCGTTTGCATTGGCCGGCAGACTCCTGATCATGTAGCTGGGGTCGATGTATTTCAGGGAAACGGTCATATCCCTTGATTGAAAGTAGGCGTTGATTTTTTCTTTCAAAAATACACCGATATCTTTCAGCTTGACATTGCCGGAGGCATCCCGCAGGCTGTCTTCATTTTCAAAGAATCTCTGCCCCGCGCCTTCCGCGACCACGATAACGGCGTGTTTCCGATTTTTGAGGCGTTGCTCCAAGTCGGCCAGCAGGCCGTTTTCACCTTCCAGATCAAAATCGATCTCCGGGATCAGTACAAAGTTGACATCCTGTCTTGCCAGGGCCGCAGTAGCCGCGATAAAACCGGAATGGCGGCCCATCAGTTTAATCAGTCCAATACCATTGCGGTAGCCTTCGGCTTCGTTGTGCGCGCCCTTGATGGCTTCGGTGGCGATATCCACGGCGGTATCAAATCCAAAGGAACGGGATATGAGGTAGATATCGTTGTCAATGGTTTTCGGGATGCCCACCACGCTTACTTTAAGATTCCGGTGGGTGATCTCATCGGCGATTTTAGTGGCGGCCATGAGGGTGCCATCCCCGCCTACCATGAACAGGATCCCCACGCTCATGCGTTCCAGCGAGTCCACAATGGCTTCAATGCTCTGGGGGCCGCGCGAGGAGCCGAGAATCGATCCGCCCATGTTGAGAATATTTCCCACCACTTCCGGGGTGAGGTCGATAACATCGTGGCCGTATTCCGGGATAAATCCTTCAAGGCCGTAACGGATGCCGTATATGTTCCGTACCCCGTACCGGTAGTAAAGTTCAAGCACCGCGGCCCGGATAATATCGTTCAGGCCGGGGCACATGCCCCCGCAGGTAACCAGTGCGCACCGGACCTTGCTGGGGTCGAAAAAAATGTTTTTGCGAGCGCCGGCCAGTTCAAATGCCGGTGGTTTTTCCCCTTTCTTGACAAACGTTTCCACAATTTCCGGGACCACATTGATCAGAACATTATCCGAGTCCTTGGTGAAATCCTGTTCCGGATCGATATTGTCTTCCTTGAGGATGGGCGAGGCCACCTTGGCCTCGCCAAGGGCTTCCACGCGTGTTTCGGAATAGGTAAAATCGAGTTTCATGATCGTTTTCCATCGTGGGGGTTAAAGAAGATTGGGGCCGCGGGAGCCGAAATAGTTATTTGCCGTTAAACTTGAATGCACCTTTACCTAATATATCATGCAGATGCAGTATCCCGCAAAGCTTTTTTTCTTCATCAATAACCGGAAGAACCGTGATCTGATGATGTTCCATGATGTTGAGGGCTTCAAAAACCGGACGGTCCGGATAAATGGCAAGGGGGTCGGATGTCATGACCGAGTCCACAGAAAGGTCGGAAAAGTCGGCCCCCCGGATGACCATGCGTCGGACGTCGCCGTCCGTAAGAATGCCGGTGAGCATATCATGGGGGCTCACGATCAGCACGGTTCCCAGGTTGATTCTGTCAAGCACGTTCAGGGCCTCTATCAGCTGGGTATGGGCCTGTACCCGCGGGACGGCTTCTCCCACGAGCATGATTTCCGATATGTTCATGGCAAGCCGCTGACCCAATGCGCCGCCAGGGTGAAATTTCTGAAAATCGCTGGCCCGGAAATTTTTTTTATGAATCAGCGCCACGGCCAGTGCGTCTCCCATGGCCATAACGGCGGTGGTGCTGGTGGTGGGGGCCAGACCCAGGGGACAGGCCTCTCGCGTAATGCCGACATCAATGGTGATGTCGCTCTGCCGGGCCAGGCTGGAGGCGGGATTGCCCGTAAAGGCGATGATCCTGCATCCGATTTCCCGGATCGTTGGCAGGAGGTTGTTGAGCTCCTCGGTTTCGCCGCTGTTGGAGAGCCCCAGAAAAATATCGCGCGGGCCGACCATGCCAAGGTCGCCGTGTATGGCCTCCACGGGGTGCAGGAAGATGGCCCGGGTGCCGGTACTGTTCAATGTGGCCACGATTTTCTGGCCCACAATACCGGATTTGCCGATGCCGCTGATGATCAGCCGGCCCCGCCCCTCGCATATTATTTCCACCATTTTTGTAAAATTATCGTCGATGCGCGTCGCCAGTTCCAGGAGGCCGTCTGCCTCTGTTTTCAGTACTTCGATCGCCTGTTGCGTTATATTTGTCGTCATATCGGTATGCGTTTGTCCGTCGGGTGTTTGTCTCGCAGGCACCGCCATCTTTCCGCCGGATCGGAACGATGGAAACCTGCCCCATTATTTGCCTGTGATTATAATATTCGGACTGACAAATATGCAAGGATGAAGATGATGGGGATGGGGGTATTCATACTTTTCTTTGCTCGTCCAAAGAAAAGTATGCAAAAGAAAGGGCGCCCCGCAGCTTGGCCTGCGGCTTCCCTCGCAGGGACGGTTTTTTCGGCGCGGGCAGAAACTCGCCTGTCTCGTCGTACAGGTGCGCTAAACCTCATCTGTTCAAACAATCTGCCCGCGTCTTCCGAAAAAACCGCCCCTGCTCGGCTGCGCTGCAAGGGGCGGGGCACGTGTTGCTGTTCTGTTGTTTCGGCAAACTGAAAAACCTGGCAATAAGCTGAAAAATTGAATAAAATTGAATTACTTACAACAAATTGGCAGATCAAGTTCCTTGGAAGTACCATATCGGCGTTGCGATGTGTCTCTCGTCTTGTCACGTACGGTGTAGGGGCGAACCTTGTGTTCATCCTCTGATCGGGCGAACACAAGGTTCGCCCCTACAGATCATTAGCCTGCCTCAAAGAGACCACGATCTCCTTCCTTCCTGCAAAAACACCGCGGCGTGGGTGGAAGCTTTTTACGAGACCATCAAAGAAAAGTATGAATAAATAAAGATCCCGCCGAAGCGGGATCTTTCATATGGTGGTCTGATAGTGTTGTTTTCTTACTGCTGACTGTACGCGGATGTGGCGAAATCCGGATAGGCATTGCCGCCGTGCTCCGCAAAGTCCAGACCTTCGGCTTCTTCTTCAGGCGACACCCGGAGGCCGATGGTCAGCGAAATGATTTTGAACAGGACAAAGGCTATTGTAAATGTCCAGGCAAAGCAGGTGCCGATACCCAGCAGCTGAACCCCGATGATGCCGGCGGATGTGCCGCCCATGTTGAACAGACCCGCTGCCAGGGTTCCCCATGCGCCGCATACCCCGTGTACCGAGATTGCGCCGACGGGGTCGTCCACTTTGATTTTGTCAAAGAACAGGACCGAGAAGACAACCAGCACACCGGCAATGAGACCGATGATAATGGCGCTGGAAGGCGACACATTGGCGCATCCTGCCGTGATTCCGACGAGTCCGGCAAGCGCACCGTTCAAGCTCATGCTGGCCTCGGGTTTGCCGAACTTGATCCATGAGATAATCATCGCTGCTACCGCGCCGGCCGCAGCGGCCAGGTTGGTGTTCACAAAGATCATGGCAATGCTTTTGTCGGCAGTGGTGGTGGAGCCGGGATTAAAGCCGAACCACCCCAGCCACAGGATAAAGACGCCCAGGGCGGCAAGGGGGATGTTATGGCCCAGAATCGGCCGGATCGTGCCATTTTTGCCGTATTTTCCCAGGCGGGGACCCAGTACCAGTGTGCCGGCAAGAGCGGCCCAGCCCCCCACGGAGTGAACCACCGTGGAGCCGGCAAAATCAATGAATCCGAGGCCTTCCAGCCAGCCGCTGCCGTTAAACAGGCTGCCCCATGCCCAGCTGCCGAATATCGGATAAATAAAAGCGCTGAGAACTATGCTGTAAGCAATGTAGCCGATGAATTTCGTACGTTCGGCCATGGCGCCGGAGACGATAGTGGCGGCCGTAGCACAGAACACCACCTGGAACATCCAGAAGGCCAACACCCATGGATCGCCCTCCGGAGAAAAGTCACTGAGAAAAAAGCCGGAAGTGCCGAACCAGCCGGTGCCGGATATGCCAAACATGAGGCCGAACCCCAGGGCCCAGAACCCCAGTGTTCCCATGGAAAAATCCATCAGGTTTTTCATCATGATGTTCACCGAACTCTTGGCGCGGGTAAATCCGGCCTCCACCATGGCGAATCCGGCCTGCATAAAAAAGACCAGCGCGGCAGCTACCAGGGTCCACAGGTAATTGGCGTGAGTCTGAACCAGTTCGATGGCGGCCTGATTGGATGCGGGGGTGGCCGGTGTTTCACCGGCCCAGGCCGTGATAACGTTTGCCGCCAATAAACAGATAATTAGATAACAGATTGATTTTATTTTCATGTGAGTCCTCCTTTGGCCCGGATATGTCACCAGATATTCGGGTTAGATCGCTATTTTTCCTGATTCACCGGTTCTGATCCGGATTGCCTCTTCCACCGACATGACGAATATTTTACCGTCGCCGATTTTGCCGGTCAGCGCCTTTTCCCTGATGGTTGATACCGCCTTGTCCACGTCGGCGTCATCCATCACGATTTCAATTTTTACCTTGGGTGCAAAATCCACCTGATATTCCGCGCCTCGATAGATTTCGGTATGCCCCCGCTGCCGGCCGAAGCCTTTGACCTCGGTCACGGTCATACCGGTGACGCCGATTTTGTTTAGCGCGAGCTTCACGTCGTCAAGGGTAAAGGGTTTGATAATGGCCTCGATTTTTTTCATGGGTTTTTCTCCTTTAATGATAAACGCTTGTTTGATCTCAACCGGTTGCGTGATCTTTTTTATATAATGATGTGCAATGACAATGCCAGTTTATAAGCCGTTTGTATTTTATTGTAACTAGTTGATATAAAGTGAAAAAATAACAATACGCATTTTAGTACAACAGAATAAAGATACAATTTTGTTATACCAAATAAAATTAGTTACAATTTTGTTTTTATGGTGTCTGTTGCCGGAAAATGGAATGGAATGCAGAAGGGGAAGAAAGATGTTTATTCCGTCAATAAAACCTGGCCCTCTGGGCCAGGTCAGTGATTGTTAAAGCTTCAATTTTATTTAATTTTTTAGTTTATTGCCAGGTTTTTCAGTCTGCCGAAACAACTGAACAGCAACACGTGCCTCGCCCCTTGCAGCGCAGCCGAGCAGGGGCGGTTTTTTCGGAAGACGCGGGCAGACTGTGTGAGCAG
>JAXHVL010000115.1:0-9444 GCA_034189225.1 Thermodesulfobacteriota bacterium
CCGATTTATTCAAACTCTTAGGCCTACATATCCGCTGTTTATGTGGGTTGTAGGACTGCAAGGGAGTTAATGGAAAATGCTGGTAACATCATAGGGTCAGCGAAATGGATACCCCCTTTCTGCATTTATTGTTGATGCACTCATAAAAAGTTACTTTGGGACGGCAAAGTAAAAAGTTCAAGATGCGGCGTGTCTATCTCACTCTCGAGGAATGGAGCGTACTTGGTCGTACGTGACATGACGAGAGATGCATCGCTTTGCTGCTATTGGGCTTTTTACGAAGCCGTCATTATTATTGTGTAAAAAAAATATATTGAATTGCCGTAAGAGTGTCAAGGGATAAGCATTGCTAATGCTCGGATTTTTTGATTGTTTTTCAGAATTAATCACGGGTCGGCCACGCAGCGGAAGCCCAGAATATTGGCCGTAAAGCCGCTTTGAAGCATGAAGCGGGCCGACAGCCGTATGGCGGATGACGATAAAAAGCTGCCGCCTCTGGCGATATAATAACGGGTATAGGTCAGGTTGGCCCGGGGCGGGCGGCATTCGTCCGCCGTCCATTCAAGCACATTGCCCAGGGTGTCTTCAATGCCGTATGCGTTTCTGCTTTCCGGATACATGTCCACGGGCGTGGTATCGGCCATGGCCGTGTCCTCGATGTTGCACATGTTTTTGCGCCAGTATTCCCCCCAGGGGAGGTTGTGCCCCTTCTGTGTCCGGGCGGCCCCTTCCCATTCAAATTCAGAGGGCAGCCGTTTACCGTTCCAGGCGGCAAAGGCCATGGCATCTTCCAGGCTGACCTGCACCACGGGATGGCTGCGTTTGTCATGAAAACTGCCGGCCGAACCGTCGGGCCGGTGCCAGCAGGCCCCGCGGACCTTTTCACGCCTGTGAGAGGCCTGCCATGTTGCGGTGGCCTGGCCTGAGTGCGGGTTTACGCTGGCCTGAAACCGGCCATAGTAGACGTAGCCGTACCCGAGTTGTTCCGCGGTGGTTTTATAACCGGTTTTTTCCACAAAGACTTCGAAAAGGCGGTTTGTCACCGGGAATTGATGGATATAAAATCCCGCCAGGTCGATCAGCCGGGTGGGCACATCGTGCTGGATAGGCGCGTCGCTGCCGATGGTGTACGGCCCTGCGGGAACGTAAACAAGCCGGTTATAATGCTTGTCCATGGCGCCGAGCATTTGATCAAAGGCTTCTGAAAGCGCTTTGTTCTCTGTATCCCCAGTATCTGTTGCTTCGGCTTCCGCCGGCGGACTTCGGTCCATGGCGTCCTTGGCATTCAGCCACTGGTCTTCGTCAATTTCCTCGAGCTCGTCTTCATCCACGGTGTCAACGGTTTCAGCGAAATCAGGGAGAGGGCCGTCGTCCTCGGCCAGCCCGGAATCCGCGTCCGGGTCGATCTCCGCAGTGTCTTCAATCAAGTCCTCGTCAACCTCCATCAGTTCATCCTCGTCGATCGTTTCAATGGCATGGTCTGAATCGTCTGAGCGGTCCGTGGTATCGGTCTCCCCCGGTTCGCCGGCTTCCAGGTCCGTTTCGTCGAGTTCCAGGATGTCGTCGTTTTCCATGGCCGCCAGTGTTTCTGCGTCGATTTCCTGGATGTCGTCCTCTTCCCCGATTTCCTGGAGCTCGTCTTCTTCTATTTCTTCTACCGTTTCCATGCCGCTGCCATCGGCCTCATCATCTTCCTCCGCCCGGGACGGTTCCCCGGCATCGTCGAAATCTTCCGCTATGTCGCCGTCGATTTCCACTAGATCGTCTTCGTCCACCGTCTCATCCACCATTTCGATCCCCGGTTCGGTTTCCTCTATATCCGTTTCATTGAGTTCTTCTGGCGGTTCTGCATCAACCTCATCCCCGGGTGCGGCCGGCAGGGCGCTTTCATCAATCTCCTGTATCTCCTGGTTTTCCAGCGCCGCCAGCAGATCTTCGTCGATTTCCTCGATGTCCGTTGCTTCGTCGTCTTCATGCCCATCGGCTGTGTCGGCGGAGGGCGGGGCCTCCTTCGATGGCGGTCGGACGTCGTCGATGGATCCCGTAACCTGTGACAGCATCTCCCGGATTTTGTTCAGGGTTTCGCCGGTCTCCCGGTCCGGGGAATCGCCAAGCCGGCTCAGGATATCGTTGACCACGCCCAGTACATCGGAAATTTTGTCCAGGGATATGCCCGTTTCGCCGCGGGCCATGGTGGTAAACTCCGCCAGCATCCGGTTTCTTTCCGCGTCGCACATGTCAAAGGCAAAGTCTTCATTGATAATGATGCCTTCGGGATTTTTCCCCTCTTGATAAAGGGCGGTTAAATCGGCGTTAATACTGGACCGGAGGCTGTTCAGGTTTTTGCGTTTGGATGGCATGCGGCCGGGCGGTATCTCACCGGGCCAGATCATCCGGATGAGTGAATCAGCGCTCCGGGGGGCGGCTTCCCCATTTGCCGGCGCCTGATCGTAGTGCTGTCGTACCATGTCCAGCAGTCTTTGTTTCGGGGAATTTTTGGTCCGGAATGTTAGGTTCGAAAGTGCCGTTTCCACGCCTTGCCGGGATATGGTTTGATTCATGAGTTGTCGGGGTCGCCAGTGGTTGTGGTTGCTGTCATCACGGATGATAACTGTGGATGATTGTTGACATTACAGTGAAAACATGTCATATTTATAATATAATAATTTAAATGGTTTTTCAACAGGAGAGTAATTCCCAAGTCAATACCCGGCCGTTCCGGAGAAACGAATTATCATGAAAATGGCCGGGAATAAATTGCCAAACCGGTTTGTACCTGCGTATCTTTGTGATAATATAAATTCATGGCAACCATATTCAGCATTGTCAATCAACGGGACGGGGTCGGAAAAACCACAACAGCGGTGAACCTGGCGCTGTGCCTCGGCCTTTTTGAAAAGGAAACCCTTCTGGTGGATTGCGATCCCCAGGGGGAAGCCAGTGCCTGCCTGGTGACGGAACATGAGAACGGGGACAAGCCGCATACCCTTTACCGGGCCCTTTCCGGCGGCAGCCTCCCCCCCGCCCTGATCCGGGATTCCGTTCTTGATTTTTTGAAGGTAATGCCGGCGCATATTGACTTGTTTCAGGCGGAACAACAATTTCCGGGAACAGCCGGCCGGGAAGGCGCCCTGCGGGAACTGCTGAAAAGGGTTCGGTCCTCGTTTGATTATATTATCATTGATGCGCCCTCATCGCTGGGATATTTGACAACCGCCGCCATTGTTGCGGCAGATGCGCTGATCGTACCGGTGGAATGCCGTGACGGTGCGTTGCGGCACCTAGGGTATCTGCTGAAGACCGTTACCCGTCTCAGAAAACAATTTAATCCGGCAATGAGGATTTCCGGCATTGTTTTTACCAAGTGTGACAGTGATGATGAAATTTACCGGCAGTTTCCGGCGGCCTCTTATGAAAGCATCCGGGATATTGTGTTTTCTACGACAATTGGCCGTTCTTCCCGCATGGCGCATGCTGGCCCCGATCGGCAGAGCCTGATTCTGCAGGATATTATGGCCGATGTGTCGGCGGATTATCTGGATCTGGCGGCGGCTTTGGCCGAACAATAATGATAGTCTCGTAAAAAATCATTTTGGGACGGCAAAGTAAAAAGTTCAAGATCAAGGCGTCGATGTATCTCGAGGAATGGAGCGTACTTAGCTGTACGTGACATGACGAGAGATGCATCGCAACGCAGATATTGGGCTTTTTACGAAGCCGTCAATAATGACGGCTTCATCATGGAGGTGCTGCAAGTGAAGATCACGGATGCCGACATCATTAAAATCGGAGAAAAAGAACTGATTGATATCATTACGGGCGATCTGGACTGGACCATAATCGAAGATATCCTGAAAAAGAAGTATAACCTGACGCTCAGTGATGACAACGTGGAGTACAAGGAAGGCGACATTGTCGTTCACGACAATCAGGTTGCCTATAAACTGGATTTCGATGTCAGGGTAAACCTTTCGGTCCTGTTTGACCGGCAGGGGGAATGTTTTGATATCGTTGCATCCAGTGCGCCTTCGGATGATGAGGATGAATCCGATGTCGAGGGCGGCGAGGCTAATGTTTCCGGAGTCTCGGAACCTGTCGCGGCTGAATCCGTTGAAGGGGATGGGGAAGAACCGGGCGCAGCGGCGGATCAATCGGGGGAAGTACCGGCGGGGGAAGCACCGGTTGACACGAATGCCGACGCCGATACCAGCGGCGGGGATCAGGACGACATGAATGATCTGGGAAAAGATAATTCAGAAATGGCCTCCCGGATCGCCAACATGATTTCCGATATCAACCGGGAGTAATCCCCAGTGCGCTGAGGCATAAAGTCGGTGACGTGTTTTCTTCATGGTTGAAATAAAAATATCTCTTTATGGTACTTTTTGCGAAGACGTCTTCTTTGATGGTCCCGTAAAAAGTCAATTTTGGGACGGCAAAGTAAAAAGTTCAAGATGCGGCGTGTCTATATTGGTTTCGAGGAATGATCTGTAGGGGCGAACCTTGTGTTCGCCCGATCAGAGGGCGAACACAAGGTTCGCCCCTACACTGTACTTGACATGACGAGAGATGCATCGCTTTGCTGCTATTGGACTTTTTAGGAAGCCGTCAAAGAAAAGTATGAATGAAAAATTGGTTGTTTAGAGCAATCATGATAAAAAGCCAATCTGAGCTTCTCTGTAAAAACGCCGTGCGGCGGGGTTGGTGATTTTTACAAAATCCTCTTTTTTCAATATGACCCGGTAAGAAGCGACAAGCGTCAAATGATCCCATCAGCTGAGCGCTTCTCATCCACCGGGTTTTACACCAGGCGAGGTGAAAATATATGTCGTTTCCGGAAAATACATCCCCGGATAAGCAATCCCTGTCATACGCCGATATCCGATCCCGCTTTGATGAGGTGTTGGCCCATCATTTAAACCGCCTGATTGAAATGGATTTCGGGGAAGACTCCCTTTCGTTCGATCTTTCCACGGTCACCTGCCTTTTGTTGCTGGTGGAACAGGAGAACACGGTGCGGCAATCTCCCGACAGCGAGGAACGGTTTACTCAGGAGACGTTTCTTGAAGCGGTGTCGGAACTGGGAGTGGAGGTAGATGACACCCTGCTGGCGTCTTTTGAGACCCTCATGCAGTATGGCTACGTAACCCTGGATAAAGATAACCGTTACCGGGCCCAGATCGCTGCGTTCGCGCTGGTGGATTTTTTCAATAATCTGTTTGCCGGCTTACCCGGTATGAATCTGGTGACATATGTCATTCAGATGATTTCAGAATCACTGGAAGGGCGGAAACCCCTGGATATGGCGGTGGAGAGTCTAGACAAAACACTGCACGCCAAGGGGGTGCCGCTTTCCCGTCAGAAACTGGACAGCAAAGACAAGGCGTCCGTCAAGGAAAGTTTAAAACGGCAGAAGACCGCAACCAATGTGTCCCGGCAAGCCACCGCGGAACTGCGGCGCACCTATTTGCAGAAATTATCCGAATTGCGGAAAACGACGGCGCAGAGCCGATCCGGTGAACCGGCGGTGTTCATGAAGGGCAGTGAGGGGGATGCCCGGGTGAAGATACGGGATGTGTTCCCGAAGGCGGACAGCCCGGACACCGTGGACACCGAAGCGCCGGCGCCTGCAACGGAGGAGGGGGTCGCTTCTGATTCGGGAACAAAGACATCTGAACCCGGTGCCGCTGAATCCAATGATGCAGTTTCGGCGCCCACTGTGGATGAAACTCCGGGCGGCAGGCAGGATCAAGCAATGGAGGATAAGACGGATGAAGCGCCATACCCGCCGGCACCGCCGGTGAAAGAAGCCGGTGGTGATGAGATAATACCCGAGGCTGTCGAAACCACCGCAGAAGAAGAATCGGCGGATGCGGCACCGTCTGTTTCTGTGGAAGACCGCATTCAGGCCTATGAGCAGAGCCTGGCCATGACCTGTCCGGTGTGCCAGACGGGCAAAATCCAGATGGAAAAAACGGAAAAGGACATTCCCTACTATGCCTGCACCAACAGGAGCTGCGGGTTTATCAGCTGGGGCAAGCCATATGCCTTTACCTGTCCGGCTTGCAACAATCCCTTTCTGGTGGAATTTTATGATGATAAAAACGGCGAGCCGGGGCTGAAATGCCCCAGGGCCGCCTGCTCTTTTTTTCAACACGGGCTCGGTCATCCGTCAATGGCCGGCCCGGGCAACGGCGCCTCACAGCCGTCATCCCAAAAACGGAAGAAACTCGTGAGGGTAAGGCGAAAGAAATAGCCCGGTATCGCAAGCCGGGGAGTAAAGTTTTCGGTTATTTGGCCGCAGGCACGGTGGCGCCTGATGGGCGGCACCAAAAAAAGTCCCAATTCTGGTCATTTATTCAGTCAATAAAACCTGGTCCTCTGGGCCAGGTCAGCGATAAAAGGCTATGCCGGTAAGGAGCAAAGCGCGAAATTCGAAATTCGAAACAAATCCGAATATCAAATGTTCCAATGATCAAAACAGATACCGGAGTGTTCCGGGGCAATGCGATGCATCTATCTTCATGTTCTTCATGCGCTTCATGGTGAGAAAAGAACTTTTTACTTTGCCGTCGGCAAACGACTTCCAAGGAACTTAACGTGGTAATTCATTTAAAACCAAAGCATCTTTTTTAACCACGGAATACACGGAAGAGCACGGAAGGAACCATCTTGCTCCCTTTTTCCGTGCCTTTCCGTGTATTCCGTGGTTAATCAAACGGCAGTCGATTACGATCACGAAAAGGTAGAGGTGGCGAAGCAATCTTTCGATCCCGCCATAATAGGTTACTTCCTGCAAAAACGCTGCGGCGGGGTTGGAAACTTTTTGCCAAGCCTCCTTATTTCAGCAATGCCCAAAAAAACCTTGATAGCCCGTGTTTTTCCTTGTATAAACACAATATCATCGGGCGTTGCCTGACCCCGGACAAATTACTTCTGCAAGAGGTGGATTGTTGCAGCAACAAACATTTGAAAAACATATTCTCTGCATTGGTGCCGGTTATGTGGGAGGGCCCACCATGGCCGTGATGGCCGGCAAGTGTCCCCAATACCGGTTTATGGTGGTGGATATTAACCATGATCGGATTGCCGCCTGGAATTCCGATGAGCTGCCGGTTTATGAACCCGGCCTGTATGAGGTGGTCAAGGCGGTTCGCGGCAGAAATCTTTTTTTCTCAACCGACGTGGATGCCGGCATTCGGGACGCTGAAATTATTTTCGTCAGTGTAAATACGCCCACAAAGGCATCGGGTGTGGGGGCCGGCATGGCCGCGGATCTTCAGTACTGGGAAAAAACAGCCCGGCAGATTCTCAAATGCGCCGATGGTCCCCGGATCGTGGTGGAGAAAAGTACGGTTCCCGTTAAAACCGCCGAGGCCATGGAGCGGATTCTGTCGGCCGGCGGGGGCAAAGACCGGTTTGATGTGCTGTCCAATCCCGAGTTTCTGGCCGAAGGAACGGCCATCAGCGATCTTGAAAATCCGGACCGGGTTTTGATCGGTTCCCGGGAAACAGCAGAAGGAAGGCGGGCCCGGGATGTGCTCGTTGAAATATATACCAACTGGGTGCCGCAGGAACGGATTTTTACCTCCAACGTCTGGAGCAGCGAACTGGCCAAGCTGACGTCCAACGCCTTTCTGGCACAGCGCATTTCTTCCATTAATACCATTGCCAATATCTGCGAAGACACAGGCGCTGATGTTACCGAAGTTTCCAGGGCCGTGGGCATGGACAGGCGAATCGGAGCAAGGTTTCTGAACGCCGGGGTCGGATTTGGCGGGTCGTGCTTTAAAAAGGATATTCTGAGCCTGGTGTATCTCTGCAAGGAAGCCGGTGCCGATGATGCGGCGGATTACTGGGAGAAAGTGGTTCGGATCAATGAACACCAGAAATGCCGGTTTGTCCGGCGCATGCTCTGTGCCATGTTCAATACCCTGGCGGAAAAGAAAATCGCGGTTTTTGGTTTTGCGTTCAAGCCGGATACGGGGGACATCCGGGATGCGCCGGCCATAGAGGTTGTTCGGCGGTTGCTGGAGGAAGGGGCGCAGGTTGTTATTTCAGATCCCCAGGCCCTGGCGAACGCCCGAAAGGTGTTCGGGGATGGCGACGGCGACGGCAGGGTCTCTTATGTGGGGGATCCTTACGAGGCGGCCATTGACAGTCATGCCATTGCCGTGCTGACGGAATGGCGGATTTACGGGGAGCTGGATTATAAGGGAATTTACGATGCCATGGAAAAGCCGGCTTTCTTTTTTGACGGGCGCAATGTGGCGGATCATGAAAAACTCTTTGAAATCGGGTTCAATGTCTATCCTGTTGGAAAACCGGCCATGACCCACATATAAATGAATTTATGTGTCTTTACGATAAGAAGCGCATTCTTGTGACAGGCGGTGCCGGGTTTCTCGGCTCCCACCTGTGTGAGCGGCTGCTGGCGGACGGCAACGAGGTGATCTGCCTGGATAATTTTTTTACGGGCAGAAAGCGGAATATCGCGCACCTGCTGTCTGACCCGGATTTCGAACTGGTGCGCCACGATCTTGTCCATCCGGTATTCATCGAGGCGGATGAGATTTACAATCTTGCATGTCCGGCCTCACCGGTGCATTATCAATACAACCCCGTCAAGACCATCAAAACCAATGTCATGGGCGCCATCCACATGCTGGGGCTTGCCAAGCGGGTCAAGGCCAGAATCCTTCAGGCTTCCACCAGCGAGGTTTACGGGGATCCGGATGTTCATCCCCAGCCTGAAGTCTATCGCGGCAACGTGAACCCCATCGGCATCCGCGCCTGCTACGACGAAGGCAAGCGCTGTGCGGAAACGCTTTTTTTCGACTACCATCGCCAGAACGGTGTGGACATACGGGTGGCGCGCATATTCAATACCTATGGCCCGCGCATGCATCCGGATGACGGCCGTGTGGTGAGCAATTTCATCATGGCTGCATTGCAGGACAGGGATATAACCGTCTTCGGGGATGGCGCACAAATACGCTCGTTCTGCTATGTGGATGACCTGGTGGAAGGGCTTGTGAAGCTCATGAACACGGAAGACATCACCGGGCCGTTGAACCTCGGCAATCCATCGGAGATGACCGTGCTGTCGCTTGCGGAAAAGATTATTGCCCTGGCCGGATCAAATTCAAAAATTGTATTTCAACCGCTGCCTGACGATGATCCGCAGAAACGGCGGCCGGATATCACCCTGGCCGGCGAACGCCTTTCCTGGCAACCAGCGGTCGTACTTGAAGAAGGATTGCGCAGGACCATTGATTACTTCAAGTCGCTTATTGCGGATGGTCTCGTAAAAAGTCGCTTGCGGACGGCAAACTCAACAACCACCCCGGCCTTTGTGGCGGGATGGGTTGAAACAAACGGCTGAAAGCCGGGATACGGGTCTACAGACCCGTTAATGCTCCGTCTTGAAATTACCATCTTTCT